>JAFWSS010000220.1 GCA_017524385.1 Prevotella sp.
CGCTAAAATCGTTGTTTTCAAGAGTTTATGACCGATTTAATCGGATTACAAATCCTTATGTTACCCTCAGGCGAACATTCTTGGAGCATTTAATGTCAAGATTTGCAATTCGCTAAAATCGTTGTTTTCAAGAGTTTATGACCGATTTAATCGGATTACAAATCCTTATGTTACCCTCAGGCGGATTGCAAATCCGCCTGAACATTCTTGGCGTTGGTTCCGCCTGAACATTCTTGGCGTTGGTTCCGCCTGAACATTCTTGGCGTTGATTCCGCCTGAACATTCTTGGCGTTGATTCCGCTTGAACATTCTTGGCGTTGGTTCCGCCTGAACATTCTTGGCGTTGGTTCCGCCTGAACATTCTTGGCGTTAATTCCGCCTGAACATTCTTGGCGTTGGTTCCACCTGAACATTCTTGGCGTTGGTTCCGCCTGAACATTCTTGTCACGTTTCTGCCGGATTTGCCGCTCGGCTCTGCATCTTCAGTGGACTATGTTGATAATCATCACAATTTGTACTACAATCTGCACTATAATCTGCACTTTAAAATATTTTAATCTTTCATTTTTTTTGTCCTTTCTCCGAAAGTTCTTATTTTTGCAGAATGATGTGTGGCACTTGCACAAATCAATCTTTTGCGGGGGCGAAGTTATCACAATTCATACCATCATTTCAATATCTCATCACTAAGAACTATAGACTATTATGAAAATAATCAAATGCATCTTCCTGCTCTTCTGGGCAGTCCAAGTCAACGTTTTCTCTCAGTCAGCCTGCGATGCAATTGATGCAGCGTTGTTGAGAATCGATAAACTGGTCGTTGATGGGAAACTCGAACAGGCCCTCACAGCATTGAAAAAAATCAAAAACGACCCCGATGTCCGCAACTGCGAACAAATGAAAGTCGTGGAGTATAAAATCAAGGACATAGAGAGCAAGATGCTACAAACTGCTGACAAGATGTTTGAGCAAGGCGAGGATTATTTCCTCGGCAGAAATGGTAAGTCAAAAGACTATGCAAAAGCTGTAGAGTGGTACAATAAGGCAGCAGAACAAGGGAATGCCGATGCCATGATACGTCTTGCTGAGTGTTATGAGGAAGGTTATGGCGTGGCTAAAAGTGAAAGAAAAGGAGTGGAATATGAAAAGAAAGCCGCTGCTTTGGGTAACGCCAAGGCACAGTTTTGGTTGGGGAACACCTATACCAACGAATCGTATGGAGGAGAAACACGAAACTATGCAGAAGCATTGAAGTGGTATAGGAAGTCTGCAGAGCAGGGATATGCAGGGGGGCAATATGGCCTTGGGAATATGTATCGTAACGGCTATGGCGTGTCCAAGGATTACACCGAGGCCGTGAAATGGTATCTTAAGGCGGCAGAGCAGGGATATGCAAGCGGTCAGAATCAACTTGGGAATATGTATTTAGATGGCTATGGTGTGTCCAAGGATTACGCCGAGGCCTTGAAATGGTACCGCAAGGCGGCTGAACAGGGGAATGCAAGCGGTCAGAGTAACCTTGGATATATGTGTTATTATGGTTATGGTGTGTCCCAGGATTACGCCGAGGCCTTGAAATGGTATCGAAAGGCGGCAGAACAGGGGAATGCAATCTCTCAGTTTAACCTTGGGTTTATGTATGAAAATGGCTATGGTGTGACAAAGAACTTGACAGAGGCAAAGAAGTGGTATGAGAAAGCTGCCGCACAAGGGTATGAAAATGCCAAGAAAAAGCTCAAAGAAAACATTTGGAATCTTGTAAATGTGACAGGTGTTGTCTATGATGAGGATCGTGAACCCTTGATAGGCACTACCATTTTTATAAAGAATACCAAAGATGGAGTGATATCGGATATTTACGGTAAATTTTCTATATCTGTTGCATTAGGTACAGAATTGGAATTCTCATATGTTGGTTATAATAAAGTTACAGTGAAAGTGGTTGATGATAAGCCTATTAACGTATATATGAAACCGACACGCAGGTAGTACTATAGACCATTCAACCCTGCCGCCAAGATTGTTCGGTGTAGCAGAAACTCCAAGAATGTTCTGCCGGAACCGTAGGTCGACGTGCCAAGCGGAATTCAATTGCCGCTCGGCTCTGCCGCTTTTTCCCGAAGGGCCTAAAGAATCCGGGAGAACTTCCATCTAACCTAAATCAACTGATAAAAAAACAATATGAAAAGAATGAGATATTTGTTGCTCGTGGCGACCATGGTGACGGTTTGTGGTTGGTTGTGGTCGTGTTCCACATCCTCCCATGCTTATAAAAACAAGGTGTGGGTGGACATGATGTCGGAGAAGAAACCCATACAATTGACAGAGGCGCAGCGTGTCTTTGTAAATGACAACAATGCTTTCACGCTCAATTTCTTGAAAGCAGTGAGTGAAGCCGACCATAGTGGCAAGAGCTTCATTTTCTCGCCTCTGAGCGTCACCTATGTATTGGCGATGGTGAACGATGCCGCAGGTGGCGCCACAGAACAGGAACTGGAGCAAGCCCTTGGCTTCAAAGAGGGAGGCATGCAAGCTGTGAACGAATATTGCAGAAACTTGATTAACAACATGCCCAAGGTGGATGAGAAAGTGGAACTCAACATTGCCAATGCCATATTCCTCAACAAGGAATACCAGTTGAAAGAAAAGTTCATACAAGACATGCAGGAATATTTCCATGCCAAAGCAGAGGCACTCGACTTCTCTTCTACAAAAGCAGTGAACCATATCAACAACTGGTGCAATAAAGAGACCAAAGGGATGATTCCGTCCATTACCAGCAGTGTGAATCCCAATGCTATTTCCTATTTGCTTAATGCCATCTATTTCAAGGCTGATTGGACGAAGAAGTTCGACCCTCAAAATACCAAGGAAGAGAAATTCACAACAGAGAAGGGGCTGCGAGACCTACCGATGATGCATCAGAATGTGCTCATCAATTATGGGAAAAACGACACCTATGCCGCCATCGATATTCCCTATGGCAACAAACTGTGGTGCATGACGGTGATGCTGCCAGAGGAGGGAAAGACAACCGACGACATCATCCAGCTGTTGGCACAAACCGGGTGGGGGACTCCTCAGTACCAGCGTCTCATGAAAGGGATGTCGGGGTACAAAGTGGACTTGAAATTGCCACGCTACGAGACTTCTTCCGACACCGAGAACCTGGAACATGGTTTGCAAGGTCTGCTGCAGAATTTAGGCATTCGCCAGGTCTTCAACCCCCAATGCATGGATATCCTCAATATGTGCGACAGACCTGTATATATCGATATGATACGTCAGAAGGCCATGATCAAGGTCAATGAGGAGGGTACCGAGGCCGCCGCCGTGACAGCATCGGGAGTTCTGGGAGGCGCAGCTGTTGACCTAACGCCAAGTGCCACCTTCCATGCCAATCGTCCCTTCGTCTATGTCATACGTGAATTGTCATCTGGTGTCCTCCTCTTCGTGGGAAAATTCACAGGAGAATGAAATGATATATCATTGAAAGTTCTTATCTTTGCACAATGATGTGTGGCACTTGCACAAATCGGTCTTTTGCGGTAGAGTAGTCACCACCATTCACACATTCACATTCTTTCAGAAATAATAGTAAATCAACCTACAGATGATGATGAGATACGTCAAATGCGTGCTCTTGTTTTTTTGGACAATACAAGTCAACGTTTTCTCACAGTCCACCGCCAGTGAGATGTATGAAACGGGTTTTGACTACCATTACGGTCTAAATGGCAAGTCCAAAGATGATGCAAAAGCAGTGGAGTGGTTTGGCAAGGCTGCCGACCAGGGGCTTGTTGAAGCACAGGCCCAACTTGGATACATGCTGC
Organism: Prevotella sp.; assembly: GCA_017524385.1. GTDB lineage: Bacteria > Bacteroidota > Bacteroidia > Bacteroidales > Bacteroidaceae > Prevotella. Next base: position 3,834 of record JAFWSS010000220.1, read on the forward strand.
TCTATGGCTATGGTGTGAACAAGGATTATGCCGAGGCTTTGAAATGGTATCGCAAGGCCGCCGACCAGGAGAATGCTTCTGCACAGAATCAACTTGGACTCATGTATCTTAACGGCTATGGTGTGAACAAGGATTATGCCGAGGCTTTGAAATGGTATCGCAAGGCCGCCGACCAGGGCCTGCCTTCAGGACTCAATGGTCTCGGCTTCATGTATCAAAATGGCTATGGCGTGACACAGGATTATGCCGAGGCTCTCAAATGGTATCGCCAGGCGGCGGAGAAGGGTAATGCTGCTGCAAAGAACAACATCGGAACCATGTATTTCAACGGCTATGGCGTGACTCAGGATTATGCCGAAGCCCTTGACTGGTATCTTCAGGCAGCGGAGCTGGGGGATGTTAACGGCCTATACAGCGCAGGGTTCATGTACGACAATGGATATGGAGTGACTAAGAACATGGCAGAGGCAAGGAAGTGGTATGAGAAAGCCGCCGCTCAAGGGGATGGCGATGCCAGGGAAAGACTGAAGGAGATTCAACCCGACGCCGCTGCCCCTATGCAGATGCGAGTTGTGGCGGAACCAAAGAATGAAGTGGACAACAATGCCTTCGAAGTGGTGGAGCAGCCGCCAACATTCCCCGGCAACGTCTTTTCGTGGCTGAGCCGCAACATACACTATCCTGCCTTGGCAGAGGAAGGAAATATCCAGGGGCGTGTGATAGTGGCGTTCATCGTTGAGGCCGACGGCTCGGTGAGCGATGTGCAGGTGGCGAAGGGAGTTGACCCGTTGCTCGACAAGGAGGCTGTACGCGTGGTGAAATCCATGCCCAAATGGACCCCCGGATTGCACAATGGACAACCGGTGAGGGTGATGAAAACCCTCCCTGTGTCATTTAAAATTCAGTAGATTTGAAAAAATGCAACAATTCAAGATATGAACAACTCACCTTTCGGACAAGACGAAGAGACAAGGAGGGAAGAACTGCTCCGGTCTATCGAGCATGCATTGCAGAATCTTACATTGCAGGAATTGGAGGCTATCTATTATGACATGTCTTCCAAAAACTATATTAATGATTGATTGATTTTGATGCGTGCATCCCCTCCTGCAGTGTCGCTGCAGGAAAAACTTGCTGGCTGATACACAAGCATAAGAACAGGAATGATACATCACACCGAAAGCATATCTTATAAAGGTTTTTGATATGTCAGACAAGAATAATCTTTTAGCTTTGAAAGATGGCACCACACTACAAGGTGGGAAATATGTCATCCGTCGCAAATTGGGCCAAGGAGGCTTCGGCATCACCTATGAGGCCATGGCTACGGAACTCAACAAGCGCGTGGTCATCAAGGAATATTTCGTCAATGGCATTTGTGGACGTGACGAGGACGAAAAGACTGTTGTCGTGTATTTGGATGCCAACAAAGAGTTGTTTGAAAGACAGAAGAAAAGATTTCTGGATGAGGCTAAGAAACTGGCTGGTCTCCATAACGAGCATCTTGTGACTGTGCACGATTTGTTCAAAGAGAATGAGACTTCATACTATGTGATGGACTTCATCGAGGGGAAAAGTTTGTATGAAAGACTTCAACAATCCGAGGAGCCTCTCTCCGAGAGGGAAGCGATGGCTATCTTGAAGCAGATGCTGGATGCCCTCGAATGCATACACAACCAGAATCCACCCCTCTGCCATCTTGACATCAAGCCGGCTAACATCATGGTGGGCGATGATGGACACGTGGTGTTGATTGACTTCGGGGCGAGCAAGTATGCCGCTACTAAAGAGGATACCCTGATGTCTTCTTCAGTGGTTTACACACCGGGGTATGCTCCTTTTGAACAATTGTCGGGAGACAGGAAGCGAATGGGGCCTTGGACAGATTTCTATGCCCTTGGTGCAACGCTTTTCTGCATGCTTTCTCTGAAGCGACCTTCCAACCCTTCGGATATCATGGCCGACACAGAACCGAATAAGGCATCTTCCATTCCCTTGCCCTCATCAGTGAGTCCACGTATGCGTAATTTGGTGCTTTGGATGATGGCCGTCAATCAGAAAGAACGCCCACAGTCGGTGTATGAAATAAGGAAATTCATCAACGAGAGTGAGATAATAATACATCCCCCCGAGCCTCCAAAACCAAAACCACGCAAAAGTTGGCTCAAACTTGCGGGGTTTGTGCTTTTGGCTGCTATCGTGATGCTCTTGGGGTGGGGAATCTTTCATAAATGCAATGAAGGGATTGACCATACCGTCTGGGATGCCGACAACATAGAAATCGTCTATCTCAAGGACTCCACACAGTATGTATGCGATCCCGAAAACCTTCTAAAACCACAAGAGAAGGACACGGCAAATTATTACCTCAACCTGCTCAACCATGAGTTTGGCATACAAAACACTTTCATTGTTGTCAACCATGTGAAAGATGCCGATGCTTTCAAAATGTCACAAGACGTAGGCAACAAATACGGGATAGGTGGCAAGGATGCCAAAAACGGACTTGTCGTCGTGCTCGCGGTGGGCGACAGGAAGTATTTTATTGCAACGGGAAAGGGTTTGTCGATAAACCTCACCGATAGCATATGCAGCAACATAGCGAACAAGTTCATCAAGCCAAACATGTGGGCAGGAAACACAGGGCTCGCAGTGGCAGAAACCAGCAAGGCCATTTATTGGCAAATCAAGACCGATGAAGAGCGTCGCTCCAATTTGCAGGAAAATGAGGCGCAAAAGGACGACACCTATGGAATAGCACCAGCACCTCAATTCACCGAGGCATCCATAGAACTTCCAGAACCAGAGTATGGATGGGAAACAGGCACGGAAAAAGTAGATGAACCTTTTGTGGGGTATGTGGTCTCTTATAACTATTATGAGGATGTGGAAGGCCGTGATATTGAATTCGTTATGAGTGATGCCAAGACAAGGGTGAAATCAAAGTTTTACATCAGCAGACAGGATTTGTATCGTGCGGCAGAAAGTTGGTTGCCTTACATTCTCGTTGAGGGGAACAAGGTGAAAATCCAATATTACTATTCAGGAAATGGAGGATACCAATATGTGATATCCATGGAGAACTTGCCGAGATGACCTCATCATGAAGTTCGTTTTTGATAATCATAGGCGGTGTGTGTGTGGCGCACCGCTTTTCTTGTGAACAGACATTTTCAAGAATGAAAAATGAGGATGATAGATTTTCTTTCATCATATGCTCTTTCTTGTAAAATCATGATTTTGCAAATCCTTAATCATAAATCATAAAAAACAACATACCATGCAAAAGAAAGATTCAAGAAAAGAACAGAAGTGTTTTGTTCCATGCTCATTTTTGCCTTTCATTTTCCCTTTTACTACAAAAAAACAAGTGGAAAGGTTGCATTAGTGATTTTTTTTTGTAATTTTGTCACATCTTTGTAAAATAATTATAAATCTATCATATGGCTACATTTTGGGATCAAATCAAGAGGATGATTTTTGGAACAACCAGGCTAACGCCTTTAAGTTTGGAACAACTAATCATTGAGAATTTCATGGAGGGGATGAAAGAAAGTACATTGAAGAATCATGTCTATTATCCCACTTCATTCACGCTATTCCTTGAGAATAGCGACTTTGAGAGGCTTAATCAGCATTTCCAGAGCATCTTTGAAGACGCTGTTGATGAATTTGTCAAAATATTGACCCATTCGATACCCAAGGGTAATTACATCCCACATTCCAGAACTTGGCATATGCAATTTATTCAAGTCACCGAAGGCACGCTTTTCCAAGGAAAGACCATCGACCTTCCTTCTGGCAATGTGCTTATTGTCAGTGCGCTATATCCAAAAGGGGAGGGGCAGAAAAGCACCAATACGGTTGTGGCAACAAAGACCAAGATGGGTTCGGCGGGTGGACGTTATGACGTCAACCCTGAAATACTTAATGAAATTACGGAAGACGGGCCGTTCTCATTTAGGAAGAAGCTTGTCGTCGTCCCTAAAGGTGTGAAAGCGGATAATCCAAAATTAGCAAAGCAACCCAAAGCCTCTTTGGCATTAATTTCCGCAGGCACTTTCGTTGGAGGTACGAAAAGTGTTGGACTGGTTGAATCACAGGTCAAGATATGTGGAAGAAGTGGTTTCCCTGCTGCTGGTGTGCAAATCGTGCGCATTGACGACGACCTTGTCAGCAATCCGCATTTCATCATCTATGCGAATGACTTTGACGGAACATTCACCATTGAGGCAAAAGCCAACTTGACCTTGAACGGGAAGAGCATCACCGGTGGCACGGAAATCCTTCCCAACAACGCCTTGATTGTTGTTTCCAACAAATACCAACTCCGCTTCACCATCATCCCCCCAAAGACGAATGAGAATTTCTTTGCCAAGTGGATTTCAAAAATCATTCCAGCTAAGTCTTAAGAGTCTCTCTTGTGGTTCTAGAGCCCTTAGGGTTCCTAGGACTATTGGGGAGCCTCGGACCTTTCAGTAATATCGGCCTAAATGAAGATAAAGTTTGACGCACTCACTCATCCGGGAATGGTGAGAACCAACAATGAAGATTGTTGGATAGCACAGATGATATGGGGCGATTCCTGTCTGCTGTGTAGCGCCATCGATGGCATGGGTGGCTACGAGGGCGGCGAAGTGGCTGCCGAGATTGCCCGGAAGACCATCATCGACGATGTCGTTGTGCACGAGGGGACCGACAATATCCTCTCGATGCTTGAATCAGCCGTGGTGAAAGCCAACAATGCCATTGTCGAACACAAGATGGGGCACCCAGAGGTGGGCAGCATGGGCTGCGTGGCAACTGTTGGCATCATCGACCTGAAGGAAAACCAACTCTTCCTAGCACATGTGGGAGACACCAGGTTATACCAGTTCCATAAAAGGGAGTTGCAAAAACTTACTTTCGACCATTCCATCGTAGGACAAAAGGAAGACATGGGGGTGCTCACCGAAGAGGAGGCCATGAACGACCCGGAAAGGAACATTGTCACCAAAAGCCTGGGTTTCGGGATGCTTGCCGAGCATGGGGCAGACTACCTGGATATGGGCATTTACCCCCTTCTGCCCGACAGCCAACTGCTATTTTGCTCTGACGGGTTGTCCGACATGCTCACCTCGCGTGAAATCTCTTCCATCTTGCAGCAAAACCTCAGTGAACAAGAGAAATGCAAACAACTCATTGACCTGGCCAACAAGTGTGGAGGAAAGGATAATGTCACTGCGGTATTGGTACATCTATACCAGTCTGACTCATCTGAGGAAACCGGTACGGCAACGGAGCCTGCCAACAAGCAGGGGGCTGGTTCTGAGGAAGCTGGCATGGCAACTGAGCCTGCCAACAAGCAGGCTGATTCTGAGGAAGCTGGTACTGCAACTGAGCCTGCCAACAAGCAGGATACAACTCCTGAAGAAGTCGAGATGGCCAACGAGTCTTCTAAGATGGAAGAGAATAAAGTGAATAATGAAGAAAAAGAGAATAATAATGACGACGCGCCTTCTCAAGAACAGAAGGGCAAGCATGATGTCACCATGAAAACAGGCATCCTGGGACTTTTCATTTCCGGGGCTTTTGCCATCGGCGTGCTTGTGGGATATTTGTTGAAGGCGTTTGTTTTTTAATCATTTTAATTGTCTGAGATCATGAAAAAAGATTTCATTTGCCTTGTCATCATCACGGTGCTTACAGTGTTGGGCGCCATGAAATTGTACAACAACCAAAAGGACTATCTCAACGAGGTAGAGCAGAAGTATAAGGACGGGATGGCCTTGAATCTGGATGGGTCGGTCACCAAGGAAGCCCTTTCCGACTTGTTGGAAAAATACAATTACATCGAGGAGAAATCGGAATGTAACTACGTGGCAGGCCTCCTTATGGACAGTATCATAAATAAAAACGGTCGTTTGCCCAATTTGGGAACACTCAACCAACCCAAAAACAACATTTCCGAGCGTATGATTCTCGGACATGAGAATGAATGTCCCGGTTTGATCAAGCGCCTGCAGGCAACTTATAGTAATTTGGGGCTTGACGAAGAAGTGAAGGAGATATATGAAAAGAACACCTCCTTCGGCCAAGTAAATGGAGATGTCACCCTGAATGTGAAGGTGGTGAACAAGGATAAAAATGATAAAAGTCCTTTGGGGCGCATCTTGGTAAGGTTGAGGAAACACACTGTGGATACCATCGACCATAGGAGAGAAGTGGTGGAGAATGTTGGCTATCAGTGGACGGATGACAATGGAATAGCATCGTTCAAGGTGTATTCTGATTCTTGCTACAGCGTGTTCCCCATCAAGCAAGGCTATGAATACGGCACCGCCAGAGGTACAAAAAACGGAGAGCCCTTTGCTGACGGCCAAACGCTTTTGTTCAAACAGAAGGAGAACAAGATAAAAATCTTGGACAGTTATACTTTCCGTAACATCAAGGAAGACAATGCGATGACGGTGAGGACGCCTGCGGAATACAAGGGGTCTTTGTTCTCCAACGTCATCATGGTGTTGATAGCATGGTGGCTTGCCTATATCTTCCTCAAAATCATGGATGCCAAGAGAAACAGAGGCGAGAAGCATGAATTTGGCACCATCTATGGACTGAAGGCTACATCCGACTATATGCTGTTTGTGATTCTCATGGCCATCAACTGCATCTGCATCCTGATAACCTTCGGCATTTGCGACCCATTGAAAGACATGCCTAATGGAGTCACTATGGCCTCCGGCTCCATAGCGGGCATCGTCGTCATGTGTTTCATGGCAAGCATCAATTATGTGAAGTTCAGGAACAACAAGAGCAAGGCCCAATTGGGATTCTTGAAGTTCGACTTCGTCATGCAGCCATTTCGTTGGATGGGCAAGATATGCAACATCAAGGCGCTCGACAAGGTGCCCGACGGTTTTGGTTACTTGCTGGTGGCTCTCTTCTTCGTCATCATGCTCAGGCTGTTTGGCAAGGGTCCCGAGGGCAGTGATGCGCGTGTCAACCTCTTCTTCTTCCAACCCAGTGAGTTGTCCAAGTTTTTCATCGTGATTTTCATCGCCGCATTCTTCGCCAAGAATGCAGACAGGATCAGGGATTTCTCCACCGACATCAAATACTTGAAACCACAGATAAAGACCGTCTTGTTTGTTGCGGTGGCCATCATCGTGCTGATGGGGATGTATCTGTTCTTGATTAGCGACATGGGGCCTGCCTTGGTCATCCTTGTCACCTTCATCATCCTCTATTCCGTGGCACGTCAGGACTTGATACAAATGGCTGTTGGAGTGGTCACCTTCTTCATCGTGATGGCTGTCAGCATGGTGCTGGGCTCCTTCATGGGTGAAATGGGAGGATTCATGGTGAAATTGCTCCTGCCATTGCTTTGGTTCGTCGCATGGATTTCCTATTTCTGGTATGCGAAGCGGAAGATTTACGAGAGTGCCATCTTCCTCAACCTTCTCTTCTTCATGTTCAGTTTTGTCGGCACAGTGTTCAGCACATTCAATTTGCCGGGAGGACAGCGCCTGGCCAACAGAATGGCGATGTATGGCTCCGGTGTCTGGGACAACACTGTCAGCGGAGGCGACCAGGTGGCACAGGGCATCTGGGGGCTTGCTTCCGGAGGATGGACGGGACAGGGATTGGGACGCGGCAACGCTAACTTCATCCCGGCGTTCCACACCGACATGGTGCTGGAAAGCGTAGGAGAGGTCTTGGGCTTCTTCGCCTTGGTATTCATCGTCGTATGCTTCTTCTTTTTGATATACAGGTCGTTGTTGCTGGCACGGAAGGCGGCTCATCCATTCCTCTTCTTCACCATCTCTGGCATTGCATTGGTGACACTCGTGCAATTCCTGGTCATCCTTTTGGGAAGTCTCGGCCTCATCCCTTTGACAGGCGTTGCCGTGCCTTTCCTCAGTTTTGGAAGGGCAAGCCTCATCATCAACCTGGCCGCCTTTGGCATCGTCATCTCCATGTCGCGCTACCAACCCAAAAAGGAGCAGATAGAGTATATCAAGTCTTACGACAACGTGCTGGTGGCTGGCATGTGCTCTTTCATGGTCATCTCATGCTGCATCATCTGCGTCTTGTTCTACTATCAGAAACTCAGGCAGGACACCTATCTTGTCAAGCCAGCCGCCATCGCAGACTCCAGCGGAAAACGCTATTTTGAATACAATCCACGCATCTCGCAAGTGTTAAGACGCTTGAAACAGGGCGATATTTACGACCGTAACGGAGTGGTGTTGGCCACTGCCGACCCTGCAATCATCACAGCGCAACTTGACACGTTGAGTAATAGCGGACTCAACAGGAGCGAAATGGAGGTTTTGGCAAAGAAACACCCAAGGAGATACTATCCTTTCGGCGACTACCTCTTCTTCATGTTGGGCAATTACAACACCAAGATGTTGTGGGGGAATACTGACCATGCAGACTTCCAATCTGGCTATTTCGCTGAAGAGCGGCACTTCTCCGATTTGAGGGGATTTGACAACAAGGGTGAAAAAGTAGAACTCGTCAGCAAGAAATTCCAACAGTCGCCTTTCCTGCCGCCTGAGGAATACAGGGAAGAAGTGATCAAGAGAGATTACAACATCGACGTCATCATGGCCGGACTCAAAAACGGAGTGGACTGCAAAGCGGTGAAAGAATGGAACAGTACGAAAAATATCGAAAAACGAAAACTGGTGCTTACCGTAGATGCTGCATTGCAGAAGAGAATGCATGAGGGACTACGAGATAAAGTACAAGAATTGAGGAAATACCAAAGAGACAGACCAGACTCCTTCTACATCAGGGCGTCGGTCGTCGTTCTCGATGCCAACAAGGGTGACTTGCTGTGCTCGGCCAGCTGGCCCATGGCCGACCAAGAACTGATGAAAGACATGGCGAAAACATCGTCCGACATCACCTACAAGGAGAAAAAGGGTGAGATGGCTTTTACAGACCGTGACTTGGCGACGACATATCAAACTCCTCCGGGATCAACGGCAAAAACCATCTCTGCTATGGCGGCTTTCATGAGGGATAAGGCGGCGGCTCAAAACATTCGTATTTCATATGTTGATAAAGAGGGTGTTGATCCACCAGATAGAAAAAATGCTGGAACCCATGACATTGAAAATGCTCTTAAATTATCTATCAATCCCTTCTTTGTCAAATTGGTGAATGAAGGCAGTGGACTTTACAAGGAGCTGAACAAAATCTATTATTCCGTTGGAATAGGTGTCATGATGACGAAATCTGAAGATAAAAAAGCTACCGCCTTCAACGAGAGTTTATTAAAGAATGCGTCCTACAGGTGTTTTACGCCCTATTATTTCTTGCAACAGCAAACAGCCACCACTCTCTCTGATTTCGACCAGGTGATGAGAGTGAGGGAACAACTGGCTCTTGGAGAATATCAAAGGATAATGAAATTGCCTAACAAAGTGCCATTGAACAACACTTTCTTTGCAATGCCTTGGGGTCAAGGTGCCATGAGAGCAACTCCGCTGAACATTGCCAGGGCGTATTCGGCCATTGCTAATGGGGGCAACTTTGTTCCTACGAGATATACCTTAGAGAAGAATTACAGTCCCGCTCCCATCAAATTGCTTGAACCTGATTGTGCTGACATCCTTTGGAAATATCTAAGAACAGCCAAGGGAAATGAATTCCTAGATAAGAAATACGAAAGTATAAGTTTAGGTGGCAAAACGGGAACAGCAGAGCGTGGTGCTTCCAAGTTCGTTTTCTCCAACTCAACATCGACAAACAAAAAAACACCTAAGAAGAATGACGCTTGGTATGCTTGCATCATGAGATCAAGTAAAAATGATACAAACCTTGCCGTTGTCCTCCGAATAGAAAGGACTCAACAGGGGTCTGGAGAGGCTAAAAAATGGGTGCGTGACATGGTATTACCCGTTTTGAAAGACTATGGTTATGTCAATTATTGAAATCAATAAAATCTGAAAATACGACAAGAAGAAATGACAAACTTAGAATTACGGCACGAATGTTTAGACATCATCGTAGAGGAGTTGGACAAGGTTGATTTGACCCACCAGACCCGTTTGTGGATTGCAGACGCTTGCTTCGATGCCATTTTCGATACCTCTTATACGAGTGAAACAATGGTTGAAGACATCGTGCGCGAGTTGCAAAACAGAGGCAATGAGACGGGTGGGCTTCGTCTGGTTATCGACCGTGGCATTCCTTCTCCCGAAGCATCCGCAAAAGCCTTCAAGGATAGTACAATCTTTTTGGAGCAGATTGTCACACGCGATGCCGTAGTGGAAGCCGTCCCCGGCAGGGGAAGCCTCCATCAGAATTCATACAACCTCACATTGAATAATGGGGCCGTGTATACCATCGGACGTGGGCTTATTCCCTACATTCCAGGTGTTTTCCGTGAGAACTATATTGCCATCAAGGATACAGAAGAAGAAACCAACCCCCAGCTGAGGGATATCAACTCCTATGTCAGCAGAGACCATGCGGACATCAGGGTAATCAATGGGACGTTCTATCTACACTCTACGAAAATAGGTCGCACGAAAATCATTCGTAATGAATATGGTTACGGTCATAGGGAGATTAGGATCATGAATGAAATGACATTTGAGATGCTGAAGGATAATGACATCATCGTCCTGGGAAGTATGTTCATGATGAGATTCCGACTGTTAAATAATTAATAATTAATAATTTATAATTAATAATTGAATTATCGCAACTGGGAATGATAAAGGCTTGAGGAAAGTGCTATAAAAGTGTTATCAGTGATGCCAAAAATGGAGCCATATGAACATATGTCCCTTTAACTCCCTTTTAACTCCCCTTTAACTCCCCTTTAACTCCCCTTTAACTCCTCTTTAACTCCTCTTTAACTCCCTTTTAACTCCAGAAAACAGGAAACAAGAACAAAAAAACATAGCAGGATGAAGACGAAGAGCATCATGACAGGAATGTTGTTGTTGGCTGCCCAGATGCTGACAGCACAGGAGTTCAAACTCAACAAGGACGGCTACTTCACCAGTGGCGGTGTGGATGTCATGGCGTTCAGCGACTTCTATCCTGAAGGGCATCAGGGCGGTGTGTGCGTCATCATGAACGGAAAGCGTGTCGCCACCAATGGCGACATCAGGCTGGAGGCCACCCCGGGACAATGGCAACCCGTGCCAAAGCAGTTGGAGAGGAAGGTGGAGCCCAACAGCATCATCACGACGCTGGCCTATCCTGACTCCTCGCGTCACGAGACGGGGTTCAACCCCATGACCTACCCCGACTACGTTTTCAATTACGTGGTCAGGTTGGAGGCGCAGGGGAAGAGCCTCGTGGTTACTGTGGATATCGACAAACCCGTGCCAGACTTCCTTTTGGGGAAGGTGGGCTTCAATATGGAATTCTTCCCGGGAGAACTCTTTGGAAAGCCATGGCTGATGGATGAACAGACAGGCATCTATCCCCAACAGCCCAACGCCCCCTTGGAAGCCACGACACCCAACAAGCTGCATACGGGCAACTTCTTCGCAGGAAAAGGTCAGAGGGCTGACATACGCCACCTCAACGCACAGGGATACAGCCCTTTGGTGGCCGACGATGTCATCGCAGCACCCTATGCCGAAGGCCGTGTCTTTGTCTCAAGACCCGACGACCCATACACCAAACTGACCATCGAGTCGCAAACCGGGAACCTCAAACTCTACGACGGGCGCATGAACCACAACAACGGATGGTTTGTCTTGCGCAGCGAGATACAACCGGGGGCGACCAAGGGGGCGGTGAGATGGGTCATCACACCCCACGTGGTGGACTCCTGGAGGTATGCCCCTGTCGTTCAGACCTCGCAGGTGGGATACATGCCCGCCCAGGAGAAGAAGGCCATCATAGAGACCGACAAGAGAGAGAACACCGTGACCGACGCCATCATCGTCAGGGTGGATGCCGAGGGCGAGACGGTGGTGAAGACGCTACAGCCCAAGACATGGGGTGAGTTTCTGCGCTACAGATACCTCGTCGCCGACTTCTCCGACATCACCATGCCGGGACTCTACCAAGTGAGGTATGGGCAATCAGCATCGTCGTACTTCCGCATCGCGGAGGATGTCTATGACCGGGGGGTGTGGCAACCAGTGGTGGAATATTTCCTCCCTGTGCAGATGTGTCATATGCGGGTCAGTGAGAAATACCGCGTCTGGCACGATGCCTGCCACATGGACGATGCCTTGATGGCTCCTGTGGGAAGCCATATCGACGGCTATGACCAGCGCCCCGGCCTCAGTACCTTCAACGCCGGCGAACGCGTGCCGGGGGTCAATGTGGGAGGATGGCATGACGCCGGCGACTTCGACTTGAGGGTGGAGTCGCAGGCGGGAGAGGCCTACATCCTCGCACTGGCTTACGAGGAGTTCAAACCCGATATCGACGTCACTGCCATCGACCAACAGGGGCACAAGGTGGAGATACACGAGCCTGATGGGAAGAACGACATCCTGCAACAAGTGGAGAATGGCGCATTGACCGTGGTGAGGGCGTACCAAGCCCTCGGAAGGCTCTACAGGGGCATCATCTGCAACAACCTCAGGCAATATGCGCTGTTGGGGGATGCTGCTGCCATGACCGACGGCGTGGCGGGCAACGATGACGACCGGTGGATATTCACGGAGAACAACCCCATGCGGAGCATCAGCACGGCGGCGCAGTTGGCAGGAGCGGCTCGCGTGCTCAAGGACTTCAACCCCCAACTCGGCCGCGAATGCATCGACATCGCTTCCACCATCTTCCATCAACCATTGGACAACCCGATGATGGAGGCCATGAAATGCCAGGCAGCGGTGGAACTCTATCTCACCACCGAGGAAAAGGAATACCTCGATTTTGTCCTCGACCACCAGGACATGGTCGTCCGACAGGTCAATCGTGGCGGGTGGTATGTGGCACGTCTTGCCAAGCGACTGGAAACCAGCAAGAACGCCAAGGCTAAGAAATTCGTGAAAGCGTTCAAGGAGGCACTTGTCAACTATCGCTCTGAATTGGAGAAACTGGCTGCCGAGACACCCTACGGCGTGCCTTACAAACCTAGCATCTGGGGGGCAGGTTGGGACATCCAACGCTTCGGATTCGAGTATTATTTCCTCACCAAGGCTTATCCCGACATCTTCCCCAAGCATACAGTCTATGACGCGCTCAACTTCGTGCTCGGATGCCATCCCGGGAGCAACACCGCTTCATTCGCATCCGGAGTGGGGGCGAAATCCGCAACAGTGGCATACGGACTCAATCGCGCCGACTGGGCATACATACCGGGAGGCGTGGTGTCGGGAACGGCACTCATACGCCCCGACTTCCCAGAACTACTCACTTTCCCCTTCCTCTGGCAGCAAACCGAATATGTGCTGGGAGGTGGGTCGTCTCATTACATGTTCCTCGTCCTGGCAGCGCAACAACTGACGGGCAAGGGTGGATAACCTTTCATCATGGTGGATGCTTCAGACTACCGCCTAAAAAGTACATCTTATGGAAAACAACATCATCACACCTCCTTCCATATTCAAGGTCACTACCTATGAATATCAAAACCCTTCACCAGGGAAGGCGAAATATCCTTGTTTCAAACTAAGGAAGACCACCTCCTCCTTCCACCTCTCCTTGTATGAGGCTGAGGAGCAGGTGAAAAATGCTGAACGGCTTCAGGAGGAATACTCCGAGATGGTTGTACCTGAAACCTATGCTCACGTGATTTCGGAAATCCCTTTGGGAATGGCTGTCAATACAGAGGCCTTCGGGCAAAGCCTTTCCGAATGGGTCTATGGGCCTGATGGCAACCTGCTGGGAGAGAGGGAGTATTGCAACTTCATCCCCAGCACCTGCAAGGAACCGGAGGATTTCGACCATTGGGCAAGGCTATGCTTGTTCAAGGGTAGAAAACCTGAGGAAGTGAAGTTCAAACCCGGCGACATCGTCGAGATTTTCGGATTCCCCGGAAACGACTATTGGAATGACGATGAGGTCAACTTGGCCATCATCGTGAAATGTCCGTTGACGGAAGAGGAGGTGACAGCCACACTGAACCAGTATTTGGAAAAACAAGGCGCCTTCGATGTCATAGAAAACCGCTTGTGGCTGCTCAACAACTACTGTCAAGACACCTACGAGGTGCTTTCCCTGGCATGCGACGTGATAGACCATTCGCCGACCTTCGCCACGTTTAGTCCCACGTTGAAGGTCTCACCGAGATTGCGCAACCGTCTGCAACGCCTCTACGAGCAATACAAGAGTGAGAAATAGTAATATCGATGAGTATGCATTATACATCATCTTGAAAAATGAATGAAGATGAGAAGAGACGAGATTTTCTGTGAGGAGTGCGGCAGTCCTTACATCACCATCTATGAGGATGGCACATGTGTCTGTGAAGATTGTGGCTTTGTGTTTTATTTGCCCACGAAGTAGGGTTTCCTGTCAATGCAAAAACTGAAGAAGTTAAAGATTGAAAAAATGAGATTTGACATACAGCCTGTGGACCGGTGCTTGTCTGAAGACATACAGCATAAGATAGACCATTTGAACAAACCAAAAGGGTCGTTGGGACGTTTGGAATCATTGGCTAGGCAGATATGTCTCGTGCAACAGACGCTTTCCCCCTTGCTGTCACATCCCTGTCATCTCTTGATGGGGGGCGACCATGGAATAGAACGGGAAGGGGTGAGCGTGTCACCACGTGAGGTGACATGGCAGCAGATGGTGAACTTCACCCATGGCGGTGGAGGGGTCAACATGTTCTGCAGGCAGCACCACTTTCACCTAAGAATCATCGACATGGGCGTCGACCATGACTTGAGCGGCGTGGAGGGCATCGAGAATCACAAGGTCGCTCCGGGCACGAGCAATTTCCTCCATGGACCCGCCATGACAGAAGAGCAGTATGAACAGGCCATCGGCACTGGTGCCCAACTGGCGGATGAGTGTGCTGAGGAAGGTTGCAACATCCTATGTGTCGGGGAGATGGGCATCGCCAACACCTCGCCGTCGAGCATCTGGATGAGCCTTTTCGGCAACATCCCCCTGGAAGAATGTGTCGGTGCTGGCGCAGGATTGAATGATGAGGGTGTCAGGCACAAATACCTCGTTCTCCAGAAGGCCGTGCAGCACTATGAAGAATGGTTGATGCAGATGAAGGGGCGGATGGGACTAATGGGTGAAGTGGACCGGATGGGGCAGACCTTCCAAGACCGTCTTGCCATCCGTTATTTCGGAGGGTTTGAGATGGTGGGTGCCATCGGGGCCATGTTGCGTGCCGCAGAACGACGGATGTTGGTGATGGTTGACGGCTTTATCATGACGGCTTGCATGCTTGCTGCTTCCCGCCTCCATCCCGCCATCCTCGATTACGCCATCTTCGGCCACTGCGGAGATGAGAGCGGGCATCAAAGGATGCTCAACCTGATGCATGCAGAGCCTCTGCTTCGCTTGGGGTTGCGTCTTGGAGAGGGCACAGGAGCACTCTGCGCCTATCCCATCATAGATAGCGCTGTCAGGATGGTGAATGAAATGAACAACTTTGACAACGCACACATCACAAAATACTTCTAAGAGGTTGAAGATTGAAAATTGTATGTTGCATCAAAAATCTCGGTGCAACATACAATTCTTTTATTGGAGCTTGAACGTTACGGGGAGATTGTACTTCACACGTACAGCCTGTCCGTTCTGCTTGCCTGGATTCCATTTGGGCATGGCTTTCACCACGCGGGCTGCCTCCTTGTCGAGCGACGGGTCAACACCCTTAACCACTGCA
>JAFWSS010000221.1 GCA_017524385.1 Prevotella sp.
GTCTCATGCCCAAATGGATACCCGCCAAAGAGAAAGGAAAAAACAAGAGAACGGAGTACGTATTGCCCATCCTAATAAAAACAAAATGAAAAGAGGAAAAAAGATATGCAACACGCTCAAGGAGGTGCGCATGCAGGTGGCGAAGGCCAACGACATCAAATATGCTCCCACGGAATGCCACTACGAAGGGGACTGCGCCGGCACCTGCCCGAAATGCGAGTCCGAGGTGCGCTGGCTTGAGCAACAGCTGCAACTGCGCCGCCAGCTGGGCAAGGCCGTGGCCGTGGTGGGCGTGAGCATGGGGCTGGCCGCCATGGCATCGTGTGGTGGTAAAGCATCAAATCAGACTGCCGGTGAAGCGGATATCATCCCCGACACCTTGTCGGAAATCAACCCTGCTGCAGCCCCCTGTGCGACAGACCCAGACACTGTCCCCGACACCATTTTTCAAACTGACGTTCCGGTGACCGGCGAGATCATCCCGGACATGACTGTACCTGCTCACACTTCTTCTTTCCCCGGCGGAAAGCAAGCACTCCTCAACTTTCTGGATGAAAACACAAAGTATCCCGAGCAGGCGGTGAAAGACAGCATAGAAGGACTGGTGGTAGTTGAATTTGAAGTCGAAGCCGATGGCAGCATCACCAACCCGCACGTTTTGCAGAGCGTCCATCCACTGCTCGATGCAGAAGCTCTGCGGGTGGTCAGCCTCATGCCCAAATGGAAGCCTGACAATCAAGGGACATTCGACCTTCCCATCTCTTTCAAGTTGGATAAGCACCACTCCCCCACCCTGAAATTCCTGCTATGACTGATGCACCATCTCTTATGTTGAAAGGACATGGTCAGGATTGAAATCCCTTATCACGTACAAACCATTACAATCATATCATGACAAAATTCGTAAAACTGCTATTTGCCGTCCTTTTCACTTTCGCCACCCTGACGATGATGGAGGCATGTGGAAACAAACCATCCGCTGGTCAGAAAACCGAGATTGGCGAGACCAACAATGAGATAGCCTTTGAAGAGGCCAAGAACTATTTCTTCAAGAATGGCGAGGCAATTCCCGCTGACCCGAAAATCACGTCGGAAGAAGCGTTCAACAAACTCTTCGGCATGGCCACGACGATGGGCAAAGACGGGAAGCCAACGGAAATCGACTTCTCCAAGCAGTTCGTACTGGCCATCGTCCTACCCGTGACGAACATCGACACGGAGATCAAACCCATAAAAGTGGAGGAAAAGGGCGACACGCTCCTCTACACCTACGAGATAAAGACCGGGGAGAAACAGACATACAGCATCCAGCCCGTTACCATCATCATCCTCGACAAGAAATACGAGGACAAGGAAGTCGTGCTCGTCAATGAGCGTGAAACAACCTATTTCCCTGCCATCGACCGTTACCTGGTGAATGAAATAGGCAAGCATTATGCCGAGGGAGAGCACTGCGTCCCCATCCACAGCATCGTGACTGTCGATGAGCGGAACGGGGAGGACATCCTCGTCTGGGGCGACTTCTGGGTGTTCAACTACAATCAGGCGGGCGACACGCTGAAATGCGTCTCTGGCGGCAGCCATCCCGGACTGATGCACATTCGGCAGACGGAAAAGGGCTACGTGGTGACCGGCTTCGACCAGGTGGAGGACGGCTCCAACAACCTGCCATCGGCCAAGAAAATTTTTGGTGACAAGTACGACAGGTTCCATGCCATCAACAGCGATGCGGAAGCACGCGAGAGGCTGAGAGCCGACGGACTGGCCGTTTATGCCAAGAATCACAACCTTGGTGCCACCATGTATCAAGACTATGGCTGGCCTGCGAAGAAGCTGCCAAAAATACAGTGACTCGAACCCTGAGAGCCAACAATTCTCTTTGAACATTCAACGGTTTATGCTAACTTTGCACCACGACTGGAAACTGTTGTGGTGATGGGAACATGAACGTCTCCATGAACGGACAAAAGCCGACTCTCATCACCGTTCCACAAAGACATTCCTGCAAAAAAATGGCAAAGACAATCAACATCAAGAGCATCACGGCGATAGACATCAAACGCCGCCATCCCAGATACCTCACCTGCAAGACAGACATCCTTTACGCCCGGCTGGCCAACGACATCCATGCCTTGCTTCAGGATGGACTTTCGCATATGGAAGAGTCACAACGCAGGAACATCAGTATCAGCATGGCTCTCTTCATGGAGGACCTCCGCAGTGACACCCACCTGTTCGAGACCTTCACGAGAATATACCAGGAAATGTTCGGCGCATACCTTCCTTTCTATGACTCAACCAATGCCGATGACGAACACGCGGAACTTGACGCGATGTGCTTCATGCTGTGGCACAGCTGTTGTGCGGAGCGCGAAGGAAGGATAGCCAATCCCACAAACGACGGCATCAGGAAAATCGCCGACAGCCTAGTACGACTATGGCATGAGAGGAGAACAACCCTGCCGCCGAACGAGGAACTGGCCGACTGCATCTACTCCGAGGAGACACAACGTGATGCCGACATGGTGAAAACCATCCTGATATGGCTGGGCAGATACAGCCATCTCGGGAGGTGGTTCGTCAACACAGCTCCAGATGATGACATGAAGCACCTTTTCCAGCATGCGGACAAGGACACCGTCGAATATGCGGCGGACTGCTATGACCTGTCAGAACAGCGCACATGGCCGTTGTCCCTTGCCCCGCAGCATGTATATGCGGAGATGATACGCCTGGACATGGACGACCCGGAGGACGAACTGGCTGCCGCCATCGACAAGCTTGCGTACAAGCCCTTCGGCATCTACAAACTGGTGGGTGGTGACGGCAAGACGCTCAAGCTGAAGGATTACAAGGATGAAGTCATCAGTGTGAGCCGGAGTGATTTCTTCGGTAACACCAAAAAGTTGGAGAGGGAGAACACCCACATAGCCGCATCCTTCATTTGTCTGGACGGCCAATGGCGGCTCAACGGCCCTTGCCTGTGGTCGTCACCGGAAAAGGACAGATATGAGGACTATCTGGAAGAGCATCGGAATAAAGACCATGCCATGAACGATTACAGGGGGCAGTATGATGGTTTCATCCAGCAACACGGGGGTGAGAAACTCTTCTTTTTCGAAGACCTCAACCACTATGGGAAATGGCTTCAGAAAGAATTAGGAATCCAAAAACCAGACTTGGGATTCTTCAGTGATTACAAGGACACGCCCCTTGCCGTTTTCTTCGAGGATAACGGACAGATGACCATGTGCCTGAAGCCGCAATGCATCAGACATCCCGACAATCCCTTCTACAACAAGTCCATCGCCGAGGAAGACGGCTTCCAGTTCGTCGCCCTGCAAAATGTCTGCAGCCCGGGGATGCTCCTGTACTTGATGGAGCACGACCTCTTACCTGACGCTCTTTTCAATGACATGAGAGGATATCAGCATGGAAAGATGCTGATGCAGGAGAACATGGAGTTCCTGGCCCGTTGCATGAGAAGAGACATCCATTCCGACAAGGTGTTCCACAAAAGGACGGTCCGTCCGAAACTCCATGAGGACATGGAAATAGAACACAGATACCATGAAAAATATCCTTATGAGGAATTCGTGAAAGCCATTGCCAAGGAGAAGACGATTCTCAGCAAGGCATTGAAGGAATGGAAGGTGGTGAGGGCCAACAACACGACAACTGTCATCCGCGACGTGCGCAAGCGGCAGGATTTTGAGATGCCCACACGCAGGCTGTATGAAGCCCATCTCAACCTTGACAAGGACGAGATACAAATCTCAACGGTGGCGCCCTATGTCGGCAAGGTGAACGCCCCTGCGGCATCCGCCCTGCTCTACAATGTGGTGGGTGCCGGACGATTGATGAACAACTTCAAGAAATATGCCAGGGAAATGATGCGGGATATCAAGAAGAAAAACAAATAACCCTCATCCATGACCGAAGACTCGAAGTACTCCTAATGGAGCTTTAGTGAATAGTGTCTTGATCTGCTGACACCATACAATAAGAAAATAATACAATGACACGAAGAGAAGAACTTGAAAACAGCCCGTCCCTTCAGGATGAACTGAGACGGATGCAGAACGGTGAGCCGTACGACGCCCACACGCCGGAGATGCGTGCGTGGCGGGGGGAGGTGAAGAAACTGCTCAAGAGACTCAACATCACCGAGTACCATGAGCCGACAATGGCGAGCATCACCCGCGAGCTGCTTCTTCAGAGAAGATGTTAATCATCTTATCCGTTTCCATTTTGCCAAGCGTGATGACACCCTGAAGGCTGCTCTTAACCGCTTATCAGAACTGGAACTGAAGGCAAAAACATACAAACAATAAATGATACAAACAATA
>JAFWSS010000222.1 GCA_017524385.1 Prevotella sp.
GATGTTTCCTGATGGCTGGCATGGCAATGACGGCGTGCTCGCCCGACGACTACGCCGGACTCGACCCCAACGGAATACCCAACGTAGGTGACGCCGATGTGTCGGTGGAGATTGACCAGGAAATCAACCAGGTGAAACTCAAACTCAACAACACCGCGCAATATCCGGTTTGGATTGTTGACGGGAAGACCTATTCCACACGTAATCCATTTACCAAGATTTATGCTAACTCCGGCGACTATACCGTGGAGTATCGCGTGGGCAACCGCAACGGCATCAGCGACGGCAAGGGACAGAAGACCTTCCATTTCGACAACTCCATTGTCGACTTCTCCAGTTATATCACACGTATGGCAGGAGCCGAGGCCGAGGGCAAGCAGTGGTATATCGCCAGTGCCGAACCCGCCCATCTGGGATGTGGCCCCTCGGGAACCGACGGCACTGAGTGGTGGTCGGCTGCTCCCAACGACAAGGCCAACTACGGTGTATATGACGATGTGGTGACCTTCATGCCCAACGGAACTTATGTCTATGATCCGGGAGAAGGTGGCACGATGTATGTCAACAAGGAAGTCAAGGCATTCCCTGAGACCAACAACGGTACCGCCCCTGAAGACGTGATGGTGCCCACCGACAAGCAACAGACCACCTACGACTTCACCGTGGAAGGCGACGACGTGTTCCTCGTGTTGCCTGCCCACACCAAGTTCCCCTACATCTCCAATGATGACCAGTGGAATACACCGAAGTTCAAGATTGTGGACCTCAAGCCCAAGCACATGGAACTCATCTATGACAACGGGTCCATTGCATGGCATTATATCCTCGTCACCGAGAAATCTGCTGCAGAAGAAGATTTCAAGGGATTCAAGTACGACAGCGACTGCAATATGTTCCGCACCGCCCACTATACCAACACTTATTGGTATGCTCCGGGCTGGAACCAGATTGCCGACCCCGTACAGACTGTCAACGGCAGTGCCTTCACCCTTGCACTCCCCGAGGCAACCACCGACAAGTGGCAGTGCCAGTACTTCTTCCACACCGACATGACCACCAACTCGGCCACCAACTACGACTTCTCGTGCGTGTTCACCTCCACTAAGGACCACAACAACGTGACAGTGAAGATCTGCGAGGAAACCGACGACGGCAAACTCTACTTCGATGAAGTGATACAACTCAAGGCCTACGAGGACTATGTGTTCTACAAGAGCGACATGCCGGGTATCGACCTCGCCAGCGTAAAACTCGTCTTCGACTTCGGCGGCAACCAGGCAGGCACTGAGATTACCGTCCGCGACATCGTGCTCAAGGAGCATGGTTGTGACGACGGCACCCATATTCCCACCAAGGAGTTCAAGGGCTATACCTACGACCATGCCTGCAACATGTTCCGCACCGCACAGTTCAACAATACTTATTGGTATGCTCCGGGCTGGAACCAGATTGCTGATCCCGTACAGACGGTCAGCGGCAGTGCCTTTACCCTTGCCCTTCCCGAGGGAACCACCGACAAGTGGCAGTGCCAGTATTTCTTCCACACCGACATGACCACCAACTCTTCTACCAACTACGACTTCTCGTGCATCTTCAATTCCACCAAGGACCATAACAACGTGACGGTGAAGATCTGTGAGGAGACCGACGACGGCTTGCTCTACTTCGATGAGGTCATCCAACTCAAGGCCTACGAGGACTATGTCTTCTGCAAGAGCAACATGGATGGCAAGGATATTGCCAGCGTGAAACTCGTCTTTGACTTCGGTGGAAATGAGGCAGGAACCGAAATCACCATCCGCGACATCGTGCTCAAGGAGCATGACTGTGACGACGGTGCCGGACAACCGGGCGATGCCGCCGGTCCTGGCGGAGACAATGTGATGGACTGGGACTACAACTCGGCGAGCAACCTGTGGAAGAGCGTCGATGCCACCGACTGCGAGATGTTCTTCTATTATGCTCCGGGATGGTCACAGTTGCCCAACCCAGAACTCACCCATAAAGGTGATACCTATACCTTGAAACTCCCGCAGGCCACTACCGATCAGTGGCAGGCACAGATGGCCTTCCGTACCAACCTGTCGGCAGCGGCTGGCGAGACCTACAACTTCTACTGTGTGATGACGCCCAACGTTGACCTCCATGGAGTGACCGTGAAACTCACCCAGACCGGCGACGACAACAACTACTTCTTCGCAGAGCGTGTCGACTTGGCGGCCTACGAGGACAATGTCATCAAGTTCAAGGCGAAGGCATGTCCTGCCGATATGCCCCAAATCAGTCTGTTCTTCGACTTTGGAGGTAATCCCGATAATACCGAAGTGGTGTTGAGCAAGATTTATTTGGAAAAGAATTAATCTTACTGACAAATGAGAAAATCGATGATATATAGCGCTTTCCTCGCCTGTCTCATGGCTGTTCTCGGCTGTGGAGGCGACGATGATAACGGCAACTATAAATCCACGGGAGAAATCACCTGCTCGCCAACCGAACTCACGTTCATTGCCAATGGTGGTGAACAGATGGTCAACGTAAAGTCGAGTGGAGACTGGCTGGCTTACACCAGCGACGGATGGATAAAAGTCAATCCACAAAACTCCACAGAGAAAACCGGTGTCCTTACTGTAAATGTGGACGCAAATGGCACTTACGACGACCGTGAGGGTACGGTGACGGTGAAGACAGGCAACACCCGTCAGGTCATCAACGTGAAACAGCCGGGCATTCCCCGCCCGGCTGTCGACCCCACGATGAATGTCCCCGAAGGATATGAAATCGACTGGTTTGATGAGTTCACAGGTATCTCACTCGGAGCCGACTGGAGTTATGAGGTGAAGAATGCTGGATGGGTGAACAACGAAAAGCAGAACTATGTCAACGGCAATGGCGTGACCGAAGTGAGCAACGGCACCCTCAAGATCAACTGCAAGAAGATGGATGGCAAAATCTATTCCGGACGCATCTATGCCAAAAAGAACAAGGGATGGAAATACGGATGGGTGGAAGCCAGAATCAAACTGCCCAAAGGAAAAGGCACATGGCCGGCATTCTGGATGATGCCTGTCAAGGAAAGTGACGGTTGGCCTACCTGTGGCGAGATCGACATCATGGAAGAGGTGGGATACCATCCCAATTATACCTCTTCGTCGATACATTGCAACAGTTACAACCATACCAAAGGCACGCAGAAGACGTCTGAGCGACTGACTCCAGGAGCCGAAGGCGAATTCCATGTCTATGCGCTGGAATGGACCGAGAACTATATCCAGACCTATGTTGATGGCAACCCGCTGCTGCATTTCGACAACGACGGGGCGGGCAACAAGAACACCTGGCCTTTCAACAAGGAGTTCTACGTCATCCTCAACCTCGCATGGGGTGGTGACTGGGGTGGTGCACAAGGTGTCGACGAGAGCGCGCTGCCAGTGACTATGGAAGTAGATTATGTACGTGTATTCAAGAAGAAATGAGAAAAATATTAGTGACTTTATTCCTCTCAGCACTTGTCTCGGGCCTGCATGCTCAGGCCCCTGACAGGTGTGTATACCTCGATGAGTCGAAGAACATCGAGGAGAGAGTGGATGATGCACTGAGAAGGATGACCCTCGACGAGAAAATCGCCATCATCCATGCTCAGTCGAAGTTCTCGTCACCGGGAGTAAAACGCCTTGGATTTCCCGACCTCTGGACCGATGACGGCCCACATGGCGTACGCCCCGACGTGTTGTGGGATGAATGGGAACAGGCCGGACAGACCAACGACTCGTGCGTGGCATTCCCCGCCCTCACTTGTCTGGCAGCCACCTGGAACCCCTCGCTGGCACGTGCCTATGGCGAGAGTCTGGGTGAGGAAGCCCTCTACCGCAACAAGAATGTGATGCTCGGACCGGGTATCAATATCTACCGCACTCCGCTCAATGGGCGCAACTTCGAGTATATGGGCGAAGACCCATGGCTCGCATCACGCATGGTGGTGCCTTATGTACAGGGATTGCAGTCGAAAGGTGTGGCATCATGTGTGAAACACTATGCACTCAACAATGACGAAGAATACCGCCATCAGGTGAATGTCGTCGTCAGCGACAGGGCACTGCGGGAGATTTATCTCCCTGCATTCCATGCTGCTGTCACCGAAGGCGGTGCATGGGCCATCATGGGTGCTTACAACCTCTACAACAACCAGCACAATTGCCACAATGAGATTCTCCTCAACAAAATCCTGAAACAGGAATGGGGATTCGACGGTGTGGTCATCAGCGACTGGGGTGGGGCGCACAACACTTTAGAGGCCGTGAAAAACGGACTTGACCTGGAGTTCGGCACATGGACCGATGGCTTGACCATGGGGTCTACCAACGCCTACGATAACTATTTTATGGCCCAGCCTTATAAGCAACTCATCAAGGAAGGCAAACTCACTACGAAAGAACTTGACGAGAAGGTGAGGAGAGTGTTGCGCCTGATGATGCGCACCAATATGAACAGGAACCGTCCGTATGGAGCCATGTGCTCGGAGGCCCACTACGACGTGGCCCGCAAGGTGGGACAGGAAGGCATCGTGTTGCTGAAGAACGACCGGGGCGTGCTTCCCCTCCGTGAGGGAGCCAAGGTGCTCGTCGTGGGTGAGAATGCCATCAAGATGATGACTGTAGGAGGTGGCTCCTCATCGTTGAAGGCGCAACATGAGATTTCTCCGTGGCAAGGCCTGAAAGAGCGTTTGGGAGACCGTGTGGAGTATGCCCGTGGATATGTGGGCGACACCACGGGAGCGTATAATGGCGTGACCACCGGACAGGACCTGGCCGACACCAGGAGCAAAAGCGAAATCCTCGGCGAGGCCGTGGGCAAAGCAATGAAAGCCGACTATGTTGTCGTTATCGGAGGATTAAACAAGAGCGACTATCAGGATTGTGAGGGACACGACCGTAAAGAATATGGACTGCCCTATGCCCAGAATGAATTGGTGGAGGCCCTTATTAAGGTGAATAAAAACGTGGTGTTCGTCAATATCTCGGGCAATGCCGTGGCCATGCCATGGCTCGATAAGGTGCCTGCAGTGGTACAGGGATGGTTCCTGGGTTCGGAGGCGGGTAAAGCCCTTGCTGATGTGCTTACAGATGCTGTCAACCCAAGCGGAAAACTCCCATTCACCTGGTATGCACGGTTGGAAGACTGTGGCGCACATGCCACAGGGTCTTATCCCGGCATATGGCGGCCCGACCATCAGGTCATCGACGAAGAGTATAAGGAAGATATCTATGTGGGATACCGATGGGCAGACAAGAACCGCATCAAGCCCCTCTTCGCTTTCGGACATGGACTCTCCTACACAACATTCCGTATCAACAAGGCTGAGTTGGATAAGAACGAACTCTCAGCATTCGACTCCCTGACGGTGACGGTGAGCGTGACAAATACGGGATCTGTGGCAGGTGCCACGACAGTGCAACTCTATGTTTCCGACCCGAAATGTTCGCTGCCACGTCCGGAGAAAGAACTGAAGGGATTCCAGAAGGTTTACCTTCAGCCAGGTGAGCAGAAGAATGTGCGCATCACCATCGGCAAGAGTGCCTTGTCGTTCTACGATGACCGCACGCAGCAATGGACGGCAGAACCTGGTGATTTCGTAGCCCAGATAGGATTTTCTGCCAACGACATCAAGTCGAAACTGAAGTTCAGACTGAAGTAGAGGTGATAGTTTCTGTTTAAAGGCAACCGAAGATATTTGATGTCTTCGGTTGCCTTGTTGTATAAAAAGGGGTATTCTTCCATCTTGTATTGCCACTTCGTGGCGAATATAGGATGCGCCTTCCATATAACAAAATTGTTTAGGCGGTTTCCGCAAGCCTTTGGTCAAGTTTGTAGAGCGCCTTCTTGGCTCTTTCTATTTTTCTGAGTAGCAGTTCCTTTTCTTCACATCCAATCAATCTCTGATTGTATTCTTGCCTGTTCTTTATCATTGTATAGAATACTCTTGCGATTTTGTGTGCAGTTGCCACTATCGCCTGTGCTGAACCACTCCTCGCCTTTATGCGTCTGAAGTAATTTCCCATCTCCGTCTTCTCATCCTTGACGGCATTCGCGCACATTCTGAAGACTTGTCCCACAGGATTCTTTCTTTTGGGCAGATGGCTTGAGAGAAGTTTTCCTCCCGATATCTTGTTGTTGGGAACGATGTTGCACCACTTGCAGAACTTCCTGCATGTCTCGAACTTGTCAACGAAATCATGCCCCAACTCCCCCACAAGCTGTAACATAGAGCCAACGTTCATACCGGGGATGGCCCTCACGTTGACGCCCCAGATGTCAAAGGCGTATTTCTCCATATCGAATGTGAGCGCGTTCTTAGGGGTGGTATTTTTCTTCGTGCGAACGAATTCCGCGCCTTCGGTGTCAATCCCCGCCGCATATTCCATAAGAAGTGCCTCTATCATACCGTTGCAAGCCTCGACCTGGGCTTGGTAGAAATCGTAGGCTTGGAGGCTCTGGCCAAGCATGAACAGAATGTCTTCGTCCCAGGTGCCTTCAAGCGACTTGGCTATGGTCTCTTTGGAAGCCCTGCACCTGCCGTCGGCGAGCTGTGAGAGGGATTCGGGGGCATGGTTGCCCGCGACGATGGCACGGATGATGGCCTGGCCGGACTTCCCAGTGATGTCGGAGATGACCGTGGAAAGTTTGATGTTCATCATCTCCATGGCCTTCTGCATGTGCTGTATCTCAACGGCTGCGGATTCAAGCAGGCTTGAGCGGTGGCGGGTAAGGTTGCGTATCTTCCGGGTGATGTTCTCCGGTTGGAAACTCGGTTTGACCATTCCGTAGCTGTGCATGAGCATCAGCCACTCCGCGTCGGCCTCGTCGGTCTTCTTGTCCATCAGGTTCTTCACTTGCAGCGGGTTCGCCAATACAACGTCAATGCCCGCGTCCTTGAGCAAGAGGTACAAGTTAAGCCAATACACCCCCGTGGCTTCCATTGCCACGGTGCTGATGCGGCATGCGTGAAGCCAAGAGCAAATCTCACGCAGGTCACAGGTGAAGCTCCCGAACCGGCGGTTGTTCTCGCCATCGCGGTCCTCAGGGACGCAAACTTGGATTTCCTTATCGGCGATGTCTATGCCCGCCGAGTCGGGATTAACAATTTTTAGGCGCAAGCCTTTCTCCGTCTTGATTTTTTTTGCTTTCTTTGCCATGTGAAATGAATCTAGGGGTTAAAAACAAGCCTGTGTCTCTTAGAATGTGGGTATTCTTCCATACGGCATCCAACGGCCAATCTTCATTCTACAGACAACAGAATCATACTCGGAATTGGGATGTGGACCCAGTGCGCAGATGATTTACTTGCTTGTGCCTGCAAAGGTAACTCCTTTTTCACAAGATTGCAAAGCCCTCGGCACGGCCGAGGGCAAATCTGTTATTCGGGGCTTCATTTTGTGTGTTGCCCAATTCGTTACTCGGAAA
>JAFWSS010000223.1 GCA_017524385.1 Prevotella sp.
CCGGGATGGTTACTGTGGCTTCTTCAAAAGTCATCATACTAATAGGCTTCACGATAAGTGATTGATATTGAATAGTTAATAAACAATAAATATTTTCCATTTATTTGGAAAGCAACATAGAGGATTTGTAATCCGCTAAAACCGTCACTTCCAACATATTAACACCGCTTTAATCGGATTGAAAATCCTTACATTACCCCCAGTCGGATTGCAAATCCGACTGAACATTCTTGCCTCCGTTCAACCAACGCCAAGAATGTACTGCCGGATTTGCAATCCGGCAGCATTTAGTATAAGGATTTTTAATCCGCTAAAATCGTGATTATCAGAGTTTTATTCCGCTTTAATCGCATTGCAAATGCTTATGTTATTTCCAGTCGGATTGCAAATCCGACTGAACATCTTTGGCGTTGTTTCCGACCGAACATCCTAGTCTCCGTTCGGCCTGAACATCCTAGTCTCCGTTCCGGCTGAACATCCTAGCCTCCGTTCAGCCAACGCCAAGAATGTTCTGCCGGATTTGCAATCCGGCAGCATTTAGTATAAGGATTTGTAATCCGATAAAATCTGATTATCAGAGCATTATTCCGCTTTAATCGCATTGCAAATGCTTATGTTATTTCCAGTCGGATTGCAAATCCGACTGAACATCTTTGGCGTTGTTTCCGACTGAACATCTTTGGCGTTGTTTCCGGCTGAACATCCTAGTCTCCGTTCAACCAACGCCAAGAATGTTCTGTTAGTGTTTTTATTTGACTTTGGCATAACAAAATCCCGCCTTTAGTTTTAAACTAAAAACGGGATACGATGTTTTTATTGCAAGAGGAATCAAAAACCTGTCCCTCTGATTCTCTGATTCTTTCAGGTTATTTCATCTTCAACGAGCCAAGCACGTTGAGCACAGTCTCATTGTCGGCTGTTTTCACATTGCTCGTGTTCACTTTTATTATACCATTCTCGCCATCTCCAATCTTCAGAATGGCAGAGAAACTGTCGCCTGCGTCCTGCTTCCAAAGGAAGGTGGCGTAAGTGTTGCCGCCGTAGGTCTTTTCTCCAAGGTCTTCCATTCCCTTGATGTCCATCTGTATCTGACGCGACTGGGTGTAGTTGGCATATTCGTCATACACGAAGTTGACACCCTCTTGGTATTCCTTGCCTGCTCCAATCTCGTTGTCTTTGAGAATGCGCACCTCCCATCCCTCTGGGATGTCGATGCTGAACTTCTCGCATGCCACGGTGCATGGGCCTTTGCTTCCTTCTTTCACTTCCTCGGTTGTTTCGGCGGCTTCTTCAACGGTGGTGTCATCATTGCCTTCTGCGTTCTGGGTTGTCTTGTTGCCACATGCAGCGAAAGCAATGGCTGCAATGATCACGATGGCGAATTGATAAATTTTCTTCATTGTTTTTTTGTTTAAAGGGTTGATATGTTATTTCTTATAGTTGGGGAATGCCAAGTTCTTTCATCGTGGCTTGAATCCATTCGTCGCTGATGTCCTTGCCACCATCTGCTTGCTTGGCAATACTGGCAAACTCCTTTATCATTGAGGGGAAATCGGCATACTTCTTGGTGATCTCTTCCAACTCGGCAGGCTGGGCCTCGTTCATGGCCACAGCGAAAGGCTTGTATGCCTCCAGGGCTTTCTTAAACTGGGTCTTCCACTCCTCTGCGCTCCAAATGGCACCTTCTGCCTTGGCTTTAGCCACCATGTCGGCAAGTGATGCAGGTTGTTCTGTCTCTGTGGCAGAAGCCTCTTCCGCCTGCTCGGTTTGTTCAGCCTGCTCGGTTTGTTCCGCCTTTTCTGTAGGTTCTGTACTCTTGTTGCCACACGAAGCCATCAACAGGCCTGCGGCAACGATGGTGATGCTTAATAATGCTTTTTTCATAACGGTAAATGTGATTGGTTGAAATATAAAAATCATTGATGTTGCATGGCATTCATTGCCTCCTGCACCTTCTTGTCGACGAGTTCTTCTATATAAGATGACAGTTCCAGCCACTTGCGGTCAACAATCCGTTCCACCAAATTCTCTTGGTCAAACAGATAGCGGCTGTAGTCTGAGGCAAGCTTTCGGGCTGCTTTTTGTTTGTCTGTCATATCTTCCATCGACATTGGTTTGAAGTCGGTGTATCAGGGGGACGGGGAATTTGATACGTTTTTGAGTCTTCTTATGATGCTGAAGCCAATCGCCCACGAAGCATGACATGGTATCCCGGTATCACTATGTCTTCTCGCTTTTTTTGCCATAACGATTGAATTCCCTTGCAAATATAATTCTTTTTTCCCGTTCTACAAAGGGAAATTGGGAAAACGTATCAATTTCCCCGTCCTGTCCTATGATACACCGCTATCGTGTGATTTTCTGATAGGCCAGCCTTTCGTCTCCCGATGCAAGGAGGATGATGCCGCAGTAGGTGAAGCCATGTTTCTTGATGTTGTGTTGCATGATAAGGTTGTCGCGGTGGGTGTCGATGCGGATGTTGCCATCTTGGGAGAAGGCGTATTCCATGATGTCGCCGAACACGTGGTGTACATCGGGATAACTGGCGATGCGGTGGATGACATGGTAGGGCTGTTCGTCATCCACCCAATGGCCGTCGTATATCTTCGCGTATGTCGGTTCGGGTGAGGCAAGGAATGCGAAGTAGGCCACCACGCATCCTTCCTCTTCCATGACAAAGCCACCGCCTCTCTCCATGTCTGAAGTGATGATTTCCTCAGAGGGGTAGCCGTCGACCCATTGGTGCAGGTTGCCCGATGCGCGCATGGTCTGCTTGGCGGCATCCATGACCTTCATGATGCCGGCCATGTCGGCTTGTGTCGCATGTCTGATGACTCTATTCATATGTCAAGGGAAAGTTCGTTTGAAAAATCCTGCCAATGACCTTAAAAACTCCGGCCTTCCTTATTTCCTCTTAAACCTCCTAATGGTCACAGGGGGCTACCTACAGCCTCAATCCCAAGAAGGTGCGGACGCGCCATTTGTTCTGGTTGACGACCACCACGTTGTCGTCGAAGACGGAGTTGTTCATCACCAAGGTGGCACCGGCGAAAAAACGTGATGAGAAGTTGCGGACGATGGCCACGCGCTCGTTGAAAATCATATTGAAGCGCATGCGTTTCGCCTCCTTGCGCTCGCCGTTCACGGTGAAGTTGTTGCGGTTGTAGACGACGACTGTTGGGAGCATGGAGAAATGGAGTAGCCATCTCGTGCCGAGCACGAGGTTGTAGCCGTAGCCGCCACCGATGCCGAAATGGCCGACATCGATGCGTACGTCGGGAGCGTTGGGGTTTCTTGTTTTCAGTTCGTCCGTCGTCTTGATTCTGCCACCCTGATAACTGAATCCTGCAAGCCACGAACCCGCCGAACGACGTTGGATGTAGGACTGGTTGAAGGCGGCGGGGAAGGAGAAATGGCGGTGGTTGAAGGTGTAGTAGCCCGCCAGGTTGAGCACATTCATGTTGAGGTCGCCGCTCTCCATTCGTTGCGTCCCGTTGCGCTCGACGTCGCCCGCCAGTGTTGATGAACGCTGATAGCTGGCATCGAGGCTGATGCGGCTGCTGTAGTAGTTGAAGTTGAACTCATAGTCCTTGTACGCCCCTCTGAGTTTGGCGGGGTTGACAGCCAGTCCGAGTGACAGGCCACGATAGGTGGCCCCCACGGCAACGGTGGTCTTGTGGCTGGTCTCCAGGTCGGCCTTCGAGTAGATGTCGTTCACCGTGCCTTTCGCGTGGATGGCGTTGCCCGTCTGGTTCAGCCTGATTTTCAACGTCACTTTTCCCTCAGGCCGCACCACGTAGTTGGTGTCGTAAGAGGTCTTGTAATAACGGGCGGAAAGTGCGCTGTCCACGCGTGCCCTTATCAGTTCGCGACGGCTTTGTGCGGCTCCTGTCATTCCCAAGGACAACAACATTGTCAATATGAGAATCCTGTGAAAACTTTTGCCAAAGTCCATGCTTGAATATCACATTTGAAGATGCAACTCAAAATCTGTCACGTCAAACCACTTCAAACATTTGCATATTTCTTTGCCAGGCGGAACTGATAGCGGTAGACGAGGCAGGCGAGACCGAGGTAGGCGGCGGCCTGAATCCACATGATGCGCACCTCGGGCAGCACCTGGTCGATGGTGGCTCCCATGGTGTTGACACGGATGTAGGCCCTGACGCCGAAGGTGCTGGGGAAGAGCCACGACACCCCCTGCCACGCTCTGGGGATGTTGGGCTCCGGCCACGACACTCCGGTGAGGAAGAGCAGCGGCACGGAGACGAAGACCATCAGCAGCATCACGTTCTCACGATAGCGCACGAGGCAGCTGACGGCCATCCCGAAGAAGATGCAGGCCAGGATGTAGGGAATCATCATCCACAGCAAGTCCCATTGGTTGGCGAGATGCGGGAAGGAGAACAACTTGGGAACGACCAATGCGAGGTAGGCGCTGGTGACGGCGCATACCATGGCGTAACAGATGGCCTTGCCCCATACGATGCGGTATGCCCCTCGGTAGTGCGGGTCGTCGTCGGGAATGAGATGCCCGTTTTTGTTGCGCTCTCGAGAGGTGCCAGCCGACATTCCGATGCCGAGTGCGAGCGTCTGCTGTAGTATCAGCATGAGCACGGCGGGGAGTATGCAGCTGCCGTAGCCGCCCGAGGGGTTGAACATCGCCACGTCTTCCACGGCCAGGGGTTGCACGGTGATGGCATCCTCCCTCTTGGTGTAGTTGTCCGACCTCTTGATGTTCAGGCCCGCGCCGAGGCGTCCTGCCTCGACCATCGCCGTCTGGTAGATGCACTTGTAGAAGAGCATGAGCGACATGTCGCAATAGACGCTGATGGTGGCCTGCTCCCCACGGATGATGCGCTTGGAGAAGTCGGAGGGGATGACGTAGATGCCTTTCACCAGTTGGCGGCTGACGAGCGACTTGGCTTCGTCGAGGTCTTCGGCGTGGAAGGCCACATGCACGTCGGGCGAGGCGTCGCAGTCACGGATGAACTGGCGCGACAGTTGCGAGAACGACTGGTCGACCACCACCACCGGCACTTCATGCACCGCCTCGTTGTTGTATATCCAAGAATAGAGCAGCGGATAACCCAGTGGAACGATGACGAGGAAAATCAGCATGCCCTCGTCGCGGAATACCTGCCGCATCTCCTGCCGCCAGATGTAGGCGACATCGGTGAGATTTTCCTTGAGTTTATGGAATATAGGTTTATGGAATATAGACATAATGTAGTATCGCGTTTTTTACTTTGCGTAGTATGAACCACGGCAGCAGTGTGAAGCCCACGAGTGCCACGAGGTGGAACCAGGCGTCGACGACCGGGTATCCGTTGAACACCGTCACTTGGTAGAGCATGAAATAGTGTCGCAGGGGGAAGAGCCACGACATGGACTGCAGCGGCGGATCCATGCTCATGACGGGGAAGGCGGAGCCACACATCGATATGCTGAGCACCGACCATAGCGAACAGATGCTCATCGACATGCGCAGTGACGGCATCAACCCGAAAGCAAAGACGCCGAAGCCGAGCGAGGCGATGACCTGCAGGAGGCAGAGCCTCATGATGCTCCATACACCTCCTAATCTCGGGAAGTGGAGCACGTGGTAGATGTAATATTGGAAGAATACCACGACGAGGAGGAAGACGAGCGTGTGGACGAGATATTTGCCGATGATGGCCACGACGATGTTGCCGTCGGCCTTCGCCAGCCATTCCTTGCCAGTGTCGAACTTCAGTTCCATGCCGAGCGAGTAGGCCGAGAGGAGCGACATGAAGAGCATCATGATGCCTGGCACGAGGGCCGTTGTCAGGTATACGTTGTAGCTGCCCTCGGGGTTGGCTATCTGATGAGCGTCGATGGTCACGGGTTGCAGGGCGGCCTTGATCTGCCCGGGGGTGGCCCCCTTGGCGCTCAATATGGCTTGTCCCACGGCTGCCGAGCCGAGCGTGCTGATGGTCTTCAGGTCCTTCATCGCCATCGAGCCGGCCGTCATGCAAGTCATCGTGTAGTAGTATGAAATCTTCGGCTGCCTGCCAGAGAGGAGTTTTTCTGCCGTGCCTTCCGGGATGTAGAGGTAGGCGTATATCTTGTTCTCCTGCATGGCGCAGCGAGCCTCGGTGACCGACGGGAAGCGGTATTTCACGTGCGAGCTCTGCATGGCGTCGAGATTGCGGATGAGGCCACGTGAGGTCGAACTGTCGTCCATGTCCACCACCCCTATGGGCAGGTCCTGAGGCAGTCCTTCGTCGAGCATCGTGGTGAAGAAGAACATCGTCATCAGCGGAAACACTACCATGCAGAAGCCGTAGATGGGGTTTTTCCTCAGGATGATGTTGAGTTCACGCAGTGCGATGATGCCTATTTGTCTGATGTGTTTCATTGGCAGTACGATGTCAACACTTCATCTTTTACATCCTTAGTATTGCCGACATTCCGGGACGCAGACCCGTGACTTTCTCCAATGGACGGACCTTCACCTC
>JAFWSS010000224.1 GCA_017524385.1 Prevotella sp.
TCTTCAATTTTAGCTTCGCTGATTTTTGTCGCGACTCGGCAGAGTTCAAGCAAGCTTGACTCTGCTCTCGCTGCTCCAAAAATTCAATTTTCAATCTTCAATCTTCAATTTTCAATCTTCAATCTCCTCAGTATCCTGGGTTCTGCTTGAGCCTCTTGTTGAGACTGAGCGCACCTCCGGGGATGGGGAACACGATGGTGTGGCGGTCTGCTTCGTCGGGGCGTTGCGGCCTAATGTCATAACTGCGGTGGAAAAGGTCGAAGCGGATGAGGTCTTGGCGGCGCCAACCTTCCCACATCAGTTCCATCAAACGCTCGTCGAGCAAGTTGGAGAGAGTGGCTTTCCTGTAGGGCATACCCACGCGTGCACGTACCATGTTCATTTCCTTGTCACCATTGTCCCCATTGCGAACCTTGGCTTCTGATTTCATCAGCAGCACGTCGGCGTAGCGGAAGAGCACGATGTCGTTGTCTTGTAGTTGCCCGTCGGAATAGGCGGTGCGGTCCACCTCGTATTTCTTCATTCGTGCTCCGGCGGTTTTCTCATAGGGCTCGCCGGTGAGGTCGAGGGCCATGGTGAGTGGCTGATAGACTAATGGCTCTCCGGTGTCGAGGGTGACCATCACATCGTTGACATACACGGTGTCGGCGTAGAAGTTGTACTTGAAACGGCTGTCTTCATTTTTGGTGTTGTATCCGAAGGTCCTCACGGTGCTCAGGGTGGCCGACGTGCCGTTCTCGGAGGCCATACCGTAGGCACCGCCGTGGTTGTAGTGACGGGAGCGGAAGAGGTTGATGAAGATGTTGGAGAAAAGGATCTTGTCCATGGGGATGGTGAAGATGTTCTCCTTGGAATTCTCGTTGTTGACTGAGAAATTGGCTGGGTAATAGCTCTCCAACTGATAGCCGGCGGCGGTGAGCTTGTCGCACCAGTACATGCAAGCCTCCCAGGCGTTGAGGGGCTCCTCCTCGCACACGAGGGTGATGTCTTTTCCGTCTGGACGCACGTCGTCGGTCCAGTTGTCATCTGTCCATACTTCGGCGTTGATGGCCATCTTCGCCAGGATGAACCATGCCACGTGCTGGGTCATTCGTCCGTAGTAGTTGCCTTCGTAGTTGCTGTGCTCGTCGGCGAGATAGGGCAGGGCGTTGCTTAGTTCTTCCCAGATGTTGTTGAAGAGTGTGCTACGGCTCACTTGTTCTGCCGCGCTGAGTTCCGTGGTGGCGGTGCGGACGTAAGGCACGCTGCCGTAGAGGTCGAGCAGGTAATAGTAGTACATCGCGCGGAGGGCTCTCACTTCTGCTTCCCATGACCTGAGGGTCTTTTCTTCAAAGTGGCCGGTGTAGGCGTCGAGGCGGTTGATGGCTTTGTTGCATTTCACGATGACCTTGTAAAGGTAGTTCCAGGTATCTTCCACCGGACCTACGTTGAAGTAATGGACGTAGAGGCCTTGCCACAGGCCGCCGTCATACCAGTCGCCGCCACGGGTGGGGATGATGGCTTCGTCGGTAGTGAAGGTGCTCAGGTCATACACTCCCTTTGACGTGCCTTGAAGGCCTTGGCTGTTGGCGTTTCCACCAATGTAACTGTAAAGGTTGGCTACGGTGTTGAGGTACATGTTGGCGGGGGTGTCGAAGGCTTCTTCTTCGTCAATCCTGTCTCTTGGGTCTTCGTCGAGGCAGGAGGTGAAGGTGAGGGTTGCCAAGGCGAGGAGCCCCGCGAGGATGCTTATATGTTTGGTATGTTGGTTCATGATGGTTGGCATGTTGGTGTGTGACGGTGAAGGAGGGTTAGAGCGAGATGCTCACACCGAAGGTGAAGGAGCGGTAGGGGGGGTAGGAGCGTTTGTCATCGATGCCGAGGGTGTTGCTCACTACATAACTGTTGATCATCGGTGTCAGGCCGCTGTAGGAGGTGATGGTGCCGATGTTGTTGATGCTGAAGGAGAGGCGAAGCGTGTTGACATAGGGCGTGTATCGGCGGATGGGGATGTTCCATCCGAAGGTGAGGTAGTCGAAATTGAGGTAGTCGCCGCTTTCAAGATAGTAGTCGGTGGCCACTTGGTCGTAAATCATACGCTTCGGGGCGTCGCTCATAACGTTGTAGTCGGGGAAGGAACCCATGTTCATGAAAGTGAGTGTCGTGCCGTTGTATATCTTGTGGCCGAAGGCTCCGTTCATCTGAAGGGAGACGTCGAAGTTCTTGTACCTGAAACTGATGTTCGAACCTAATGTCCATTTCGGGGTGGCTTGCCCGGCGATGTACCTGTCGGTGGCGGGGTCTGTCTTGCCGTCGTTGTCAAGGTCGGCGATTTCATAATAGTAGGTGCCGTCGCCAAAGTCCTCCACGCCTGTGCAGTGGGGAAGGAAGAACACCCCGATGGGCTGGCCCACAATCTGATAGACGATGTCGTTGTTGCCGCCATGGAATCCTGCTCCGTTGAGCGAACCGATGGCGGTGATGTCTTTGGCGGTCATGTATTCGCCATTGTAGTTCCCGGAGAGGGAGATGAGTTTGTTTTTCTGGTAGGAGAGGTTCATATTCACGATGAGTTGCATGTCTCGTGTCTCCAGGGGTGTGCCGCCAAAGCCCAACTCAAAACCTTGGTTGCTCATGGAACCGAGGTTGGCCAGCAACTTGTCGTAAGGGTAGGGGGGCACGCTCACGTCATACATGTAGAGCATGTCGTGGGTCTTTGAGTAGTAGTATTCTGCGGTCATCACAAAACGGTTGCGCCACAGACCGAGGTCAAGGCCGACGTTGACGGAGCCGCGGGTCTCCCATTTCAGGTCGGGGTTGGCATTGCTGGCGTGGCCGAGGGTGACGCTTGGAGTGCCGTAGGTAGGGACGATGGCGATGGGTTGGTACATCTCCAGGGAGTTGTAGGAATCGATACCGCCTAAGTTGCCTGAGATACCAGAGCTGACACGCAATTTGAGCAGACTGATGTCTGTGATGTTCTTGACGAACTCTTCCTTGAGGAGGTCCCATTCAAAGGAGATGGAGGGGAAGTAACCCCAACGGTTGTTCTTGCCCACCTTGCTGCTGCCGTCGGCGCGCATGGTGAATCCCAAGGTGTACCGGTGAAGGAAGAGGTATTTGGCGTTGAACATAAAGGAGGTGAGGATGGGGCGCTGGTAACTAGAACCTGTACCTCCATAGGGGCGTAGCGAACCGGCCTTGAGGTTATGGTAGCCAAACTCGTTGGTAGTGAACCCTTTCACGGTGGTGTAGAAACCCGTGAGCACGTCGCGCTGGTATTCCATCAGACCGGTCGCCTCAAGGCGGTTTTCTGAGTTGAAGTCCCACCAGTAATCTACAGCGATGTTGCCGAGCCAGTTCTCGCTCTTCCGCTCACCGCGGTAAGCTTGACCTTGAGCCCACACCCATGTGGGAAGGTATTGTGCGTCTTCGGTGCTTGTGTAGGAATAGGAACCGAAGGCGCTCACGCTGAGGTTGGGCCAGATCTGGTAGGTCAGTTTCACATGGGTGTTGAAGTTGAGGTTCTTCTCATGATCTTGCTCTTGCAGGAGGGCCATGGGGTTGTTGATTTGCGAGGCGGTGGAGTTCTTGTCCCAACCTCCGTTGCCATTACGGTATTGGGAGATGGTGGGGTTCATAGCGGCGGCGGAGTAGAAGAGACCTTGCTCGTCGAAGATGTCATGGGCATTCTGAGAGGAACCATAAACACCTAGTTCGACGCTGAGACGGTCGTCAAAGGCTTTTTGGAAGATGTCGAGTTTCGCCACGAAATTGCTATAGTCGTTGGTGCGAATTACTGTCCTGTGGTCCATGATGCCTATGGAGGCACGGTAGTTGTTGCTCTCGGTGCCGCCGCCGAATGCCACATGATGGTTTTGTACGGAGCCGGTGCGAGTGATGGCATCCTGATAGTCAACGTCGCTTCCTTGGGCCACATAGTGCAGGCCAAGTCTGTCGGCTGTGTTGATGTAATCCTCTTTTGAGAGCATGTTGAGCTTCTTGTAAGTGGACTCGAAACCGAGATTGCCGTCATAGGAGATGTGGAATTTGCCTCCCTTTCCTTTCTTCGTGGTTACCTCGATGACGCCGGAAGCACCTCTTGAACCATATTTGGCCGTCTCTGCTGCATTCTTGAGGATGGTGAAACTCTCGATGTCGGCGGGATAAATGGAGGAGAGTGTGGCAATGTCGGAGGCTACGCCATCTATGATGACGAGGGGGTCGTTGCCGCCGGTGAGCGACGTGGTGCCGCGCACGCGAACGCTGCTGAGCATGGCCATGTGGTTGTCGCCGCTTGACACCTGAACGCCGGCGGCCTGGCCGCTAAGAGCGCTGAGTGAGTTGGTGACCAAGCCTTTGTTCATACGCTCCTCGGTGACCTTGTCAGTGGAACCGCCGCTGAAACGGGTGGCATTGGGCACGGTGTCGGAGACTGACACGGGAGTGTCGGTGGCTCGACTCTTATGGCGGTCGATGATTAGAGGGGTGTTGCGCTGGGCGTGTGTGACGAGTGGAACAAGCGACAGGCCCGTCAAGGCTAATAGGATGATGCTTCTTTTCATATAATAATAGGTGGTAGGTGTTGTTCTTCTTTTGTTTTTATTGTTCTAGACTCTCTACTGAGTCTGGTGCTTCTGGTGCCTCTAATGTCTCCTAGGGCTTATTATGCTGCAAATTTAGAAAAAAATCTGATATTTTAAGCCAGTTGGGATAAAAAAAGGAATAAATCCCTCCGAAGAAGGATTCCACAAGTCTTTTATCGCACTTTTCGAAAATCAAGGCGTATGCTTCTCCCTTCTCCCTTACTCCCGAAAGTGATCATATGTCCCTTTAACTCCTCTTTAACTCCCTTTTAACTCCCGAAAGTGATCATATGTCCCTTTAACTCCCCTTTAACTCCTTTTTAACTCCCCTTTAACTCCTCTTTAACTCCCCTTTAACTCCCCTTTAACTCCCCTTTAACTCCTTTTTAACTCCCCTTTAACTCCCTTTTAACTCCTCTTTAACTCCCCAAAAATCATATGTCCCTTTACCCAGGATATAATACAAGTCTCCCCCGAACCAAGGTTCGGGGGAGACTTGTGATTGGTTTCATTTAAAAACCAATGCTCAGATGGTCGTTGCCTTTTGGGCTGGTCAGGGGACTGTCATCCTCATCGAAATCGTAGGAGTTGCTCAACTGGCCATCGCCAACTTCGTCGATCAGGCTCAACATCAATGGCAGTTGAAGGGTGCCTTCAACACACTCCGTAACGGGTTTGATGTACTTCTTCATGGCTCTTATCTTTTTGTTTTAATTATTGAATGCTAGTTCCTATGGCATAGGTTTGAGTGGGGAATGCCATTTAACGGGTGTAAAATTATGCTATTTTTTCCAATTGTGCAAAAAAAAATGTCCAAAATCAACAATTTGCCATACAAAAAAAGCATTTTGATATTTTTTTTTGACGAATTGTCGCCCTTTTAAGATATGGATGCATCACCAACCCTGAGGTTCGTACTTGATGACAAAGCCATATACATAATGGGGGTCGTCGTTCACGGGAGACGTGTAGAGGGCATAGGGCTCTTTTATGAACTTGCGGTTCGGTCCCAAACCGCCGACAGGGGTGTAGCCACACATACGGGCTGAGCCTTCCACTTCGCGGGGAGACGGAGCCGTGGTGAAGAGGAATTTCATATAGTCCACATGGTCACCCACAATGTAAAGCATTGCATCGGTTTGCGTCTTCTTGTTGGTGAAATAGACAAGGTCGCCGCGGCGGGTGACTTTCTTGAAACCTTCCTTCTTCATCGCTTTTTTGGCTACTTTGAAATCCATGCGCATGGAGTAGTCGGCAATGTGAAGGCAGGAGTTCATTTCCTGGGCTTGTGATGCCAGGCAGAACAGCAAGGCTGTTAGCAGGGTGAAGAATGCTTTTTTCATTAGAGGATAGGTTTTTGGTTTGTAATGTGCAAATATACGCAATTTTTTGAAAAATGTTTCATTTTTCACTTTTTTCTTTTTCAAAAACCTTTCTTTTTGCATATGTTTGTGAAAAAACACTGCATTATTTGGAAAATACTCAAGATATGTGTATCTTAGCAACCTGAATCCATGCATGGGAAAACTCTTTTGAAATGATAGGTGGAGAATGAAGTAGAACAATAAACATTCGACGGCAATGGAATATGGAAAAAAGATTTGCGAGAAATTGAAAGGAATCCGTATGGAGGTTGCTCGCGCCAATGGCATCACATATCAACCAGCTGAGTGCAGCCACGAGGGTGATTGCGCTGGCACTTGCCCGCAGTGTGAAGCGGAAGTGAGATATCTCGAGCATAAACTCGGCTTGAAACGGGTGGTGGGGAAGGCTGCTTTCATCGGTATGGCGGTGGGGGTTGCCGTGGCTGTTGAGTCGTGTGGATTTAGAGTCTCCGGAATGTTGGTCAACCAAAAGGATGAAGCAGACACCACCGCCGTGGCTGACGATGCCAATGCCGCAAAAACCATAGATATGCCCGTGGACGGGAAATAACACCGTTTGAAGAACAAAAAGCAACGACTATGAAATATGGGAAAAAGGTTTGCGAGAAGCTGAAGGAAATCCGTGTGGAGGTTGCTCGCGTCAATGATATACCCTACGAGCCTGCCGAGTGCTACCATGAGGGCGACTGCTCAGGTTCATGCCCCCAATGTGAGGCTGAGGTGAGATACCTGGAGCGCCAACTTGACTTGAAGCGAGTCGTGGGGAAGGCTGCTTTCATCGGAATGGCAGTGGGCGTCGCTATGGCTGTCGAGTCATGCGGAATGAGGACAGCCGGGGAGGCTGATATTACCGGGATGCTGGAAGAGGTGGACACACCAAAGGTGGATTCTGCTCAAAAATGTCCCGCCAACACCATTGACATGCCCGTAGACGGGAAATGAAAGGCTATATTTTTAGAAATGGAAATCGAAAAATCGGAATAGTCAGATTCCTCTGATTATTCCGATTGTTCGTATTGCTCCGATTGCTCAGAACACTCTGATTTCTCAGATTCTGCGATTAATATTCCATCATTGGCTCAAGCTCTTTGGCTTGGGCAATCATTTTCTCCACTTCCTTCAGGCTGGGAACGCGGTTGACCAAATTCTTTGCCTCGTTGATCTCTACCAGTTTGGCGGTAGTGTTTTCTGCGTTGCGGTTGCGGAATTCCTTCACTGTGTCGATGCCGGCGGCTTCCAGAAGTTCGGAGAACTGTGGTCCAACGCCGTTGATGCGCATTAGGTCGCAGTGGTTGGCCCAGGTGAGGATGAGTTTGGCTGGGATGCCTGTTGCCTCTGCCAGTTCTTTGCGGCCGGCGGGCTTGCAACATTTTTTCAGCAATTCTTCATCGGTGTTGATGCCTGCGGCAATCAGTTTCTCTGCGTAAACGGGACCGATACCCTCGATGTCGATAATTTTGTACGTCATATTTGTCAATGTTTAGGTGAATGTAATTCGTTTTTCAGCATCAGCAAATGTAGGCCTTTTTTTTCAAACACACCACATTTTTTGTCGTTTTATAGGAAATTTTAACAGT
Organism: Prevotella sp.; assembly: GCA_017524385.1. Lineage (GTDB taxonomy): Bacteria > Bacteroidota > Bacteroidia > Bacteroidales > Bacteroidaceae > Prevotella. The sequence goes on from JAFWSS010000224.1 coordinate 7,528, forward strand.
CAAGGTGCCGCATATGTCCCTTTAACTCCCCTTTGAATCCTTATAGTTGATCGGATGCAAAACTTGTCAAAATTATTAATTATAAATTGTTAATTATTAATTATTAATGATTTTCCTCTTCCCTTTTGTTAGCACGATGCGGTCGTGCCCGTTGGTGGGTCTTCCTCCTATGTCGTATGTGGCTTTTGCTTGGTTTGTGACATTAGCCCTTGGTGAAGTGACTCCTACGGTGTTGGCCACATAGGCATCGACATCGCTGACGAAGTTGATGTCGTAGATGTCACTTTGCCCGGTGGTGGAAGTGAGGCCGAAGATGGTTTGTCCCACGCAGATGCTGGGATGTATGCCGGTGAAGTTCTCGTAAAGCCCGCTTGTCGTCATGTCCCATGCCACGACGTTCTGGCTGACACCGTCTGCTGTCAAGGCGCTAATCTTGGTGGGAGCCACTTGTGTGCCATGGTTGGAGCCGTTGAGCCACCACAGGTAGGAGGCGCCTGTGGCGGTGCTCAGGTTGGTGCCCCTCACCACCATGAATATCTGGTCGCTGTTGATGGCATACTCCTTGTCTTGGTATTTGAGCATCAGCGCCACGTTGTTGTTGCCGGAAGCCTTGACGTGGATGATGTTTTTCTCATTGTCGTAGGTGATGTTCGAGGCCGAAACGCGGTTGGGGTCGCCCGTGGTCCATTCGTTGGCTATGAAATGATAGGCTTGGTAGGTCTCCTCTTCATAGTCCTTGAGCAGCCTGATGTAATAGATGCCCGGACAGAGCGTGGTGGAAGAGGCGGTAAGCCTTACGACAAACTGTCTCTTCACGTTCCCGGAACCATCCTTGACAAGGTTTTCGGCGATGGGGTATTCGATGTTGTAGAAGCCGTTGGCATCGCTCCCTTTGGCGGAAGAGGGGATGGTGATGTCGGCCACTTTCGTCCCGTCGATGGTGAGTGTGGCTTTCCTGCCGTGGTCGGCGAGGTTGAAACGGAACATGACGCTGAGCCGCTCGCCCACCTGTTGTTCGTTGTAGAGTGTGTATTGGATGTAGCCGTTCTGCCTTGCGTCGCGGTAGTGCTCGGTGTTGTAGTCGCCAGTGCTGGAGTCTGAGGAGTATTTGGCTTCGTGGCCAGCCTCGCTCTGCTGCTCTCCAGGAGCCACGAAGTCGAGTGTGCGCTGTGCCAAGGCTTCGTTGGCTGCCTCGTTCAGTGCCATGTCGCTCTTCTCGTAGTTCTCTTCGGTCTGTTGGTACCAGTAGCACATGTAGCGCGCGTGGTGGATTTGGTAGAAGGGGCGCAGTTCGAGTTGGTTCCAGGCATAGGACTCCACACCTTCACGGCTGGCATCGATGGTGAACCTTAGGTCGGTGCCTTCCTTCATCTTGATGCGGTCGAGCACGTTGGAGCGCTCTCCAATGAGCAGTGGCGAGGAGACGAGGCTCTTGGCCGACGCCCTGTTGCCGGGTGCGTGGTCCATGCGCCCGGCACCGGCATATTCGTTCTGCAGTTTCTCGTAACGCAGTCCTGTTTCTGAAGACTCCTGTTGAGAGGAGGTGGTGGTGGGTGCTCCGAGGAGGATGGGGCCGAACTTGAATGCGATGTAGTCGGTGTAGTTGGGGCATTCCTCGTAACTCAGTTCCATGGGCAGCAATACGACGATGCGGTCGCCTTCTGCCCAGGTGCGGTTGATGGTGACATAACTGGCGGTGCCCTGGGTCACGGCGGCGTTTACCGCGGCTCCGTTGACCGCCACCTGGTATTCTTTACCCGCCCATGCCGGGTGTCGCACGGCGATGGTGTAAGTGCCGCCTTTGGTCACGGTGAGGGTGGTGGTGGCGGTGTAGGGCGTGGGGATGTTGGAGGCCGCCGGGTTGATGCATGGGAAGAGGGTCTCCTGCCTGATGCCGAATGTCTCGTCTTCAAGGACGCTGGGTGTGAAGAGGTTGACGTAAAGGGTCTCCTGCCCGTCGTGGGTGTAGATGAAGTGCCCGTATTTGCAGTGGTTCTCCATGCCGGTGCCCACACAGCACCACATCCCTTGGTTCACCTGTGAGTAGATGCGGTAGCCTTGGGGCCTCAGCGTGGTGAAATAGACATATCCTCCGGTTTCCGGGTCTTGGGTCGACAGGATGTGGTTCCACATCGTCTGCTCGTAAAAGTCGGCATAACTGGCGTCGCCGGTGCGGTCGCTCATCATCTCCGTGAGCTTCAGCATGTTGTTGGAGTTGCACGACTCCGGTCCGTCGAGTATGTCGATGTAGCGGTTGGAGTTGGCTTTGGCGAGGAAATGCTCGCTGACGCTGTTTCCCCCGATGCACACGGTGCGGTTGTGTGCAACATCGGCCCAGAAGTTGGTCGCGGCCTTTTGATAGGTGGTGGCTGTGGCGTCTTCCTCGCAGATGCGCTCCATGCCGATGTATTTCGGCACCTGGGTGTTGGCGTGTCTGCCGTCGAGGAAGGTGGTGTTGAGTGTCTGCATGCCGTTGAGCATCGTCTTGTGCGTGTATTTCTTCGCTGCGGTGAGGTATTTGGCGTCGCCGGTGAGCTGGTAGGCGTCGAGCATGCTCTCGTTCATGCCCCCATGCTCGATGTTGAGCATGTTCTCCATGTCGCCGGAACTGACCTTGGCCACCACGTTGACACTCCAGTCGGCGAGTTTGAGGAACATTTGCCGTGCCGTCTCGCTATTCCCATAGAGGAAGGCGTCGCGCAGTCCGGCAAGTATCTTGTGCTGGCAATAGAAGGGCACCCACCCGCCACGGTTGCGTATGCCGCTGATGTCGCCCCTGAAAAGGGTCTTCCATTCGTTGTTGATGGGCTGGCCTCCTATGAATCCGTAAAGGCCGTCGGCGCTGTTGTCATATTGGTCCTGGCAGTCTTTCATCACATTCACCATGTAGTCCATGCGCTCTTTCAACCGTGACTTCATCTCGGTGTCGTGGCTGCAGGCATAGCCTAAAGCCAGGGCGGAGAGGTAGTGACCTCCCACGTGCCCGTCAAGATTGAAACTGGAGTCTCCCCAGTTGGGGAAGGAGGGATGCTTGCTTTCCCATTTGTAGTAGGGGCTGGAGGTGTCGGTGGTGGAGCCCAAGCCCGACTGCCTGACATACGGTGTGAGGAGACGGTCCACGTCGTATTGCAGCAGCGTCTTGATGTTGAGCTCCATCGCTGTCTTCATGGGGCCGTCGAGCAAGGTCACTTGCTCCAAGTCGAAATGCTTGGGGTACAGTTCGCTTTGTGCGGATGCGGTGAGCGCTAATGTGGCGATGACCGCTGCGAGGAAATGTCTTCTTTTCATAATAGGTAAGGATGGGTGGTTCTTGGAGGCTTGAGGGCCTTGGTTTTGTTGTAGTTTGGCAATCTCGAAGCAAATATACACATTTATATCGAGAGAAACAAGAAATATGGCGTTTTTTCCCGAAAATGTGTTGCCATTCACGAAATTTTGTGTATCTTCGTGCCCTGAAAGCATATTATATTATTACTCAACTTACAATCAGGAATGATGAGGCGTGAAGCAAGGATTTAAAGGTGTGTGGGTGCATCATTGGCTTCCCATATGACATCACGTGGGCATATGTCCCTTCAACTCCCCTTCAACTCCTGAATTATTTTGACGCAAATGAGCAAGCGAATGAGCATTGTAATAGGAATAGACGTGGGCATCAGCACCACGAAAATAGTAGGTGTGCGCGATATGCAGGTCGTGGCTCCCATGCGCACCACTGCCGCCGACCCGGTGGCATCGCTATACGGAGCGTTTGGAAAATATTTGTATGAAAACCATATCGAACTGGCCGACGTCGAGCAGGTGGTGCTGACAGGCGTAGGGGCGGCATACATCGAGCGCCCTGTCTATGGACTGCCCACTTGCAAGAGCGACGAGTTCGTGGCCGACGGGCTGGGAGCGAGATTCGAGTCGGGACTCGACCGCATCATCGTGGTTAGCATGGGAACAGGAACGTCGCTCGTAAGATGCGACGGCGACGACATCTCACACATCGGAGGAATCAGCATCGGGGGGGGGACGCTTGCAGGACTCTCACGCATCATGCTGAAGACTTCCGACATCAAGCAGGTCTCGGCCATGGCCATGCAGGGCGACATCTCAAACGTCAACCTCACCATAGGCGACATCAGTGCCCATCCCCTCCCCGGCCTGCCACTTAACGTCACGGCTTCGCTCTTCGGAAACGCCAAGACCGACGCGGCAAAGGAGGACATTGCTGTGGGGCTGATTCACACCGTCTTGCAGACCATTGGAAGTGCTGCTGTCCTCGCATCTCTGAATAGCGACATCAAGGAGTTTGTCATGATAGGCAACCTCTCGTTGCTGCCGCAATGCAGAGATGTCTTCCCCATCATGGAGCAACTATACAAGGTGAAATACATCATACCGAAGTATTCGCAGTTCTGCACGGCCATCGGAGCCGCTCTGGACTATATATATAAAAAAGGAGCGAAGTGACGTCTTCGCATGAATTTCATACTACATCATTTCTATATTATGGGAAGCTTTTTTGAAGAAATCATCAAAGGCGGACTGGGATCCGTCTTTGGGGGAGGAGGGACGTCGTCGTCTGGAAAGGACAATGGCGGCCTGGGCGACATCGTGAAGGATATCCAGAAAAAAATGGGTGGCGGCAATTCGTCGAACTCCAACAATTCGTCAAAACGTTATTCGACCGATGACGACGACCTGGCAGAGGAAATCAGACGCCAAGCGGGAAAGGCGGGAAAGTCGACCAACTCGTCTTCTTCCACTTCCTCACGCAACACGTCGACCAAAACGAATTCTTCCAAACGCGAAACGTCGTCGAGAACGTCTTCCAACAAGGAAAGCGGCGGGCTCAACGACATCCTCAACGACATGAAACGCCGTGCTGGATTCGACGTGGAGGAGGAAGAGCCTGTGGAGACCACCACTCGCACCACACGCCGCTCCACCAGGAAGGAGGTTGAGAAACGGCAACAGGAAGCTAATGACTCTGGCAGCATCTTGGGAGGTATCAACATGGGCAACATCGGCGACATCGTCGGTGGCATCTTGAAAACAATCTTATTGGGAGGTAAATCGTTATGATGAATGAAAAGTTGAGTGACAGCATCATGCTGACAGCAAAGGCAGGGCTTTTCTTTGCCTCGTGCGACGGAGAGTTCAGCCAAAAGGAGAGAGAGTTCATCGAGGGATTCATCTCAAGCATTGAGGAGGTGGGGGAAATACCCGAGGAGTTGAAGGAGGCTGTGGCCGACACCATCAACCACACCTACACCTTGGAGGAAATCGTTGATGACACCTTGAAACTCGTGGAGGGGGTCAACGACGATGAGCGAAAGGCCATCCTCTTCACCCTCAGACAGTTTATACTAAAGGCCATCGCTTCCGACTCACGGGTGAAGGAGAAGGAGGTGGCGGCCTACGACCAATGGCTCGCCGCTGTCGGGTTGTAGGAATGACCTTATTGACTTTAAAGTCCCTATAGGTCCTTAAAGACCCTAAAGACCCTAAAGGTCCTAAGTCCCTCAATCAAAGCCGACCCGCGTACATTCTTACTCCCCACACATCCCCTCTGAGCCAGAGGGGGTGAGGGGGAAGATTAGTTGGCGTTGACCTGTGGGGTTCAGAGTGTCTATAACTTATTGATTTCAAATTTGTTCCACTTCTTCTGCGACCCCTGCGACTTCTGATGATGACAAATACCCTCCAAAAAAACTTTATGAACTTTTGCCGTTAACGACTTCAATAGCCAAAGAGCCAATAAAAAACTTTTCTGCCTTTTGGTGCATAATATAGTTTTTTTGATTATTTTTGCTACATATTTCTATCTAAAACAAATAACTAACCAAAAACCATGTTAAAATGAAAAAAATTCTTACTTTTTTAATACTTTTGGCGTGTGCCGCAGGGCAGATGAAAGCAGAAACTGTGCTTTTTTCCGCTGATGTGACAGCCAATGACGCAGTGGAGTTTGCTGCTTCGAGCACAACGGAAATCTCCAATGCAGATGCCACTATCACAGGTGGAACAATGTATGCCATCAACCAACAAGAGCAGGTAAAGAACCTCATAGCCAAACAAGGCGGTAGCTTTGCATTCAGCATCACCAATAATAATACATTTTTTAAGGTGGTACTTAATCAAGAATTAAAGGTTGGAGATGTTATAAATGCAAGAACTTATACAAGAACTGACACTGAACTTGGCATTTGGTTATCCACATCTGATACCCGTCCCGGTTCATGCAATGCAGCACTAACATGTGAAGAAGCAACTACTGCGTCTTGGGCAGACTTAAGCTCTTACGTAATTCCTGAGGGGAGCGAGCTTGTAGGAGCAAAAACTTTCTATATTTATCGCAGCGTGGGCAAGACTGTGTATTTCGATGAATTCACCATCACAAGGGCTGGTACAGCTGTTACCTTGTCGTTCCCTGCCGACAATTATCTCGCCGATATCTCAGGAGGAGAGAATTCGTTTGCTGCACCAACATTGACTGTTGACCCAGCAGCTGCTGCAAGCGAAGTGACCTATTCCAGCAGCAACACCAATGTGGCTACCGTGGATGCCTCTACAGGTGAGATTACTCTTGTCGCTGCTGGTAAAACCACCATCACTGCCGCCATCTCCAATTCCACTACTTATAGTGATGCTTCCGCTTCCTACTTGTTGACAGTCACCGACCCCGCCGGCATTGAAGCATCCGGCACCATCAGTTGGGAGCTCTCCTCACCCGACAACACCACCGGCGTGGCGAGTGAACAACTTGCCGATTTTGTGAAAAACATCAACCTCTCCTTGGGTAGCGCACTGTCGTTCAATGGTACGAAAACCCTAAATGGTGGCAAGCAAGACTTGAAATCCACCATGATAAAAATGAGTGGAGCCGGCAGTGAAACAGCTGACACCCACAAAATCAAGTTTACTTTCAAACCCAATGCCGGCCTCACCTTCCATCCCACTAATGTAACCTTCACCGCCACTCGTTGTGGAACAGATGGTGGAAAGATGGAAATCGACTGGATTGGCGCTGATGATGGTGACATCCACTTGAAATCCACAGCGGCAAGCAAAACCTCTGACGACCCTGCTCGTGACAACAATGCTACGCAAAACTACACCGTTTACAGCCTTGACATCGACCGTGAAGCCGGTGCCGCCACTGGAGAGTGTGGCCTCCAAATCGTCCTTTACAATGCAGACACGAAGAGTTACGCCTTCCGCGACATCATCATCACCGGCACCATCGACGGTGTGGAGCAGACAGTGACCTCTTACGTCATCACTGCGACGAGTGCCGATGAGACCATGGGTACCGTTTCTCCGGAGAGCGTGGAGGTGGACGAGGGAGAGAGTGTTTCCCTCACCGCAACACCGAAGACTGGCTATGCCTTTGTATCGTGGACACGTGAAAGCGACGATGCTACCTTCACCGACAATCCCCTCACTGTGGAAAACGTGACGGCCGCCGATGCTTACACTGCTTCCTTCAAGAAACTCTTCAAGGTGGAGTATTCCGCAGGAGAGGGTGACAAGGGCACCGTGACCACCATACTCAACCCTGAGTATGTGGAAAGCACCTACACCTTGCCTGCAGCCAACTACTACATCAGCAAGGCAGGCTTTACCGCCATCGGATGGACCAATGACGAAGGTTTCACTATTTATGACTTCGGTGAGACCATCACCCTCACCGAGGACATCACCCTCACCCCCTTCTTCGAGGAAAGCATTATATCCCTTGATGAAATCAGCAGTGAACTCACTGTGACTTGGGACTTCACCGGCACGCCGGCACTCAACATCGAGGGAGCCACCGGCTACTTCGTTGCACAGGCTGAGGTGGGCTCCATCACCTTCGACGTACCGATGTTCATTGACAACACCACCGGCTCGGCCATCGAAGGTGTCAAGGGAAAGACCTACAACATCGGGCGGACAAACGCTCAAATCAACAAAGGCTCCAAGTTCACCATCCCGGCAGAGAAAGGCATGACAGTGGTCATCACCTCCGCTTCCAGTGACATCACCGAGACCACCGTGGCGGGGCAAACGCCCTCCTCTGGCAGTGGAAGCAAGGTGGCCACATACGTCTATGACGGCAACGAAGCAACCGTTGACATTGTCTTCTCCGACGACGGCAAATACTATAATTCCATCAAGGTGACCTACCCGGCACAACCGCAAGCCTACTCCTTCTATATGAGCGAATGTGGCTATGCCACCTATTACAACGACCAGACCGCATCCATCATCCCTGATGGCCTCACGGCATCCGTGGTGGAGAGCGTCAGTGGGAACGTGATCAACCTCTTGCCAATCACTTCCGTCATCCCAGCTGGATGTGGAGTGGTGCTGGAAGGAACTCCTAATGAGTTATACGTCTTCTCACCTACCAAAGAGCCTGGTATTGTCGGTGAAAACCTGTTGCGTGGTTCCTACGATTACGCCTACACAGCGGGAGATGACCCCGAGGCCACATACAAGTTCTACGCTCTTTCAGTCAAGGACGGAAAGGTGGGCTTCTACTGGATGAGTGAAAACGGGGGTAGATTCATGAATGAACCCAGCAAGGCGTACCTTCCCGTTAAGCAAACCGATTCGACATTGCCAGCAAACGCATTATTCTTCGACATCACCGACGGGCTGAGAAACGTTGTGACAGTAGGAGAGAACAATGCGCAACCCTCATACAACCTCGCAGGACAAAGGGTGAACGACAGTTACAAGGGCGTGGTCATCACCAATGGAAAGAAGGTCGTCAGATAGTATGCAGACATTCAACAGTTCAAACCAAATCGGTCTTTTGGAACTTCAAAATCAAGGGGGTGTGTCAGAAATGACACACCCCCTTGGGCATGGGTGGGGATAGGCATGGAGCCTTTGCTCCTTGTTATGCCATCCTTGCTGTTGTCAGCTGACTTTTTCCAGGCGCTTCATCATGGCAAACATGAATATGGCGGCGGCAAGGCATACGGCGATGAAAACACCCCATACCAACCACAATGGAAGGTCGCCCCAAAGATAACCGCCAACGCTCACAAGCTTGTTGCCAATGGCTGTGGCGCCAAACCATCCGCCCATCATCAATCCCTTGTACTTGGGAGGAGCAACCTTAGAGACAAAGGAAATGCCCATCGGAGACAACAGCAATTCGCCAAAGGTAAGAATAAGATAGGTGGAGATAAGCCAATATGGCGACACCAAAGGACCTAATTCCCCCGACTCGGCTAATGCAGCTTGCGCGTTGGGTGTGTTAAGTCCTTGTGAAGCAAACATCATCACCAGGAACGCGGCACCTGCTACCAACATGCCATAGGCTATCTTGCGGGGGGCTGAAGGCTCTTTCCCCTTGTTGGCCAGATAGGCGAATATGGCCATGGAAACAGGGGTGAGCGCTACAACATAGAACGGGTTGAACTGCTGGAAAATGGGAGCGGAAATGTCTATGGTGCCTGTAGCTTTGGTGTATTTGTAGTAGAGCACGGCGAGTGCTGCAACCACCACCAATGCAGAGATGCCCTTGCCCTTCGGGCTCTTGCTCTGGAAGAACGAGAAACCACCATAGACAATGAATATCAGCATTACCAGATTGATCACGTCAAACGGCATGGTATGGACGCCTGATGCCGATTTCTGAGTGAATTCATCTGCGAAATAAGTCAGAGAGAGACCGTTCTGATGGAAGGCCATCCAGAAGAAGATGACAACGGCGAAAACAAGGCAGAGGGCAACGATGCGCTGCTTGGTCTCTTCCTTGGTGAGTTCGGGCTCGGTTGATACGGCGTTTGCTTTCTCTGAGCCTTGTGCCTTCTTTCCACCCTCGGTGTGACGGAATGTCCCGCGGAAGGCATAATAGATGGCGATGGAGAGGATGAGCGACGCACAGGCTACGGCAAAGGCAAAGTGGTAGGCTTCACCGGGCGCGGTATAACCCAAGTGTTTCTGAGCATACTCCGTGATTTCAATGGCTGCTGTCGGAGCAAACAAGGCGCCGATGTTGATGGCCATGTAGAATAGAGAAAAACCCGCATCCCGCTTGTCGGCATACTGGGGGTCGTCATAGAGATTTCCCACCATTACCTGCAAGTTGCCTTTGAATAGGCCCGTCCCAAAACTGATGAGCAACAACGCTGCAAGCATGGCTGCGATACCAAGGAACTTGCCGCCCAATGGGATGGAGAGAAGCAGGTAGCCAAGGAACATGATGACAATACCGATGGTGACCATGCGGCCGAAACCGTATTTGTCTGCCATGATACCACCCAGAATTGGGAGGAAATAGACGAGCATTAGGAAGTCGCCGTAAATCTCACCCGCCCATCCGGCATCAAAGCCGAAATTGGATCTCAAGAAGAGGGCGAATACTGCTATCATCGTGTAATAGCCGAATCGCTCTCCCGTGTTGGCCAATGCCAACGCATAAAGTCCTTTAGGTTGTCCTTCAAACATAAATTATTGTATTAAGTGATTGATGTTTCTTAAAAAGGCATGCAAATATAATGCAAAAATCCGATTTACCGAGCAAAATGATAAATTTTTTCTTTCCTGAGGCTGCTTGAGTCCTCCAACGGGGCAACACCTCAGACCGACCTCCAAAAACAACAACACCCTTTTTTTTGCAAAAAATGACTTAAAAGTTTTGTCATTACACGAATTTGCAGTATTTTTGCAATTCCAAAGGATATTTTTTTATTGAAAACCATATAACCTATTATGAGCGAACAAAAAAGAGTTTACACTTTCGGCAACGGAAAAGCCGAAGGTAATGCCAAAATGCGTGAGCAACTCGGTGGAAAAGGTGCTAACCTCGCCGAGATGAACCTGATCGGAGTGCCCGTGCCACCGGGATTCACCATCACCACTGACTGTTGTAATGAATATTATCAAGTGGGACAGGAGAAAATCATGGAGCTCCTCAATGAGGACGTGACTGCTGCTGTCAAGCACATCGAGGACTTGATGAACTCAAAGTTCGGAGATTCCGAGAACCCACTGCTCGTCAGCGTGCGCTCAGGTGCAAGGGCTTCCATGCCTGGCATGATGGACACCATCCTCAACCTCGGTCTCAACGACGAGGTCGCCGAGGGTATGGTGCGCAAGACCAACAACCCACATTTCGTCTATGACTCATACCGCCGCTTCGTGCAGATGTACGGCGACGTGGTGCTCGAGATGAAACCCGTCAACAAAGAGGATATTGACCCGTTCGAGGAAATCATCGAAAAGGTGAAGAAAGAGCGCGGCGTCGTCCTCGACAAAGATCTCTCTGTCGATGAACTCAAGAAACTCGTGAAACTCTTCAAGGAGGCCATCAAGGAGCGTACAGGAAAGAGCTTCCCCAACGACCCCATCGAGCAACTCTGGGGCGCCATCTGCGCCGTCTTCCGCAGCTGGATGAACGAGCGCGCCATCCTCTATCGCAAGATGGAAGGCATTCCCGACGAGTGGGGTACGGCTGTGTCGGTCATGGCAATGGTGTTCGGCAACATGGGCGACACCTCTGCTACTGGCGTATGCTTCAGCCGTGACGCCGCAAATGGCGAGAATGTGTTCAATGGTGAGTATCTCGTCAATGCACAAGGCGAGGACGTGGTGGCTGGTATCCGCACTCCACAGCAAATCACCAAACTTGGCTCACAGCGCTGGGCTGAGCGTGCAGGCATCAGCGAGGAAGAGCGTGTGGCAAAATATCCTTCCATGGAAGAGGCCATGCCCGAAATCTACAAGGAACTCGACGGCATCCAGAACAAGTTGGAGAACCACTACCACGACATGCAGGACATGGAGTTCACCGTGCAGGAAGGCAAACTCTGGTTCCTTCAGACACGTAACGGAAAGCGCACAGGTGCCGCTATGGTCAAGATCGCCATCGACCTGCTCCATGAGGGCATGATCGACGAGAAGACTGCAATCATGCGCTGCGAACCGCAGAAACTCGACGAACTGCTCCACCCGGTATTCGACAAAGTCGCTCTTGCCAAGGCAAAGGTGATTGCACAGGGTCTTCCCGCTTCACCGGGTGCAGCCTGTGGACAAATCGTCTTCCACGCCGACGAGGCTCAGGAGTGGCATGAGGAAGGACACAAGGTGGTGCTCGTACGTATCGAGACTTCGCCCGAAGACCTCGCCGGCATGTCGGCTGCTGAGGGAATCCTCACCGCTCGTGGTGGCATGACTTCTCACGCTGCTGTGGTGGCTCGTGGCATGGGTAAATGCTGCGTCTCCGGCGTTGGCTCGCTCAATGTCGACTACAAGTCGAAGACCGTTGAAATTGACGGCGTCGTATATAAAGAGGGCGACTATCTCTCACTCAACGGTACCACTGGCCAGGTGTATGCTGGCGAGGTGCCAACCAAGGCTGCTGAGCTTTCTGGCGATTTCAAGGAGTTGATGGACCTTTGCGACAAATACACCAAACTGCAGGTGCGCACCAATGCAGACACTCCCCATGACGCACAGGTGGCACGCGCTTTTGGCGCAAAGGGTATCGGACTCACACGTACTGAGCACATGTTCTTCGAGGACCAGAAAATCATCGCCATGCGTGAGATGATTCTCGCTAAGGATGCTGAGGGACGTGAGAAGGCTTTGGCTAAACTGCTGCCTTACCAGAAGGCTGACTTCAAGGGAATACTCGAGGCAATGGACGGACTGCCAGTCAACATTCGCCTGCTCGACCCGCCTCTCCATGAGTTCGTGCCACACGATACGGCTGGTCAGGAAGTCATGGCCAAGGAGATGGGTGTCAGCGTCGAGGATATCAAGCGCCGTGTTGACTCTCTCGCTGAGAACAACCCGATGCTCGGTCACCGTGGATGCCGTCTGGGTATCACATTCCCCGAAATCACCGCCATGCAGACTCGCGCCATCCTCAGTGCTGCTTGCGAACTGAAGAAGGAGGGCAAGAACCCGATGCCGGAGATCATGGTGCCGCTCATCGGCATCCTCTATGAGCTGAAACAGCAGAAAGCCATCATCCAGCGTGTCGCAAAAGAGGTGTTCGCACAATATGGCGTCGAGGTGAAATTTGAGATTGGTACGATGATTGAGATCCCGCGTGCAGCTTTGACCGCCGACCGCATCGCTACTGAGGCAGAGTACTTCTCATTCGGTACCAACGACCTCACACAGATGACTTTCGGATACAGCCGTGACGACATCGCATCCTTCCTGCCAGTTTATCTCGACAAGAAGATTCTCAAGGTTGACCCATTCCAGGTGCTCGACCAGAATGGTGTCGGCAAACTCATCAAGTATGCCGTGAAGAATGGACGCGAAGTTCGTCCGGACCTTCGCTGCGGCATCTGTGGCGAGCATGGTGGTGAGCCCAACTCTGTCAAGTTCTGTGCCAAGATAGGCATGAACTACGCTAGCTGCTCACCATTCCGTGTGCCTATCGCTCGTCTGGCAGCGGCTCAGGCAGCGGTTGAAGAAAATTAATATTATTAACACTCATGTTTGGCAGGCCGCAGGAGAGCGGCTTGCCAAACTTTCAAAAATGAATTAAAAGATGGACGCTTTTGAAAAACTTGGCACAATTTGCTTGGTGCTTTCCATTGTTGTGATGTTGCCGTTATACTGGCTCTATAAATCCGACTTCCTTATGATGGCACTGCTGTCGATTGCTTTCATTCCCATCATGTGGATTGCAGGGCTTAACACATTGGATTTTCTCACCAAACCTTTCAGTGAGAAGGGAATGAAGGGGGTATTCACTTGGGTCATATCACTAGTGCTCGCATTGGTGGTCTACACCTGCTTCTTCTTTATCTTGTTGTTCATCTTTAGAGACTTGCTGCATTCATAACACAACTCCTGTCGTTATGAAATTCGACATTTTAAAACCCGAAACTGTTGCTGGCGTCGGAAAGAATGGGAATGGCGTATGCGCTTTTCCTGGTGTCGATGCGGCTACTATCCACGACAAACTGTTTGTCGTGGCTGAGGGGGATGATGGCAATGGGACAAAAGCGGCGGAGGTCTTCGCACAGACTTTCTCCGACCATATGTTCCAAAACACATGTGCTGACGAACCTCTTGCAGAGAACGTCTTCAAGGAGGCGCTATTTGCCGCCAAGGACAAAATTGACGAGGAATGCCCCGACTCCAACGGCACACAGTATGCCTTGCTCTATTTGCACAGGCATGGGGTGCTCGCGGCTCATGTAGGTGCGGTGCGCATCTACCATGTAAGACCGAAGGGTAGAAGGCTGCTTTACAAGTCGAAGGACAACGAACGAGTGCTGGTTCCTGGCATGCAACCCATGAGTGAACCGGTGAAAGCCTTCATTACTAATGTAAAGTATGGCGACTATTTTGTCATCATGTCAAAAGGAGCATGCCAGATGGTTTCCGATAGGGAAATCATGGATGTGATGTGCGAACCCGTCAATGATAAAACAAAGTCGGAGAGGCTGAAAAAACTTGCCGATGCTGGAGGTTCTGGCTTCGTTGTCAGCGTCATACACATCAGCGGGGTCATGAACGAGGCCATGGACGAGAGGCTCTTCGAGAACGAAGGCAAGTTGATGGCTGCCATGATGGCTGACTTTGAAAAAGAAGGGAAAAAGGACGTTGATGCAAAGTCACAAGTAAAGGTGAAACAAGTTCCTACAACTAGCGAACAACCGAAACAAACAGAAACTGAAGAGGAGGACTATCCTGATAGGGAGGAACCCAGAAAGCGTGAGTTCCCCATTGTCACGGTTACTGCTCTGGCATTGGTGCTTCTGGCCGTAGGTATCTGGTTCTGGGCTCAACAGAAACATAATGATAAGAATGGCCAGGGGGAGGAAGTGGTGAATACGAATTCGTCCAAGGAAAAAGACACCATCAACATCCTCAAGAACACAAGACCAAAACCGGTGGAGGTGGATGACACCAAAATAAAGGAGGAGGAGAAAAAGAAGGAAGAGGAGAAGAAGAAAAAAGAGGAGGCTGCCAAGAATCAAGCGAAAACTAATGAAACTGACACGGTGGCACCTGGCGTTCCTTCTAACGCTAACGGAACTCCTGAGGCGAAGCCGGTGAATCAGCCGACGGCTGCTCCCACTCCTGCTACGACAACGCCCACTCCTGCTACGACCACACCGCAGCCTGCTACGACCACGCCGCAGCCTGCAACAACCACGCCGCAGCCTGCTACAACGGCCACACCTGCACAAGGTGGCGCTGTGAAACCAAGGCCGGTCATTCCCGAAGGAGAGTGAGCCTGTAGGGGTTTCCCCCTTAACAATAGGTTTTTCCTACCATCGAAATAGGGGTTTTCCCTTTTGAAACCGTCTTGCAATTGCGATATTTGCAGCAGAAATCTGAAGCAATAGCGATTGTAAGACGGTTTCATATTGTTGATAGATGTCATTACTATTTTTACAACAGTTCTTTGAATAATCCCTTGACTATTTTTTCGGGTAGGACGGATGGGAATCCCTCCTACCTCCTTTGGTTTTGTCCACATTGTTTGGTGGCAAAATACTACGGAATTCCTGATAAATCCATTTGCCGCACCGCCATTCTTGGGGTTTTGAACGTTCATTTCTGTAGGGACTTGCTTCATGCATGTCCGAACGCCTTTTGACCCTTTTGTTCCCAATCCAATCGTACCGAAAATTATCGTGTGTAAAAGGCCCTGCGTGCATTAAATTTTCAATCTTCAATCTTCAATTTTAATCAATTTTCAATTTTCAATTTTCAATCTTCAATTTTAATCAATTTTCAATTTTCAATCTTCAATCTTCAATTTTATACAATTTTCAATCTTCAATTTTCAATTTTATACATTTTATTTATTATTTTTGCAGCGATTAAACGATATCGATATGTTTGGATTAGGTACGCAAGAAATATTGATCATAGCCCTGGTGGTGCTCCTGCTGTTTGGTGGGAAGAAAATCCCCGAACTGATGAAGGGTTTGGGAAAGGGCGTGAAGAGTTTCAAGGAGGGGATGAAGGAAATTGAAGACCCCGCCGACGAAAAGAAAACGGACGACGAGACGAAGAAGGAATGAGCACCTCGAAAAACGAGGGGACCTTCTGGGACCATCTCGATGAGTTGCGAAGCTGCATCATTCGCATCCTGCTGGTGACGGCGGTGCTGGCCATACTCGCCTTCTGCTTCAAGGAGGTGCTCTTCAATGTTGTGCTGGCGCCGAGCCACGATGATTTTATCTCCTATCGGCTGTTGGGCGTGGAGCCTTTCGCCATCCATCTCATGAACACAGGCCTCACGGAGCAGTTCATGATACATATGAAGGTGGCGTTTTATTGCGGACTATTGTTGGCGTCGCCCTATGTGTTGTACGAACTCTTTGCTTTCGTCTCTCCGGCGCTTTACGACAAAGAGCGCAAGCCGGCCGTGAAGGTGGTGGGATGCGCCTACGCGATGTTCCTTTTGGGCACTGCGGTCAACTATTTCATCGTCTTTCCCCTTACCGTCAGGTTTCTTGGCACATATCAGGTGAGTCCCGACGTCACCAACATGCTCACCATACAGTCGTATGCCGACACGCTCATTTCCATGAGTCTGGTGCTAGGCGTCGTCTTCGAACTACCCGTGGTGAGTTGGCTGCTCGCATTGCTTGGCATCCTGCGATGGGAGCATATGGCGCGTTTCAGAAAGCATGCCGTGGTGGTCATACTCGTCGTGTCGGCCATCATCACCCCCACAACCGATGCTTTCACCCTTTTTGTCGTCGCATTGCCCATCTGGCTGCTCTACGAGGCAAGCATCCTCATCGTAAGGGCCACAAGGCGGAAAAAGAAACAAGAGAGTGTCAGCAACGAGGCATGACGGTGACAGAGAGACGTTCTTTATCAAAGACGATGCCTTTCTGCTCGATGAAGGTGCTGAGCACGCCGGAGTCGGCAAGTTCTCGGGGGCTCCCGATGCTGATGTCCTTGCCCTCCGACATCAGCCATACGGTGTCGGCAATCTGAAGGGCCAGTTCCAAGTCGTGCGTGGAGAGGAAGATGGTCTTGTCGGCAGTGCGGCTGAGGTGGTGCAGCGTCTGCATCATCTCCACCTTGCTCGGATAGTCGAGGAAGGCTGTGGGCTCGTCGAGGAAGATGACGGGAGTCTGCTGGGCAAGGGCTTTGGCAATCATCACTTTCTGACGTTCACCGTCGCTGAGCGACTGGATCATGCGTTGTGAAAGGGCTTCTATGCCCACCATGGCGATGGCATCGTCGACAATGGCGTGGTCTGCGCTGCCTAGCGTGCCCCAAAAACCGGTGTATGGGCTGCGACCCATCGCCACCATCTCCTCGACGGTCATATTGCGAACGTCGGGACGCACGGTGAGCACCACGCCAATCAAACGGGCGAGTTGCTTCTCGTTGAGTGACGACAAGTCGCTGTCATGGATGAACACTTTGCCGCCCAAGGGTGGTTGGAAGGCGGAGAGGGTGCGGAGGAGCGTCGACTTGCCCACGCCGTTGGGACCGATGAGGCAGGTCATGCAAGCGCTGTGCAGGGAGGCGTTGATGCCGGTGGCCACCACCTTGCGGTTCTTCCGTGAGGCATAGCCTATGGAGAGGTCTTCCAGTCTTACTGTTTCCATCTTGATGCTGATATGTTCTGCGAAGGTAGCAATAAAATTTCGCCCATGGCGACAATTAACACGAATTAACGATGATGAAACCCATTGCCACGTTCCATTCGCCCTTGACGTCGAAGTTTGGCATACCGCGTCAGAGCGGGATTGTCGAAGGGCTTGAAGGAGAGGTCGTCTTCCAACAGGAATACCGTAACCCCGACTATGTGAGGGGTTTGGAGGGCTTCGACTACATCTGGCTCCTATGGGGGTTCTCCGCCAACAGCCATGTGGCGCATTCTGCCACGGTGAGACCGCCCTTGCTTGGAGGCAACCAGGCGATGGGGGTGTTTGCGACACGCTCGCCATACCGTCCCAATCCCATCGGCCTTTCTTCGGTGCGCATCGTGCGTATCGACCTCGACGACTCTCGCGGACCCGTCATACATGTCTCGGGGGCCGACTTGATGGATGGCACACCCATCTTTGACATCAAACCCTATGTCGAGTATGCCGACAGCCATGTGGGGGTGAGGAGCGGTTTCGTGGATGAGCAGGAATGGAAATGCCTTGACGTGGTCTTCGATGAAGGGGTGGGGGAGTGTCTCAACGACGATGACCGCGAAGTGGTGACAAGGCTGCTTTCCCTTGACCCGCGCCCGCATTTCCACGACGACCCACAGAGGGTGTATGGCATGCCTTTCAGAAATTTCGACATCCGATTCCGTGTGGAAAACAGAAAACTCCTCGTCGTGGAAATCGCTAAGCTTAACTAAAACCCTTCTTAAATCTCCTATTCCCTCCTTTGAACTCCAATTCTTTCCATTGGCTTCTATTTCCTTATATATCCTCCTAAAAAAAGACCGCCCCCTCTTCTCAGAGGAGACGGCATTATCTTAAGGTATTAGCGTTTTTTTAAGGTAAAAAGATTGTATTCAGGATAACAGGTGCAAAAGTACGGCTTTTTCACCTATCTGGCAAATATTTTTTTATGCTCTATAACATAAAATTCGCTTCTTCAATTCAAATTTAGAAAATTCGGGTGTCCATTTTGTAATCTGATTCATGTAAGTAGGTTTCTGTTGTTCTTTTTTATCTATTCTAAATTCTTTTCCATCAATTACGATAGAACTCTCTCAATTATTAAAAGCATCAGCTATTGCTTTAGCTTTTTCATCAAAGGTACCATCAGGATTTATAGGATACTTTTCTAGTTTCTCCAAAGAACATATAAAAAACTCCTTCAGGACTCAAATAAGAATGCATTGCTCCCATGATTATTTAGTTGCAAAATTTGACGGAATTGGTATTTTTAATTTTCCGTCCATTCCATGCTTTTTCCAGGTTTGATGTTGAACGAACCCCGAAGGGGTGGCAGAATGGGCTTCGCCTCGGTTTATTGCTTGGCTACCACAGTGATTTCATGAAGGGTAAGCAATCCGTTTTCATCAATGGTGATGGGAACCGACAAGTCAGGCATGTCGTCATATGTCAACACAAGTCCTGTGGTGTATTTCACGCCAGGAGTGAATATGACTTTGGGTTCACCACTGCTAACATCATAGTGCATCTGTTCACCTATCCATAAAGGCTGTTCGTTGTCGAAGCCACCCATGTCCTTGACGGTATTAGTGACAGTTGTCAACAACTTGTCTCCATCATAGAGCGAGATGGTTTCACCCTCGATGGTGTAACCCAAGCGCTGTAGCAATTCTTGCTGTACACCGTAGGGGTTGACCTCTGTCTTCACATATGCCAATTCGTTATCGCCAAAGCGAATCTGATGGAGCCAATCTACTCGAACGCCCGTGCCCTCCATCGCCGTACTGGTGAGCCAGAGGTCGCCAGTCTTGGCATTGTACGTCGCCTGTGGTTCACGAGTATTGCGGATATTTGTGAAGGTGGTTGTTGTTGCCCCTTTCGTCACATTGATGCCATAGCCCTCCGTAGATGCCTGGTCAGCCTCGTCAATGCTCGATACGTTTATGTTGTTTAAACTGTCGTTCAACAGGTCATGGCAATGGTATTTGATCGACTTTGCCAATGCCTGTTGGACATTGCCAGGCATCGTGTCGGATGGCATAGGCTCTTCCATTGTGCCTGCCAACTGCTTCTTGTTAACACCGGCAGTCTTGCATCCTGCCATCATCATGCCAATGGCAAGGACTACCATGGCTAAATTGATAAAAGACTTTCTTTTCATATTACAGGTATGTTCTATTAATTCTGATTTTTATGAGGGGCATTTCCACGAATTACATTTCGGTCTCCCATTATTTGTCATCTTTATCTTTCAAAATTCTATGCAAAGGTAATGCTTTTTTCGATAAACCCTCTCGGAGGGGCACATCTTTGTTTCTGGCAAATCATCTTTCTT
Organism: Prevotella sp.; assembly: GCA_017524385.1. GTDB lineage: Bacteria > Bacteroidota > Bacteroidia > Bacteroidales > Bacteroidaceae > Prevotella. Next base: position 27,427 of record JAFWSS010000224.1, read on the forward strand.
GTTCTTCCACTGCAAAATCCGCACGAGCGTTAGTGAATGATGCAGGATTGAAAATAAATATCTACTTGTCTCACGATTTGAGCCAAGTAATGCTTACCTTTGCACATGAAATCACAAGGATCATGAATGGGGCTGATAACATGGCAACCCATATCCTTGAACAGTAAGGAAAAGACGATGATGGACTTCGATGCAATTTGGAGGTTTCAGGACGAAGTGAGGACGGTGGTGAATGCCTGCCTCGGTGACTGTATTTGGAACCTGAACTACAATCCTGCCCGGCAGTGTATGGAAATGGAACTGGAACGGCATCTTGATGACGAGGAACAGGAAATGTTGTCAAGCCAGCTCACCCTCCCAGCCGATTACGACGGAGAAGGAGCCAAAGGGTCCATGTTCGTGATTTATCCTTGGTGAAATCAACAAAAAACGCCAATCCATGGGAACAAAATTTGCAATCTTCTGTGTTGTCCTTTTACTGGTTTCTTGTGGCCAAGAGCCGAAAATGACTGACGACCAACCCGCCATTGTGGAGGAATATGCTGTAATGCCTGCGGAAGTCCAACCTACAGACAGTATGAAGGGCGATACCTTATCCCAAAACAAAGAGGTCAAGAACGTTTCAACCGGTCAACCCATCTCCGACACTTACGATGAGGGCTATCTTGACGGAGAAGCCATGGCAGAGGAAGACAGGTTGGCAGGTAAGCCCGGCATGCAGGTGGGAATGGATGATGACGAGGATGATGATGACTATGAAGATGGCTATGATGATGGAGCCTCTATGTGATGTTCATGGTGGCTGAGTCGTTTCTTGTGCATCGCAGTGTGTCCCTCGGCCTGCTTTTCGGCAATGATAGTCGGTTACCTTTGCGATTTCCACAGGTCATGCCATCTGTCCACCCACTCTCCTTGGGCAAATTCATTCCAGCAAATGGCGACTCTTGAACAATGAAACTTCAAATCCAAACAAAGTGAAGGGGGGCAGGAAAGGCCAATAACCCAACTCACATTCGTCGATACGGTCTGTTAGGTCGGTGGCATTTCCTGTCTTCAGGCCAATGCAACCGATGGGGATGCCCGTCTCACGCAAGATGATGGCGTATGTCTCAGGAACAGAGAACACGGTTCGGATGACTTCAAGACTCTCTCCCACGCTTTGGTTATCAATGAAACGACATTTCTTGATGCAAAGTTAACAAAAAAATGAGAAGATGGAAAAAGATTATGCCTGAAGGAACTGGCTCCGCTGCTGTTCAAATAGAATAAAGAAATAAGGTGTCCAACAGTCGGTGCGCATATCCCCTCCCCTGTAGGGTCAGGTCTTGTGCCTGACCGCAAAGGGGCTGGGGTGGGGTCTTTGATTAAAAGTTGGTACAACAAATTGGACATCCTAATAAAGAAATCCCCCGAAGGCCTGTGGGTCTCGGGGGATTTCTTTTGGCTAAGTAAAAGCTAAAAAATAACTTGGTACTGTTTTTAACATATAATTGTCATATAATTAGTCATAAATTCTTGCTTTAGCAAGCGTCTCCTTCGTCGCCGAGCGGCTGTGCGTCAGAATTTTTGATTAATTTATGATAATTCTTGGACGAACCAAGCGGCAGAGCCGAGCGCGTGTTCTTTATTATTCATCCCAATTATTTTTTAATCGTCACTTACTGTCAATGTCTGACAACCTTGCGTCCATTCACGATGTAGATTCCTTTTTTGGCATGTGGGTTTACACGACGGCCTTGCAAATCATAGACGGCGTTGGAAATGTGTGATTCTTCATCTGCCATTTCCGAAATGCCAGAGATAATCTCTTCGCTGATGAAAATGCCCTTCGACTCCTTGCTCAATCCCCCAGCCTCGTTGGCGGCACGCACGGTGTAGGTGCCACTCTCGGTGACGGTATAGGTGGGTTCGGTGGTGAAGGCTACGACATTGCCGTCCTTGCAGACAGCCCACAACAGGGCGTAATCACTGTCGGCCCATGTCAGCATGGCATCGCTGGCAGTAAAGTCTGATGGTATGGGAGCCTGTTCGGTCATCAGCGTTGGCTGCCATTCGCCGAAGGTGTTGGTCATGTCGCCTATCACAGCAGCCTCTTCGGCAGAGAGAATGGGACTGTTGGGAGTGCCGTTGATGCTGGTGGCGCGGTTGCTCAGGTCGATGGCGACCCCGTTGACATCCACTGAGTTGTATTCTGCAAACCGTGTGGGTCCGTTGTTCCAGTCGTGCCATCCCACCTTGGCGGGCTTTGCCTTCATGATGGTGTTGATGAAGTATGCTTCGGCGGCTGCAGACCAGGCACGCCCCAGGTAGTAGGTGCCGTCAACGCCGCTCGCGCCGCCGCTGATGGTGCAGTCCTTGAACACATAGCCATACTTGCTGTTACCCTGCGGAGCCACGATGTATCCGCCTTTCTCACACATGATGATGTCCACCTTGTTGAAGAACACGTCGCCACTGCCGCAGATGAAGTCGGTGCGGCCACGGATGACACCGCCCTCGAAATAATAGGCGCCGTCCTGCTTGTTCGACACGTAGGTGTCTTGGTATGCCCATATGCAGGCATCCTTGAATATGGTGTGTGTGGAATAGTCGTGGAGCACGATGTCGCGCCCGTGGGCATCGCCCATCGATGATTTCATTGTCAGGTTCTGGAAGTAGCTGTTGGAGGCCGAGCCCTCTATGATGAGCACGTCGCCCTTGCCGATGCCTTCCAGCGGACATGCCGCACCGTAGCCGTTGTCCCAGGTGGCAGCGGGAGTTTGGTTGGTGATTGTCACGCCTTCCATGGATTCTCCGATGAAACTGGTGTTGGGGGCCCTGAGGTGTGAGCGTGGGTCGGGGTAGGGCTTGCCGTCGCCGCCGGTGGTGGTGCCGTTGGTGTCGAAAACATGGTTGCCGTTCTTGATGAACACACGATAGCGCACGTTCTTTTCGGCACGGTTGTTGGCGGCATTGAGTGCCTCGGTGATGGTGCCGTCGTCGGGTACGATGAAATCATACATTCCCTTGGCTACGGTGGGGCGCTGCATGGTGGTGAAACTGATTTGGACGGGAGCGCCGAGTTTGTTGCCGGAACGGTCTTGCACGAAGTTGGCTGGCATGATGAAGGTGTATGGGGTGCCGTAGTCGAGCATGGCGTAGTCGAAACTGACGCTGCGGCTGCTCCACACCGGCAGCAGTTCCTTGCCGTCAAGGGTTGCCTTGCCGGCAGCCTCTGCTGCCTCTATGCGCTCGTTGAAAGAGATGGTGATTTTGCCAGTGGCGCTGACACCTACAGCATTGTCGGCAGGAATGGTGGCGGTCACCACGGGTGCCTCTTCGTCGGTCTCTACGACCGCTTCGCCAAGGACAAACACGTTGCCCACGCCGCTCTCGGAATGGTCGCAGTAGTCCAGTCCGTCAAACTGCTTGTCGAAGGGATAGTTGGTGTTGAACACCTCGTCGCCAACACCCGTGATGCGGATGACGACGCTTTCCTGACCTATGGCATTGTCGGGCAATGCCAGTTCGATGGGGTTGACTGCGTTCGCCGTCACGTCCCAGGCTGCCTTGAGTTCGGTGAAGTCGGCGCCATTGACGGAGATGAGCGCTTTGAATTTCTTGGTGGCGGCATTCTTGGCGCACATGTCGGCGGTGAACGTAGCGGATGTGAAGCCCTTGGTGGAGAACTGGTATTGGAAAGCGATGTCGCTGGTGCGGTAGCCATTCTGGTAGAGACCATTGATGGCGCTGATGACCACGCCCTCCCGGTTGCGCACCACAGGAGTTCCACCGTCCTTGGTATAGCACAACGAACCGTCGCTGACTTTTACCACGCTACTTTTGGCATTGCGCTCGGCATCCCATGTCTCGTCGGCGGCAAAGGGATAGCCTGTCGTGGTGGGGTAGGCGTAGCTCTGGTTGCTGCTGGCATCGAAGACGGCGATGAAGTCCTGCACCTCGAAGTTGGCCACCAACTCCATGTCGTTGTTGACTGTCAGTTCACGCTCCTTCTGGCTGTTGGCATTCTCATTGCCATCGGTCCAGGAGAGGAACTTCAGGATTTTCGATTCGTTGGCGGTTGCTACTATCCTGGTGCCAGCCTCGTACAGACCGTCGTGCTCGTTGGGCGACAAGGTGACGCTGCCCATCGTGCGCTCGGCATCGTTGGTGACCTTGGTCGATACCTTGTAGACGGGGACGGGTTCGAATACGGCTTTCATGGTCTTTGCGCCGTCCATGGTGACCGTGGCGATGGCATCGTTGCCGACGACAGCGCCCGTCTCATCCTGCCACTCCTTGAAGCGATAGCCGAAGTTCTTGATGGCTTTCAGGGTGACGGTGGTGCCTTCCTTGTATTGGTCGAAGTCGGGGTCGCGGCTGATGCTTCCTGCCTCGGCAGAAGGCAACACAAGGGTGGTGAGCACATATTTCGTCACCTGTGTGGCGGCACCCACGAGCTGTCCCTCGACGACCACGTCGGAAATTCCCATCGACTTGGTCTTTCCCAGATTGAGAAAATAGAAACTCAGTTCCATGGGGTTGTCGGCCGTGGCGGTGATGCCATCGACCGGCTCGCTGAACGAGGCGATATCAAGGTTCTTTCCTCCTCGGTTGACAGGGGCGTTCTCCACCAGCACCACCTCGTCGGCACCGGCTGCGACGGCAGCACCGATGTTGCCGCCATCGGTGCCGTAGCGTGCGGCCTTGAAACTCACTTTCGAAGGAACAAAGGTGAAGCCGTCCTCCGGGGTCAGTGTCAGTGTGAGCGCATTGTCTGCTACGCGGCTGGAACTGAAACTGCCGTCAGTGCCGTTGTAAATCTTTGTCTGGATGGTCTTTTCGTCGTTCTGTCCCACATACTGTATGGTGCCGTCGACGGTCAGCGATGCCCCTGCCGACCATTTCTTGCCTGCAAAGCCGGCGCTGAGCGTCTCGGGGTCGAATACCACATCGTCGCCTTGGTTCAGACCACCCTTGTCGAGCTTGTAGTAAATCGTTCCCGTGATGTTCACGCCGGCGGCATCCTTCACCTGGCCGCCTACGACCACGTCGGAGATGCATATCCATCGACCGTTGTCCACCCTCTGCGACCAGGGATAGACACGGATGAGCAGCTTTTCGCCCTCCTCCACCTTGATGACATCGTCGGAGGTGATGTCGTTCCACGTGCCGTTGAGTACGCCGGAGGAGAACATGGTCTTGCGCGTCACGAAACCATCGGTGGAATAATACACATGGCACTGCAATGCACCGCCGCCTTGTGCCTTGATTCTCATGGAGAGGTTGCTGATGTCGAGTTTCTTGCCTTCCGGGGCTGTCACGGAGAACTGCACATATTGGTTGGGCGAGTCGTCGATGCCGGCAGAAGGCCAGGCTCCCGTATTCCCCGTGGGGGCTATCAGTGCCCCGTAGCCGTTCACATTGCCGTATTTCTCAAGGCCTTCCAATTGGGCGGCGGCAGCAATTACGTCGCCCGTGACGGAAGCCTCGTCGTTGGGTACCATGGGCCAGGTGACGGTGAAGGGTTCTCCGCCTCCCAATTCCACGACATTGATGGTGACGGGCACCTCGATGTTGTTGTTGCCTTGTGTGGCCGTAATGGTTCCATTGAACCTGCCAACGGCTGTCAGCGACACGCGGGCGTGGAAGGTCTTGATGATGGAACCGTTCTGGTAACTCAGCTCAAGCGCATTTTGCCAGTTCTGCTTGTCTGTCGATAGCATGATGCCATCAGAGGCTGTGACAGTGATTGTGCCTGCAGCGGGTTCAAGACCCAATCCGCTGAGTGTCAGTTCTTTCATAGCTGTCTTTCCCAAGTAGCCTTCGCCAAGGTCGACCGTCGTGGGAGTGATGGAGAGTTCGGTGGGGATGAAGATGTCGTCGGCGAGGATTCCCTTCTCCTTCATGAGTTGCGCACACAGGCGGGCGGCCGTCAGGGCGCCTGTCAGGTTGTAGTGCGTGTTATCCTTCTCGCCTCCCTTGTCAAACATGGCGGCATAGCACTTGTCGTAGTTGCCATAGCTCTCGTAGAGTTCCTTCGTGGCGGTGGTCATGTCGATGAATGCCACGTCCAACTCTGCGGCCAACTGTTGCATCTGGTAGCTGTAGTCCATCGTGTGGTTGTCGGCTGCAATCTTCAGTCCTGTCTTCAGTTCGCCGTTGACGATGGCGTCATACCTGTCGCCCAGGTCGTGGCGGCCTGCACGGGTAATCCTGTTGTCGCTGCCAAAGTAGCAACGGCATACGGCGGAAACGAGTACAGGTGTGGCCCCTTTCTCCTTCACTGCATCTACGATCTGCTTCAGACACTGCTTGTAAGTGGTGGAGGGCGTCGTGCCTCGTCCGTCGCTCTTCACGGCGGCGGCATTGGTGGCATCGCCCTTCGATGTGTAGTAGGCCTGCAGTTCCAGGTTGTCTATGCCATTGTATTTCTCGTCGTTGTGGGCGAACTGTATGAGTACGTAGTCGCCTGCCTGGACGTTGTTCTTGGCATTGTTCCACAACTCGTTGTAGCCGCCACGCGAGTCGCGGCCACCCCTGGCATAGTTCACGCTGGTCCATCCGTTGGTGAGGAAGTTTCCGAAATACATGCCCCAACCGCGTGTGTTGGTGGCGTTCTCGTCATAGGTTGCCATAGTGGAGTCACCCAATGTGTGCACCTTCTTGGCGCTGCCTGCCATCGTGCACAGCATGAGTAGCAGGGCAATCAAAATGTAGGTTTTTGGTTTCATTTTTTTAGTAGTTTGCTTATCGGGTGTAAAGGTATGAAAAAAGTGTGAGATATCTTGTAAATATCTTTGAAAAATGCTTTCATGGCCGTCTTGATTCTCTTTGCGTGTCTTGTCAGTCCTCTCTCTTCCTCTTTCTTCCTCTCGGTCTCCTCAGTTCCTCAGCACGGCGTCCTCTTCATCTGCCATTTGATTGACTTTCTCCACATATTCATTCCATATCTTGTCGAGGCGTATGGCAGTGGTGTCGTCCAGGATTACTCCAGAATGACCTTCTTCCCAGTTGAACTCAGGTATTGCCTTGCTCAATGCATCTGTAGTCAACAAGAGCGGCGACTTGTCAGGGTGAATCATGTGGCTCAGCCTCATCCTGATGTAATACACCTTCCTGCCCTTTCCGCTCCAATCCTCATCGGAGTATGGCGTGCCGATGATGGTGCCCCGCATCACGACGCCATGCTTTCCTTCTCCTGTGCGAATCATGAAGAACTTGTCGCCTATATATGCCTTCTGGTAATCCCAGATGCTCCAGTCATAATAAAAGCCATCGTCCTGGAAATCATCCATGGCTTCCTCAAACTCACACAACTTGTAGTTGCTGATGTCTGTGTTCCACCTCATGATGAACGTCTTGCGGAAATTCTCCTTGACTATGCCCTCGGCCTTGTCAAAAAGTTCGTTCCATCGTTCCTCATCCATCTTGAACAGAAGAACTTGTGCGACATCCAGTCTAACGAACTCGTATTCCCTGTCCATCAAACGACAGAAATCCTCGAATTTCACCATCTTGCAAGTATTCTTCTTCATCATACCCACATACTGACAGGTTCCGATGAATACATCATCCGAATTATCCACCACCCTGATGGAACTGAGTTCCTCGTCGGCGGCGACATGGCGTTTTTCTTCTATCACACCCTTCGCATCCAGGCCTATCCGTTGCAATTCGCTGAAATCTTCAAAAGCCGAAGAGGCGCCATCCGTGTTCTCTTCATCTGCTAGGTATTGTGAGGGTTCCAAATGAAAATCCCGATTCACACCAGCCAAAACAATTCTTTCACCTTTGTTGAGTGTCTCTTTCATATTATTGCGACGCAGGTTCCATTGTTCCTCTGCATCACAATCCGTCAAATTCACCGTCTTTTCGTCCTCGTCTGTGATTCTTGCCGTGCGATGCACCTGCTTGACGGCATTCAAGAAGGCATAGCAAAGACGAACATCCAACTCGGAAGCAAACCAAGGGAGTTCAACAATGATGTTTCCTCCTATACGTTGCTTGACGTTGACACCTTGTGTTGAAGCGTTGTCCGTCATCAAAGTGAAATAATCCGTCTCGGTATCCTTAGGGCTGTCATACCGTCTCATCACGCACAAATCGTCGGCATGGCCTTTGAACAGCAGCATTGTACGTTCAATGACTTTTTGCTCATAGAATTGGCGGATTCCTTTTATAGTGAACTTGGAAATCATATTATTCTCCTTTAGTTGTGCTCATGCTCCCTGCAATGATGGCGATGGTGTGGCATCACCATAGGAGTGGGGGCGAATCTTGGTATGCTCGTTTTATGATGCAAAATTAGAATGAGGCTGTCTCAAATCACGGGACAACCTCAAAGAATTTTCTTGTATGTGACGATGAAATAATTAACTCAAGTTTCGCATTCGCTCAACTTTCTGGAGTTAAAGAGGAGATAAAGGGGAGTTAAAGGGGAGTTAAAGGGGAGTTAAAGGGACATATGCCCACTTATGCCGCTATTTTTCGACGCGGTTGGATTATTAATGCCAGACGGCCTGCCATTTCCATACCATGGTTTCTACACTTTCAAGAACTCCAGCACCTCTTTGTTGAATGCCTGTGGGCACTCGTTGGCGATGAAATGGCTTCCCTTGATGAAGACAAGCCGGGCGTCGGGAATGCTTTGAGCTATCAACCGTGTATGTTCTTCCTTGATTATGTCGTCGGTACCGGCCATCACAAGGGTCTTTGCCTGTATTCCTTTGAGTTCTTCCGGCGACACATTGGGGTCATTGACCATCAACCCAAGCATCTCAGCATGCAATTTTGCAGATTTGCTCATTCTTGCAAACAAACGGGCAAACCTGTAACCTATTTCAATGGGTGTCTGCACGGAGCATTTTACACCTTTTGCATTCAGGTTGGCGCCATTGAGAATCAGGCGGTTCACACGGTCGGGGTGCTTCAAGGCAAAGATCATGGCGATATTGCCACCATCAGAGAACCCCAGCACATGGGCTTTCTTTATTTGGTGTACATCCATGAAGCCAAGAAGGTCGTCGGCAAACTGCCTGATGGTGAAGGGAGCATTGCCCCTGGGAGTTTTCCCATGGCCCCTGGTGTCTATCGCATAGACATGGTAATGACGGGCAAACTCATCTATCTGACCTTGGAAATAGTCACTATTCTCGCCATTCCCATGTAGGAGAATCAATGCCTCTCCCTGGCCCTTTTCCATGAAAAAATGCTCTATGTCCATAATTGTCGGGGTTGATGATGACCGACGGCCTGAAAGTCACTTGTCACTTCCCAAAGATTTATGGCCTATGACGATGTCGCGTTTGGGGGCGCCATACGTGATTTTTTGGATGATTTGTCCCGGTTCTGCCATGATGATCGTCAGTGTGTGGTGCTTTTGGTTCGTCTTGTTCGTAAAGGAGATGGTGAAGTCGCGGCGGTTCTCCAGCACTTGGAGTTTCCAGGGGTGGCTCCATTCCTCGCAGGAGTGCACGCAGACGATGGGGTCGCTACCGTCGAAACTCACGGCATAGCGACAAACCGTGTTGCCGCTGCGTGGCCAGAAGGGGATGCTGGAGATGTTGACCTCGATGACGGGGAGGGCGTTCTTGATGGGGATGTCTATGCGTGGCAAGGCTGGGTTGCCGGGGTCGAAGTCCGTGGCGGTGGTGGGAAAACTGCCGTCCGTGGCTCCAAGGGCAGCGTCAGATGGCTCGCCGAGTTGCAAGCCGACCCAGTCGGTGCCTATCCCTTCGAGAAGACGGAAGGGTGGGGTGGGGGCAAGGTTCCTGAAATCCACTTTGTTCTCGAGGTCGAAGTGCCGTTGGTCGTCGCGCAGGCGGTAGATGTCGGTTGGCTTGTCGCCGACCTGGGGCATCTGCTGATATTTGGCGCAGAAACCGGGGGGAATCTCGCTGACCATCTCGGCCCACTTGCCATCGAGTTGCTCGTCATACCGCTTTCGTAACTGTTCTATCTTGTCATTGGCGTTAAGCGCCATCTCGGCGTAAATGGCACTGCCGGTCTCGTGATTGCGCTGGGCGTAGAGGAACTTGCGGTTCATCTGGCAGGCGGAGTGCACCGCATAGCCCAGCATCTGGAAGAGGGCGGGGCGTTGCTCTGGCTCGATGTCGCGTTCTATCATGTCATAGGCTTCACAGATGTTCTCATAGTCAAGAAGCCGTTCTTGTGCGCTTCCGTCGTCAAAGGAGAAGTCGGTGTCGTGCAGGGCGTCGAGAGCATCGCCGCTCCACTCGAACTCATAGCCCATGAATTCGGGCTTGCGGTCCCAGGCAAGGCGGTAGTAGTTGTCAAGGATGAATTGGAACTGGGCAGCAAGTGCTGGAAGCCGCGAGCCCATGTCGTCGCGATTCGTCAGGAACGTACGAGCGAGCCACATGGCCTGGTATTGGTTGACGTTGTCGTAGGAGAAAGCGTTGAAATCGTAGGCCATGTCCATGAACATCTGGGTCTCCAACTCGCCGGGCTTGATGTCGCCGACGTTGAGCAGCCTATAACGGTCGGCGCCGGCCTCGTATGCCTTCTTCAACTCGTAGTACATCAGCATCGGGGCGGTGCTGGGGAGCCAGAGGTAGTCGTGGGGGGTGCCTAGGTAGCTGATATGGTAATAGACGCCGCTGCCGCCCTTGCGCTGGCGCTCGGCAGCGTTTGAGACTCTCTTCATATAGCCATAGTTGTCGTCGGGCCAGACGATGGTGACATCATCGGGCACACGCAAGCCTGCGTCGTAGATGTCGAGCGTCTCCTTGTAGGGCACGAAAATCTGGGGCAATTGCTCGGCCTTCGTCTTCTTGTATTTCGTGAGGATGGCGCGCTGCTCGGCGAATACTTTCTCCAATGTCCGTGCACGGTCTTTGGGGGCCGACGGGCCGTGCATGGCCTCGTCGTGCAGGCCGCGCATGCCCATCGTGTAGATGTTGTCATACCGGGCCGTCTCACGGATGCGGTCGTCGAGTTTCTTGAGGATGGTGGCGCCGTTGGTCTCGTAGTTCCACTCTCCGTCGCGAGCCTTGTCCCACTCCGAGGGTGCGGCGTTGTTGAAGAGCAGTGGCTCGCAGTGGCTGGTGGTGATCATGATCCCCCATTTGTCGGCTATCTTCTGACTCTCAGGGTGACTATAGAACGCTCCCGTGCATGTGTGCATGGCGGGAGCCAGTATGTTGCCTTTCAGACGGAGAATCAGTTCGCAGACACGGTCGTAGGTCTTGGGACCGATGTCTCCAAGGTCTTTTTCGTAATTCAGTGCCGCCCATGTCTTCAATCCCCAGTCTTCGTCGTTGATGAATACGCCACGATACTTGACTGTCGGTGACTGGCTGACAAGGTTCTCCGAATAGTCGAAGACTCGTTTGTTGGCTTTGTCGATGCCCACGTCGGCAAACCAATACCACGGACTGACGCCTATCGCCTCGCTCACATGCAGCACGCCATAGGCAAGGCCTCGGGCATCGGAGCCTGTGATATAAAGGTTCTCGTTCTTGGTGTCGATGGCATACCGCTCCCACGAGCCGCGGAGTTCGCGATGAAGGCCGGAGCATTCGACGGTGCTAAGGATGATGCTGGGGCCGTTGCCCTTTTTCGTATCGATGGAGGGTCTTACGCCTGATACTCGTTCGATATCATCCGACAGCACCTGCGCCATTTGTCTTGCCAATGGCTTGTCCTTCTTGTCATAAACAATCGTTGCCTGTGTGAGATTCACAGCCTGGATTGCTTGGAAGCAAATGGTCAGGATGATGGTTGATATTGCCCTGTTCATCATGGTTGTCTTCTACTATGATTGGTGAGTTGCCGTTTACCTCATGAAGATGCACGTCTTCTTTCCTCTTTTCATATCTGTCGGGGGCGTTTTGCTTCTGCATCAAAAACCTCTTCGAGACCTTGTGGATGCATCAGTCTTTGTGTTGTCCGGAAAATCTGAACATCTTCCCGTCGAAGGTGTAGGTCACATATGCATCGTTGAGCCAATAGTGGTTTTCTCTGTCGGTCACTCGCAGATAGATGGTCTTGGTCTTCTCGTCATATTTAGCCACCCAGTCTTTCTCGGGGCCATCCGTATTGTATAACACATAGGGAGCTTTGTGCTCTTCCGTGTCGAAAACAACGGGATGGATGATTTTTTCTCCTTCTATCGCCTCGGCATTGTAGGTGGTATAAAGACGGCCCTCACTATGAGTCTTTTTCAGCAGATAGACGGTTTTCCCTTTCACCTTGAGGGTGTGGACTTCCTCCACTAATCCCCAGGAATCGTCATTCTCAACCATCGACACTACTGTCTGTCCGCTGTCTGTGAGATATTGCCGGATGCAGGTGACGCTGACTATCATCCTCCACTCTCCTGAAAGATAGCTATAGTATCTGATACGCCCGTCGGCAGAAGTGGCCACCGTGACACCTGGATCAAGAGCTTCTTCGAACATATAGGGAGGACACTCCATGAAATCGGGATGTTCTTGCAGAAGCTTCAATAGTTTCTCATCCCATTTTTTCTGAAAATAAATATCCTTTTCGTGATAGACGAATTCCTCAGGGGTGCCTTCCTCCACTTCTATTTCTACATCATACTTATGCTCTTCGTCCTTCTGCATGTCTCTCTGATAGGCAAGCAGCAGGTTTCTCAATTCCACTACTGGGGCATAATGCGGGTTGCTTGTCAGCGATGTCTCGAAGTCTGTCTTTAACTTTTCCAACTTAAGGTTATATTCTTCGTCGAAGATTTCCGTATGATGATTCAGGTCATCGACAGCTTTCTCGTAGTCTTGATACAACTTTGCCAAGGCTATGGAATCTTTCCTCGGCAGCAACGCGCTTGCCCTCTCGGGCATCCCGGTCTCTTCTTTGCCCTTGTCTTTGGCATCCTTGCCAGACGATGTGCATGCGGCTGTAGCCAGAAAGACTGAAGCTATGACAAGCAAGTGTTTGATGAGTTTCATAATGCTTGATTCTTGTTTGTCGATACGGTTTTTCCTTTCATTACTGTATCGTAATAAGGATATCCCTTTGACTCATCTACCAGTCTTTTACTAAGTTTGTCAATTTGGAAACCTTGTTCTTTTCAGACTGTGGGTGGATCAATACCAGGACTTTGCTGTGTCTTACCTCCCCGCCGGTGATTTTCTGCTTCAAATAAAATATGTTGCCCTTCTGTGTGTAACCTGATGCTATCCCTTTCGAAGATGCTCTATAAGTCACATTCCTCACTTTCTCGGTAGGGCTGAGCCATACTCCTTCTTCTGGAAATTCGCCAATGGTGGACCAAGTGCCAAGCAACGACCAGTAGCATAACTGGATGTTGCCTTTGGAAAAGACCTCGACGGTTGCTGGCACGTCTTCTACAAAGGTCTCCGTGCGAGTGTAGGTGCTCGGATACTTGAATTTTCCCTCTGTATGCCACCGCCATCCCTTTGAGAGTTTTTTAGGAGGTAAAGGTTTTTCGGCTACTACCCATCCCATACAGATGATAGACAACAAAATGATCATGTACTTCTTCATATCCTATAAGGTTTTTGTCTTGTTTTGGTAAAAATGAAAATATATACTCGGTAGGATTGTCAATTTGTAATTCTTCTAAATCCGACCAAGCGCGTAGTTAACTCGTGCGGTTCGTTGTAATTCATTGGCATAAAGGTGTTTCCTTTGCCGTCAAGCTCTTGTGAGTCAGAATAGATGAATGTATGCCTGCTCAACTATTTGACATACCCTTTGCCCTTGCATTTCTTACAGGTTTCCAGTTCAATGTCTATTTCACCCACATTGACGTCTTTATAACCATAGCATTCCGGGCAAAGGGTGACTGGAAGGAGATATTGTGCGGAGACCCATCCGTCCCTTTCGTCTCCTCCCCATTCCAACGGGCCTTGAATCAAACAGAATCCATTCTTTTTCTTCCCACAGTCGGTGACGACATCTCCTTTTGACAGTTGTCGCTTATGGCTGGTATTGTTATCATAAACCGGATAGTTCTTGCCAGGACCGGTACGGACATTGACGTAATTGCCTGTACATACATAACCTTTCTGTTGTGCACTGACAACCAACGCTGTAAACAACAGCATCAATACGATTGAAATTCTTTTCATAGCTTTTCGTTTGTTTGTTTATTCAGATTTTCTTCGGTGCCTATGATATGACACGTTATCAGTTTTGCAAAAGTAATCATTTTTTTGCAAGTTATGATTGAAAAATCATAAAAATGCAATGAAAAGATTATTCTGTATGCAAATCTGTATGCGAAAAGGTGAAAGATGGTGCCGACGACACTGGTCCTGCGCTCATCCTGTGAGTCCAAAAGACTATCAATTTTTTTCCTAGTGCTAAACTGTCTGCAAAAAATTTGGTCGTTAGCTCGTTTATTCGTATCTTTGGGCGTTGAAACCTAACATCATTATAGAAATTATAGTAATAAATGTAAATATGAGTTTACTTGGGAAGGGCGTTCACCGCTTTTTGTAAACCTGCCACTTGTTCAAGTGGACTCAAAAAACAATATCCAGGAATACCATCATGAAAAATCCATTCCTTCTCCATCCAAGACTTAAGAGACAGTGCTTGCTGATGCTGTTGACGGTCATTGCCACTCTTTGCCACACGGCAATGGCCGACGCTCAGGTGTCGTTTGGCCACGCCACGCCGTTCGACGGCGATTGGCGATTTGCTCTTGTCGGAACCGACATCCGACCCACCGAGGGAACCCCCATCGCAGCAGAAAAACCCAACTATGACGACACCCGCTGGCGCCGTCTGCAACTGCCGCACGACTGGTCGGTGGAGCACCCGATGTCGCCACAACTATTTTCATGCACGGGGTATCTTCCCGGCGGGGTGGGGTGGTATCGTAAGCATTTTTCACTCAAGGAGGGCAAACATCTTGACGACACACAGTGGTTTGTCTATTTCGAGGGCATATACAACCGTGCGGAGGTCTTTCTCAACGGCCATCTCCTTGGAATGCGCCCCAACGGATATGCATCCGTGCTCTATGACATGACACCTTGGCTCGACAAGGATGGCGACAATGTACTTGCAGTGCGTGTAGACCACTCGCGGCAGGCCGACTCGCGATGGTACACAGGCAGCGGCATATACCGGCACGTATGGCTGGTGGAGGCCGGACCTGTGCATCTCGCGCAATGGGGAAGTGCATGGCGACTGAAGCAACTCTCCCGTGGCACCGCCACCGTGGAGGTGGATGTGGAGACCACCACCGCTGCGGGATACCAGAAAACCGTTCCCACGCTGAAGGCACAGGTGACCATCTTTGATGCCCAGCATCGCCAAGTGGCACAGAAGACGGCCGCCATCGGCAAACAGGAGCGACAGACCCTCCAACTGAAGATTGCCCAGCCGCAATTGTGGAATGTAGGAAACGGCTATTTATATACGGTGGAAACCCAACTGCTTGATGCCGGCAATGGCGACATCGTTGACAGCAGCAAGATGCGCATGGGACTGAGGACCCTACGCTTCGACCCCGACAAGGGATTTTTCCTCAATGGAAACAATATGAAGGTGAAAGGCGTGTGTCTGCACCATGACGCTGGCGTTCTCGGGGCCGTGGTGCCCCGAGACGTATGGGAGCGACGACTCGTCAACCTGCTGGATATCGGCGTGAATGCCATCCGAATGAGCCACAACCCACAAGCCCCCGTCGTGTATGAACTTTGCGACTCTCTCGGCCTGCTTGTCATGGATGAAGCAAGCGACGAGTGGGAATTCCCCAAGCGGAAATGGCTGGAGGGATGGAACCGTGGCACACCTGGCTATGAGGGGTCCTACGACTTCTTTGAGGAATGGATAGACCGCGACGTCGCCGACATGGTGCGTCGCGACCGCAACCACCCCTGTGTCTTCCTCTGGTCCATCGGCAACGAGGTGGACTATCCCAACGACCCTTATTCTCATCCCGTGCTCGACGGAAGCAGCATCACACAGCCCATGTATGGTGGTTACAAGCCAGAACAGCCTGACGCCCAGCGCATCGGCCGAATAGCCGAACGGCTCACCAAGGTGGTGAGGCAGATTGACAACAGCCGTCCCACGACGGGTGCTTTGGCGGGTGTGGTGATGTCGAATGAGACATCCTATCCACAGGCTGTCGACGTCGTGGGCTACAACTACACTGAGAGCCGGTATGACGAGGACCACCACACCTATCCCAAACGTGTAATCTACGGTTCCGAGAACCGCCATGACCTGGAGGCATGGAGAGCCGTGGAGCAACATGACTTCATCTTCGGACAGTTCCTCTGGACAGGCATCGACTACCTCGGGGAGAGTGGTGCATGGCCTGCACGTGGCTCGTCGGCGGGCCTGCTCGACCTGAAGGGCGAGCGGAAACCACAGGGTTGGTGGAGGGCGTCGCTATGGAGCGAAAAGCCGGTGTGCTACATCGGAACCTACCCTGCCATGGGCAACCGCCGCGGTCGTCAGTCGCAGCGCCGCGACCCTGGGGTGTCTATCTATGCCCAGGACACTTGGAACTATAAGGAGGGACAGACCATACGCGTGGTGTGCATGACCAATCAGGAGCACGCACGGCTGCTGCTCAACGGCGAGGAGGTGGCTCAGTCTAAGGAGAAAGACCAGGCTACAGGGGCGATATGGTGGGACATCCCTTTCCTACCCGGGGTGCTCAGGGCGGAGGCGCTCGACGGCCAGGGGAATGTCGTAGCCTCGTATGAGATACCGACCACAGGGAGACCGGCTGCCTTGCGTGTGACTACAGACAAGACCGTGTTGACAGGGCGCGGACGCATCGCTCATGTCATCATCGAGGTCACCGACTCGGAAGGAAGGACGGTGCCACTATCCGACAACGAAATTTCTGTCCGCGTGACTGGCGCTGGCCGTCTTTTGGGACTTGAGGGTGGCGATATGGGCGACACCAGCAACCTGCGCGACTGGCGACAGCGCGTTGTCAGGGGCAGGCTCCTTGCTTATGTCGAGGCGACACAAGACGACGGCACCATCACCGTGAGGGCGGAGTCGCCCTTGCTCGATGAAACGGAGACGGAGATAAAAATTGAAAATTGACCTTCGGTCGAAGTTGCTCACGCTCGGCAGACTCCAAGCAAGCTTGGTCTGCTCTCGCTCAATCGCAACTTTGAAGATTCCCTCTTGAAGCATCCTGTATAAAATTATCAACTCTATTATCTTTAAGATGAACGATAAAGATTTAAACAATTTCCCGTCTGGGGACGGTCCCGTGCCCCTTGAAGAAGGACATGGCCAAGTGTCTGGTATGGATACGCAACCCTCATCCTCCCACAATGATGATGACAATAAACCTAAGGAGGGGCTAACTTTCAAATGGTTCAACCTTGTTTTGGGAGTGGCTCTCTTTTTGGCTTTGTCTGAGGGAGGTGGCTTCTTTACCGACGATTGGTCCTTTTATATCTATCTTTCCATTGTTGTTTGCATTCACGAGTTGGGCCATGTGTCTTTTGGCAGGTTGTTTGGTTGCCATATCAAGGAGATGCAGGTGTTTTTCCTGCCGTTTGTAAGTTACAAACCTCAACAAACCCCTGGAGGCAGTTCATGGAGAGACATCACATGGAGTTTGGGGACGCTTCCCCTTGGAGGTTTCACTGTGTTCAAATCAAGGGAAACAAAAGAAGAAGGCGATGTGGATGGCATGGATGCCACTCACCCTGCAATGGATTTGGAATATGCCCACTCTCCATACATCGAAGACAAGCCTGCGTGGCAACGTCTGTTGATTTCTGCTGCGGGCGTGTTGTTTAATTTTGCCACCTTCCTCATCTTTTATTATGTTTTTCAAGACATATATTTTGAGTATTATGATACTTTCCGGATGTTGGCGATATTGTCTCTTTTATTGGCATTGTTGAACATCCTTCCCGTATATCCTCTTGACGGTGGTGCGATTGTCTTTGCGTTGTATGAGATAGTGACAGGCGAGAAGCCGTCGACGGCCTTCACCAATGTCTGTGCTTGGATAGGCTTCATCTTTATCATCCTCTACTTCTTGGTTTTCCCAGATTGGTTGGGTGGCATCATACACTACGTGTTGGATTTGTTCTATTGAGTCCTCCCCGCCAAAAGGCACTGAGCAAACCCCGCCGTCATCATCCCGTCGCTACTTTGTAGAGACGGGATTTTTCACGTCTCCCCGCCAAGAGGTCTTC
Organism: Prevotella sp.; assembly: GCA_017524385.1. Classification (GTDB taxonomy): domain Bacteria; phylum Bacteroidota; class Bacteroidia; order Bacteroidales; family Bacteroidaceae; genus Prevotella. The sequence goes on from JAFWSS010000224.1 coordinate 45,558, forward strand.
GTTTGGTGAAACGCTTCCATGGGGAGGCAAACTCAGTGATGAAGAAGTGTGTTTTTTATACGTATAGAAAAACCCTCCATTTCATTTTTTTACTCTACCTTCGCACTCGGAAATCAAAACATAGGAACACAAACAATATTAACTCAACATTTGCAAATAGGAAAAATGAAGCGTGAAGAAGGTCTTGAAAGAACAGGATTGCAGCAATGTCGCCAAAAAGTCAGAAAAAGTGGACATGGCTTGATTAACTAAAGATGCTATGTAGGTGTTAAGAACCATTTACACTGTATGATTGGAAATTCGAGTGAATCATGTAGGTTTAATTAAAACTCCCTTATAACTAATAGAAAAAATAATTTGGTATTATATTAACATATAATTTCCATACAATTAATCATAAATTACAGTGTGTCAGAATTTTTGGTTAATTCGTGATAATTCGTGTTCTTTATTAATTAATTTAATCGCCACTAAAATATGAGAAAGCCAAAAAACTTCAGAAGAAACGACGCAAAGGAAAAGGAAACCATCACGATCAACCATATCGGTGAAATCAACATGCTCTCGGCCATCGAAATGATTTTGAACATCTCGGAGAACTCCTCACTTGATGCCGCTCTAATGAAACCCCTCGAACCTTTCTTCAAATACATTTCCGACCTCCAAGGCCTCACCAACATTCAGGCGCTTCTGCTTGCCCTCATGGTCGAGGAGAGTTCAGATGGCAACGTCGTCACCTGCTCCAGGTTGGCAAGGTTCCTCGACTGCACCAACGTCCGCATCATGCAGTTCCAAGAGGACATCGACGATATGGTGAAACGCAGGTTCTTGAGGAGAACGAAAAGAAGATATGGCCCGGAATCTATGGGCTATGTCGTCCCGGAGGACGTCATCACTGCCATCAAGGGCGACACGCGCTTCGTGCCTAAGTCGTTGGCAGCCAAGAACGGCATACATTTCTTTCAGTTGTTCTTCGACCTCACTCACCAACGAAAGGAGGAGGAAATCGATACCGAATTGCTCATTGAGGAGTTTGTGCAACTCCTTGAGGCTAATGCATCCTTGAGGTTTGTCAAGAGATTGGAGAAACTCAACCTCTCTGACAACAGCAAGTTGATAGTGACACATTTGGCTCGTCATCTGGTGCTCAGCCAACATGAACAAATTCCGATTGAAAGTATGGAGTATCTCTTCGACGACCGCCATATGGCATACAACGAACTCCATTCTTTGGAGGAAGGAAGGCATGTGCTCATCAAGAAGGGCATCGTGGAATATGCGGGAAAACAAGAGTTCCTCGACAAGGCGACCTACAAACTCTCCGATAAGGCAAAGGAGAACTTGTTGAAGGGGTTCTCTCTTCCCAAACATATGGACGCACCCGTGATGGTGGTGAAGGCCGACGGCATCGTGAAGAAAAAGCTGTTCTTCAACGACATGGTGGGGCGTCAGATTCACGACCTCTCGGAAATGCTCTCCGTTGAGAGGTTCGCCGCCATACAGGCACGATTGAAGGAGCGTGGCAGGAGGACGGGGTTCGCATGCCTCTTCTACGGAGCACCCGGAACGGGGAAGACGGAGAGCGTGTTGCAAATCGCCCATGCCACGCGGCGTGACATCATGCAGGTCGATATGTCGGAAATCAAGAGCAAGTGGGGGGGGGAGAGCGAGCAAAACATCAAGGCGGTCTTCGACAACTACCGTGCTCTATGCAAGGTGTGTGACAAAACGCCCATTCTGCTCTTCAACGAGGCCGACGCCATACTCGGCAAACGCATGGGGCAGGCCATGCGGGCAGTGGACAAGATGAACAATGCCATACAGAACATCGTCCTTCAGGAGATGGAAACGCTAGATGGCATCATGATCGCCACGACCAACTTGGAGCAGAGCCTTGACGGAGCTTTCGAGCGACGTTTCCTATACAAGGTGCGTTTCGAGCGACCCGATGTCGAGCAACGTCGGAAAATCTGGCTGTCGATGATGCCCTCACTCACCGATGACTTCGCATTCCAACTCGCCACCGACTACGACTTCAGCGGAGGACAGATAGAGAATATTGTCCGCAAATGTGATGTCGAGTCCATCCTCTACGGAGACTCCGCCATCGATGCCGACAAAATACACCGCTTCTGCCAAGAGGAGACCATCCTCCAAAACAACACCGCAAGAATAGGATTCTTCTCCTCTGCACCATCGACATAACCAAGTGCGGAATGTCACCCCAAAACCGCCGTGTGCACCGCCATCCCCAACGCCCGCCGTGCTAGCACACCGGATGCCCGATGAATGGCCATGACAACTATGGTTTTTTTCCGACCTGCGATTGGATTATTAATGCCGGACGGCCTGTAAGGCCAACGAGATATCAGACCATGGCAACGCCCTGGCCCACCCTGCGGTGGGGTGTTGATCATACCTCTATTCATCACAACAACGAATAAACTTTGGTTGAAAGGATTGCCATAATATTCCCCCCTCAATCAATGAGGAACATTCCTCAAAAGTCAAATCTCCAAGCAACTTCATCGTCTCGGGAAGACAGACACTGCACAAGGAGCTGCAAAAACCGAAAGCCGCACCTTTCTTCTGCGCTGAAAATTTTTCGACCTGCGGTTAAAATTTGATGAACAACCTATGCCCAAAGACCGTGTCCACACCCCGGGAGGCTTACTCGGAGTGTAACATCCCCGCCCCTGTAGGGGCAGGTCTTGTGCCTGACCGCAAGGGGTAAGGGGTGGGGTCTGTAACTTCAACGCCAAGAGACCGTGTCCACACCCAGAGCGTTGAAAACGTTATATTAGAAAAACGCAAGAATAACCTTTGGGTCAAATACCCCACCCCTGCCCCTCCCCTCAAGGGGCGGGGATATGCGCACACACCTTTTGCTCACGACAAATTGACGCAACGCATTGAACATTCTTGGCGTTTGACTCATTGAGCATTTTTGTTTTTTACAGAATGGAACTATTTTGAAAATACTTCCGATTGATGCAACCGCACAGGTAGAAAATTTTTTTCGTTTCATACGAAAAAAAATGGTGAGCGATGATAGAAAGGGTGTAACTTGTGTATCTGTATTTCGTCAAATGAATGATTTTAACAAACAATTGTTAGGAAAATGTTTAAAAAAACAGTTATGGAAAAATATGAAAAAATCATTGTGGCGGCAATCGTCGCATTCGGACTATTGCTGCTGGGCCTTTGCTTGAAGGGGGGTATCGACAACTTCACCAACAAAGACCGTCGTGTGACCGTAAAAGGATTGGCAGAGAAAGTGGTCGATGCCGACGAAGTGGTGTGGACTTTGAGGCTGGAAGAGTCTGACAATGAATTGAAACCCATCTTTGGCAGACTTAAGAGCAAAGTTAAGGTCATTGAAGATTACCTCAAGGAAAAGGGCGTTGACCAAAAGGGCAACATTTCCGTGGGCCAATTTGATATCACCGACAACCTCGCCGATGCATGGGGAGACAACAAACCACGCTACAATTACACTGTGGGTTGCGCAGTCTATGTCGCTTCGAATGATACCAAGTTCATCAGTGAAATGGTAGCACAGTCGGACGAACTCATCGACCGCGACATCATCTTGGATTCCAACTTTGCCGAATACGAATACACCCAATTTCAGACACTGAAACCGGAAATGATGGCGGAGGCCATATCCAACGCTGAGAAAACCGCGAAGCAGTTTGCCGAGAACAGCCACTCGAAAATCAACAAAATCGTGGAGGCTGGACAAGGAGAGTTTTCCATCGAGAGTTCTGAAATCCCCTACAAAAAGAATGTCAGGGTGGTGTCCACCATCACCTATTCTCTCAGGGATTGAGTCACTTGAGCATCAGTTGGTGCTCATTCCTGATGCCATTCATCGGGAAAGGATGAATTTATAGAGGATTTGTAATTCGCCAAAATCTTTGTTGAAAATAGGTCAACATTGATTTTGTCGGATTGCAAATCCTTTTTTTATTCTTGACGGGCATAAGATTCGCATTATATTCTTGACGGACAAAAGATTCGCACCGCTGTCAAGAATGTTCTTCGCAATGTGTTGGATATACAGAGGATTTGTTGGTAACTTCAAGCGAAGGCATAACTTCGTTAACTTCTACTAATGTCGGGATAAATGCCAAAGGACTTTGAAGAAACGTCCAAAATCTCTGTAAAATAGTCTCCATCCTGCCTTTCGCAAGTTGTTTTGGATGTTTTTTGCATTTTCTTAGACGATTGTGTCTATTCTTTACGACAAAACCATTAAATTTGCATTCAATACCAAAAACATATCATCTTTAAGAAGATTGATCATCCACAACAGCAAAATATGAACAAACTACTATTCACCTTCATTGGAGCTTGCGCCATAAGCCTTTCGGCCTCCGCCCAGTTGCAGATTCAAGAGGTGTCGTTCGCACAAGTGCACCTGGCTGATGATTTCTGGGCACCCCGCATAGAGACCAATCGCACAGTCAGCATCCCTTCCGCATTTCGGGAATGTGAGAAGAACGGGCGGTTTGACAATTTCGCCCTTGCAGCCCAGAACAACGGCAGGATGACTACCACCGTGAAAGAGCATCGTGGCGATTTCTCGTTTGATGACACCGACCCCTACAAGATCATCGAAGGCGCATCCTATTCTCTTGCCGTACACTATGACAAGAAACTCGACCAGTATCTCGACTCCGTCATCCACCTCATCAGCCTGGCCCAGGAAGACGACGGCTACCTCACCACCTGCGTGACCAACAAATGCACCCGCCTGAGTGGATGGTGGGGAACGCACCGATGGGAGCGCATCAACTCGCATGAGTTATACAATTCCGGCCACCTGATAGAGAGCGCCGTAGCACATTACCGCGCAACAGGAAAGCGCAATTTCTTGGATGTGGCCATCAAGAATGCCAACCTGGTGTGCAAGACGTTCGGGCCTGACGAAGGACAAATCCATCGTCCCGGCGGCCATCCCATCATCGAGATGGCTCTCTGCAAACTATATAAGGTCACGGGCGACAAGAGATACCTCGAGGGCGCGAAATACTTCGTCGAGGAGACCGGTCGTTGTACCGATGGGCACAATCCCTCGGAATACTCCCAGGACCACAAACCCATCCTGCAGCAGGACGAAATCGTGGGACATGCCGTACGCGCAGGCTATCTCTTCAGCGGCGTCGCCGACGTGGCGTCGCTCACCGGCGACCAATCCTATTTCAAAGCCCTGGAGCGCATATGGGACAACATGTCGTCGAAGAAACTGTTCATCACCGGCGGCATCGGCAGTCGTCCTCAGGGTGAGGGCTTCGGACCCAACTATGAGTTGTGGAACCACACGGCATATTGCGAGACTTGCGCCGCCATTGCCAATGTCTACTGGAACTACCGCATGTTTCTCGCCACCGGCGACAGCAAATATGTCGATGTGTGCGAGCGTGCCCTTTACAACAACGTGCTGAGCGGTGGCTCGCTCAGCGGCGACAAGTTCTTCTACGACAATCCGTTGGAGAGCGACGGCGAACACGAGCGCCAGAGATGGTTCGGTTGCGCCTGCTGCCCCGGCAACGTCACCCGCTTCATCGCCTCCGTCCCGGGATACATCTATGCGCAGCAAGGCAAGGACATCTACGTCAACCTCTATGCACAGGGAAAGGCTGAAATCGGACTTGTGGAGTTGGAACAGACCACGGAATACCCTTGGGACGGCCGCGTACGCATCCGCATCGCCAAGGGAGGTGGCAAATATGCCATCAAATTGCGTGTCCCCTCGTGGCTCAAGGACAGTCCTACGAACAACAATCTCTATGGCTACATAGATGCCGCCCCGTCGGTCGGTTGCTCGGTCAACGGCACTCCTGTCTCCACCGCAACCACCTCTGGCTACATCATCCTGCAGCGCAATTGGAAGAAAGGCGATGTCATCGAACTGAACCTCCCGATGCAGGTCAGGAGGATCGTTGCCAACGACAATGCTGTGGATGACCGTCACAAGGTGGCTCTCGAGCGCGGTCCGGTGGTCTATTGCCTGGAAGGTTCCGACCAGGCCGACGGCAAGGTGTTCAATAAATACATCCTCGACAGTGCACCGCTTGAAGCCCGTTTCGAGAAAGACCTTCTTGGCGGCGTGGTGGTCGTGGAAGGCCCCGCCAAGGCACTACAACCCGATGGAGAGGTCGCCGACACCCGCTTCAAGGCCATCCCTTACTCCACATGGAACAACCGCAGGCCACAACAGATGGAGGTGTGGATTGCCAACAGTCCCGTGAAGGCTGTGCCCACCCCTCAGCCCACCATCGCCACGGCGGCACAGACGTTCTCCAACCGTGGCCCCATACAGAACGATGCACCAGAGACGGCACCCACAGACTCATGGGCCGGTGGCGTGAACGACCAGTGGGAGCCCACCCATTCCGCCGACATCTCCAAGCCCTACCACTACTGGTGGTTGAAACGTGGCACCACGGAGGCCATTTCCTATCAGTTTGACAAAGAATACGAGGTGTCCAATGTCCAAGTCTATTGGCTGCAACTCGACCATTACGATGGTAGTTTCCGCGTGCCTGAGTCATGGTCGCTCTACTATCTGACCGCCGACGGCCAATGGCGCGAGGTGGAGGACCACACGGCATACGGTGTGTCGACCGATTGTTACAACAGTGTGGATTTCCGTCCTGTACGCACCAAGGGATTGAAAATCCTGGCCAAACTCAGGGAAGGGCAGTCTGGCGGCGTGCTGGAATGGAAAGTCAATTACGGGCAGACACTCGACGATGTCGCTGCAGGAAAGCATCCTTAACCTTTCTTCACTCGGATTTCCAATCAAACAGCGTAAATGATTCATAAACAAATACATAAACATATAATTAACGTATAATTAATCATTAATTGAACTTTCGCAAGTAATGGAAAAATGAGGCGTGAAGAGGATCTAAAAAAAGTATGGAGTAATTATTTCTCCAAATAATAGCGGAAAAAATGAGCATATGTCCCTTTAACTCCCCTTTAACTCCCTTTTAACTCCTCTTTAACTCCCTTTTAACTCCTCTTTAACTCCCTTTTAACTCCTCTTTAACTCCTGAAAGTTGAACGAATGCGAAACTAGAATAATTAATCATTAATTGATGCGCACAAACATTGATGATAATTGATGGGATAATTACATGATAATTCGTGTAAGTGATTCTAAAGCCAAGCGGCAGAGCCGAGTGCGCGTTAAATCAGGGCTTTGCAATTGGAGATAATAATAGATGAATAATTCAAGCTTGTAATATCGATCAATAGTTCGGTATTTTTAATCTTAAAAAATTAACAGAGGTTCTCATCTTCCTCACACCGCAATGTCATATTGCA
>JAFWSS010000225.1 GCA_017524385.1 Prevotella sp.
AAGAAAGGCGGCATCCTAAATCTCCTTTAACATTTTTTAGACGTGTGTTAAAACCCTTTGTTTATCGGGGAAGTCAAAGTCTTTCGAATTTGATAATCCTCATAAACAATGGGCTGACAAAAGGTGGGAAACTTTAGTAATTAACATGTAATTAATCATTAATTGTTGCACACAAAAATTAATGGCAATTCGTGGGATAATTATAGGGAAATTCGTGGGATAATTATAGGGAAATTCGTGGGATAATTATAGGAAAATTCGTGGGATAATTACATGGAAATTCGTGGGATAATTATAGGGAAATTCGTGGGATAATTATAGGGAAATTCGTGGGATAATTATAGGGAAATTCGTGGGATAATTATAGGGAAATTCGTGTTGAGTTATTGACAACTATTTTTCAAACAAACGTCAACCATATCGAAAAAGCCCCCTACGACTTCGGGGGCTTTTGGTTGTGCACAAGACTCGCGCCTACAGGTGGCATTCCAACCACACCAAATGGCTTGTCGCAACTGTAAGGACTTGCTTCATGCATGTCCATACAAAAACCAGAAATAACGTTGCGGCAAACGTTGCGGCTTTAGGGCCGGGTCTTGTGCCCGCCTGAAATAAATCTCGGGATAAAAGAGCACCCTGCCGGCCTCTATTGGGGATGAAAACAATTTTGGTTTTTAGTCCAACTGCAAGACCATATTGTGTTCCTTGGCCATCCTCCGCAAATTGAGGATGGCATACCTCATGCGCCCCAAGGAGGTGTTGATGCTCACACCGGTGGCCTCGGCGATTTCCTTGAAAGACATCTCCTGGTAGAACCTCATGAACACCACCTCTCGCTGCGTGGGCGGAAGCATGTTCATCATCTTGCGCACGTCGCGCATCACCTGTTCGTTCACATATTGGTTCTCAACGTTCAAGTCGAGCACCTCACAGCCACCAAGGTTGGAGAGGTCGTTTTCCTCATTTGCCTCGACGATTTTCTCCGACTTCTGCTCGCGGTACCAGTCCATGATGACATTATGGGCAATTCTCACCAGCCACGCCCCGAACTTCCCGGAGTTGGTGTATTTATGCTGCTGCAACTTGGTGATGACCTTGACGAAAGTCTCTTGGAAGATGTCATTGGCCACTTCTCGGTCGCGCACGACAAACATAATATAAGTAAAGAGTTTGGTTTGCGTTCTTGACAACAACAAATCAAACGCCTTGTCATCACCGTCGATGTAGGCCAAGGCCAATTCCTCGTCGGTCAACTTTTTCAGATATTCCATTGCTTCAATGATTGTTATTCAAGTAATGATGTTCCGATAGGCGCGATTTTTTTAAGTTTGAAATATAAAAGTCAAGAAATTCGTTGCAAATATAAGCACTTTTGCAGATACGCCCAAATTTTTTCACGAAAAAAAGCATTTTTATGACAAAAAGGAATTGTTCGACGAATATTTTTTTAACACGAGCTCGGCCCAATCTTCAATCTTCAAAGTTGCGATTAAGCGAGAGCAGACCAAGCATGCTTGAAGTCTGCCGAGTGTGAGCAACTTCGACCGAAGGTCAATTTTCAATCTTCAATTTTCAATTTTCAATCTTCAATTTTTTGAGTCTACTTTAAAAAGTGGAAAGTGACCAAAAGGGCGGTGCGTATCTCCCCTCCCCTCGAGGGGCCTCGAGGGGAGGGGATAACTAACACCGCTATTTGCTCAAACAGGCCCCTATTCTCGTAAATCCTGACCTCTACCTGTCGATGCGTATCTTGCGCAAGAAGGTACGGTTGTTGTCGATGTCGTTGACACGGATGATGACCACTTCACCCTGACGTGCCGTGATGGGAATCGAGAGTTGCTGGTCATGGGCGGCCCATTTGGCGGCGGCAAGTCTCATGCCAGCGATGTTGACGATTTCCACAAGGCAGTTGCCACGGTCGGAGTCGCTCGTGAGTCGACATTCCGTGGTGGTGGCCTCCATGCCCACTTGCATCGTCCATATCACGTTCTGCACCCCCGTGCCAGCGCCGGCGATCTCGAAAGGTTGGATGCTGAGCATCGACCACTGGTTGTTGCCGTCACGCGCCCTGACGCAGAGCTGATGCTCGCCGACAGCAAGTTGCGAGATGTCGAGGTCGAAGGAGAACTCCTTAGCGTGTGTGTCGGGGATAGCCACAGCGGTAGCATTACCCACGCCCGGGTCGGCCTTGTCGAAGAAATACTCCATGGCGGTGACTTCACCATCGCTGGCGTTGATGACGTAGAGCGGCCGTGAAAGCACAGTAGACCAGCGTCCTTGTTCATCCTGTGCACGCAGACAAAGCAGATGAGCCCCGCTGCCTACGCCCACGAGGGGCAGTGCATAACTCACCTCGCCATTCCCAGGCACCTCCAAGGCGTTGGCAAGGCCGCAGCCGGGGTCGGTGTCGAAGAAATACTCGATGCGGTTGGCACGCTCGCCCTTCACCTTACAGACATAGAGAGGACGGGAAATGGTCGTCGACCAGTTGCTGTTGTCATCACATGCCCTTATGTTCAACAGGTGTGCACCAGCAGGCAGTCCTTCCAGAGATATGCTGTAGGTGTTGGCACCTTGGTCAAGGCATCCCAACAGTTTCCCTTTGCCATAGCCAGGGTCGTTGTCGAAGAAATACTCAAGTGTGGGGGCCGATTCGAGGGCGTTGTTCGTCCTCGCAGGCTGCTGGGCATGCAAGCCCATGCCCATGCAGCTGGCCAGAAGAAGGATAAACAGTCTCATAACGCTCATTTTGAAATGTTCACTTTGATGGTAACGGTGGTAGTGCTGCCTTCCTCCACGGTGGAGGGCACGTCGATGCCGATGATGTAGGGTCCTGTGGGTATGCCACTGATGACATAGGGTGATTCACCGGCAAAGGCGCCATACAGGCTCAACACTTCAGTGGGAATCTCCAGGTTGAAATAATCGGAGTCGATGAAATCATCCGTGGCCTGGGTGTTGATGATGTCGGTCAGATAATTGTTGTTGAAACTGTTGCCAGTGCCACCGTTACCGATTTCCATCAACAAGTTGTTCTCAATGGTGCAGTTTGAAGTATTGAACTCAAATTTATTAGCACGGCATGTATTATATGCAATGTAACTGTTGTTGACTCCCACAATGTCCAGATAAGGCTGAGTCGTGGTGAATAAGTTGTTCGTAATCATATGATAATTAGACTCATCACCATTCACCTCACCACTAATGAAACATTGACTGATAATAGCATTGTCACAACCACTTTTGATAAAGACATTACCAATGTTGCATCTGTTGACAACAACATTCTTTGCTTGAATTCCGATACTACCCAAAGTCATACCTTTCACGACAGTTCCTACAGCCTTGATGACCAAACCACTAACATACGCATAGCCTGCACCCTCTTCTACCAGCTTATTTTGGACAAGCCAATATCCCGGACCAATCAACACTACCCTTTTGGTCAATGCTATATCATAACTTTTGCCATACCTTGTGACAGAAGCATCAACCATGATGGTGTCGCCTGCGCTGGCGTCATTGTGAGCATCTTCGATGGTAGTGTACGGTGCCGAACTGCCGCTGACATTGCTCACTCTCAGGATTTTCGCGTTGGCGGCCATTGTCATACAGATGGCGGCCAGAATCAATAAATACTTTTTCATCTCTTAAAAATTTAATGTGTTAATAAAATGGTTTTTGAAAACTTTCTGATACAAAGATGCATTTGCACGGGTGCGTTCTCAAAGCATATGCAGCCATCCTGTATGAAAGGCCGGGGTTTCAGGGATGAAACAAACGCGAATGGAGATGAAACGATGCTCCGCACATCGACCGTTGGTTCTCACCGCAGGCGAATTCCTTTACTATTCGCAGAACATTTACAGAGGGTGGAATAACTAAAAAAATATGTTAAAAATGAAGGTTTTCACGAAAAAATATCAACTAAAGTTTTAGATAACTAAAAATTTAGTCATATATTTGCAGCAGAACAACAAAACGTGCAAAATGAAGAAAGAGAAGAACAAGACCCTTACCCGTGCAGAAATGCAAGTGATGAACATCCTATGGGGAATGGGCAAGGCAGCCGATGTGCACGAGGTGGTGGAACGTTATGACGCCCCCCGCCCCGCCTACACCACGGTGTCTACATATATGAAAATCCTAACAACTAAAGGTTTCGTAGATTACAAAAAAGGTACAGGCAAGCAATACCTCTATTTCCCAATCATCTCACGCGCCGAATACACCAGTCGCGTGATGCGTGAGGTGAAAGACAATTTCTTTGGCGGTAGCGCCTCGTCGCTATTGCGCTTCTTCGTGGAGAACGAGCAGATCGAAGAAGAAGAGATACGTGAACTGCTCGACCTCGTCAACCGCCAATAAGCAAATGCCATGGGTGCACTAACGCTATACGCCCTTAAGTCGGCCATCTGCCTGACCGTGCTTTTCCTGCCTTTCACCTTGTTGCTCAGGCGGGAGACGTTCTTTGCCTTCAACCGCTTCGGTCTGCTGCTCATCATCGCCCTCTCGTTGCTGGCACCCTTCCTGAATGTTCCACTATGGGATTTCACCATTCAGGACTTTTTGGCACAGCAGCGCCATGCCATTGTAGAAGTGGGCATGCCTACAGCCTTCACAGGAGAGTCGGCCGCCCCCCTGCCCCGGCAGGCAACGGGAAGCACACCGTTCGACTGGATCCACCTGCTCGTCTATGCCTACCTTGCCGGGGTTCTGACCTGTCTGGTGCTGAAGATTCTTCAACTCCATCGACTCCATCGATTCATCTCCAGCGGATGCCTTTGGATAGACAAGCGTGATGACGTCACCATCTATTGCCACGCAGGAGAAGTGGAGGCATTCAGTTGGATGAGGAGCATCGTGGTGGGAGAGGCAGACAGTGCCGAAGGCTCTCCGGTGATGATACACGAGATGGCCCATGTGCGCCATCGCCACTCGTGGGATGCGCTGCTCGTAGCATTGATGGAAGTCTTGCAGTGGTTCAACCCCTGCATTTGGATGCTTGACACCTCCCTGAGGGAGATTCATGAATATGAGGCCGACGATGTCGTACTGCGCAGAGGCATCACCGCCCGCAACTACCAATTGTTATTAATCAAGAACGCTGTGCGTGGAAGCCGCTATGCCTTTGCCAACGCCTTCAACCACAGCCTTCTCAAAAAACGAATCACCATGATGAAGAAAAAGAAATCCAACAAATGGGCACGCCTGAGACTGCTCTATATCGTGCCTGCCACCTTGATTGTCCTCGGTGCTTTCGCAAACCGCCAGTTTGCCACTCAGGCCACCACACTCAACGACGCAGCAACCGATGCCGTGAAGAAGGAGACTCCCGAATACAACAACAAGGAAGGGGCAACCAATCGCGAGTTGAATGAAGCAACCACCACCCAGAAGATGGAAGAGACAATCGAACCATCCATCCTTCCAACTCCCCTGGAGGTTGTCAGCGACACGGTGCCGCCAAAGACCATCGACGGAGAGAAAGTGTATGAAGTGGCAGATGTGATGCCAGAATATCCCGGTGGAATGAATGCATTGCTGACTTACCTGTCGCAAAACGTACACTATCCCGTTGTAGCCATGGAAAATGGCGTCCAAGGGCGTTACGTCGTGCGCTTCTGTGTCACCTCAACAGGCAAGGTCACCAATGTGGAGATTGCCCACAAGCCTGAGGGGGAAGTGTTGAGTGAAATCATAGTGACAAGTTTCACCAATGCTGCAGACTCCATCGCCTTGACACGGCGCATCAACGAGGCAAAGGGGCGTGAAGCCATGGAGGAGGAAGCCCTCCGTGTCGTCTCCGAGATGTCGGACTGGACACCTGGTTATGTGAAAGGCGAGCCCGTCAACTGCATCTACAACCTGCCCATCAGCTTCCGACTGCAATAGGAGTAAATGCAAAGGCTTGACTGAAAAATTTTGGAGGTTGCACCATTTGCAACCTCCAAAATTTTTGGAAAGCCAATGCTTCGTGTGTTTGCGAGGAGGCAAAGCTTCCCTGCAATAGTTTGGTCATTGATATATTCTCACATAGTCAATCTCATAGCGCAAGGGAAATTGGCTATCGTCGATAGGGCCACCATTGTCTCCACCAAGAGCCAGATTGAGGAGGATGTACTGGGGCGCGTGAAAGGGATTCTCGTATTTGCCGAGACTTCCATTTGTCGTCTCTGCCAAGGAAATCTCATTGACCACCTCATCGTCTATGAGGATGGTGATGGCCTCAGGCGTCCAATCCATCCGCCATAGATGGAACTTCTCTGCCCACAGGCTGTCTTTGTCGGTGAAATGCGAAAAAGGCACGCGCTTGCTGTTCCATACGGCTTGATAACGCCTTTCGCCACCCCAGCAAGCGTTGGCCAGGACATGGGGTATGCCATTGATGCGATAGAACTCCATCACGTCGATTTCCCCACACGACGGCCATTCCATCCCTTTCCCAAGGAGCCAGATGGCAGGCCAGGCTCCGCTCGCGGTGGGGATGCGCGCCCTCACCTCCATTCTTCCGTAGGTGAACGAGAAACTGTCATGCGTGGTGAGCGACGCCGAGGTGTATTCGATGTGCTCGCGGCTCCTTCGCCAGTCGTCGTGCCTGGCAGCGGCAGCGTAGGTGGGGTTTGCTCTTTTCTCCTTTCGGGCCTCTATGACCAAGCATCCATTCTGGCAATAGGCGTTCCCTTCCTGATACCATTGCGCCTCGTGGTTTCTCACAAAGCCCCTTTCCGGTTTCCACACATCGGTATCATAGGAGCCATCGACATCAAACTCATCACTCCATATCAATTTCATTTGTGACTGAGCCACCGAAGGAAGAGGAAGGATGAATGCCAGTAGCAACACCCCAGGGATACGAGTACAAAGCGACGTCATCGATGTCATTTTTCACTTTTCTCCATCGGTTCATTTCACTCCCAACCGTTTGCGGAGTTTCTTGGCAGCCTTTCCGGTCAGTTTCATGTAGTATGCGCTGCCTTTGTCACGCGGGAGGAACTCACTTCCCGGCGTGGCAGTAGGCACCTTTTTCGCAATTTTGAAGATGGCGGTGCCCTCGTCGATTTCGTCAAACATGGCGATGTAGATCATCTCAGCATTGGCTGCGCAGAAATCAAGTTGCTTTTTGTAGAACGACCCTTTGTTACGCGGTATGCCCGTCACATTCTTGTTGTTGTGATAATTCATATTGCGCCAAGAAAAACCCGGGAAACAGACGGGCGCATAGTCGACATGGTTGGCTTTCGCCCATTTCATGTCTTCGAGTATCAACTGCTTGAATCCTGGGTAGCTATCCTCATTGTATCTTCCCACGAACCAAGGGAGCACGATGTCGCACATCTTGATTTGCTGGTGCAGGCGCGGGTCTTTCAACGCATCCTTCTCCATCTGTCTCCAATAGGTGGGAACACCGAGCATCACGCTGAATCCCAGTTCCTTGAGACCTTTGATGATAGCTTCTGTCTCCTTGAATCCATATCTGCGTCCCTCATCGAATCCCACTCCAAAGACGGCCACAAGGGGTTTTCCATTATGATAAAGGTATTGCGGACAACTTGTATGGTTGAAGAGGTTGTATTTTACGGCCAGCAACCGGATGTCGTTAAGCAACACCTTTTCATCTCCTGGTCCCGTGTCGCTCAAGTCATACATCACACAAACCGCCCTTTCATATTTCCTGCCCGCATTCATCGCATTTTTGAGCACGTCGTCGTGATGGGCTTTCGCCTCAGGAATTTTCTGGAGGACGACGAAACGTTGCACGAAGACGCCGTCGATGCCATACTGCTTCATCCACTTGAAATGAAGGTCGACCGTGGAAGCATCGCGTGAGGAGAACACCCTGGCTTTCTGGCCATTGTCCAAGGTGAACGGAGTCTCGTAAGTCTTCTCATACTCACTCACGTCAGGCCACAAGTCCACGTTGGAGAATCCCGGTCGGAAGGTGCCGTCCTTCCCTTGGTAGCGGTACCAGCCACGTGTGCCACCATCGCCCGGCGTGCTGAACCATCCCTGGTAGCCGGCCATCACCAACCCCTTGTAGGAGTCATAACTCTTCATCGTCTGCGCGGAAACGGGCAGCACCCCGACAAGGAAAGCCGCCAGACAAGCAGCAAAAAAAATGCTCTTTCTCATATCATCGGATTTTAGTTCTATTAGATGTGTTTTTTCCTCTTGTCTGCAAAATTATAAAAAAAACTTGAATCCATTATGTTTGGCGTAAAAAAAACGTTGACCTGCAAGGTAGGTTGTTCCATGTTGCACCAAGCCTTAGCGACCATGTGGGATGTTTCGGCGTACGGATGGTCCCAACACCCGCCCCTACGACTTCGGTGTAGGATTTTAAACGTCGGTGCGGTGAACGGTGCAACCGCTGGGTGGGAGGTGCTTGATATGGTTTTAACAGTAAAATGACGAAAAAAGTGACAAATGTTTTTGGTAAACGGACAAATTGCATTATCTTTGCAATCGAAAGGTTCGCTCCACGCGATTAGCAAAGGGAACGGGGTGTGAGTCCCCGACTGTCTCGCAGCTGTGAGTTCCATTATTGCCCCAGGCAAGATGCCACTGCCCCGCAAGGGATGGGAAGGCGCCTGAGGGTGGGACAAAGTCAGAAGACCTGCCTTTTCAAGCAAGCCCAAGCTTGCCAAAGCCCCTCGATGCAAGGGGTGAGGCGCAATGAGTAACTTTTTTGTTTTCAAGTTGGCAGGACGTAAGAATTCTGCCTGCTTCCATGCCGCAGCAGCCATGGCCAGGCCGTGGTGCATTGTCGGCGGATGCAGAAGACTATCAACCGAAGTGTATTATATAAGTTTTACCGGGATGGCGTCGCCGTGAGGCGACGCCGATTCGTTTCTTCCCGAAAAGACGATTTCTTTTGTTAATGTTTCAATAAAGTTTTGTTTTTGTCGTTTAAAATAGGTAACTTTGTTTGTTCAAATCAAAGCATTCACTTTTAATGGACATACGCAAACCAGTCTTCCAAGTCGCAAAAATCATCCTGCCGCTCTTTTTGGGAGGTGCGATACTCTATTGGATGTATCGCGACTTCGACTTCACGTTGGTGAAAGACGTGATGCTCAATGATATGGACTGGACATGGATGTTGCTGTCCCTTCCTTTCGGTGTGACGGCGCAACTGTTCCGTGGCCTTCGCTGGCGTCAGACACTGGAGCCCATAGGCGAGCACGCCCGTACAAGCACATCCGTCAACGCCGTGTTTCTCAGTTACGCCACCAGCCTGGTCATCCCTCGTGTGGGAGAGTTCTTACGTTGCGGTGTGCTGAAGCGCTACGACAACGTGACCTTCTCCAAGTCGCTTGGCACCGTGGTGACAGAGCGCGCCGTCGATAGCATCATGGTGCTGTTTGTGACGGTTGTCACACTATTGTTGCAACTACCGGTGTTCCACCATTTCTTCGCCACCACCGGCACACGCCTCGACACCTTCCTCGGACAGTTCACCAGCACGGGCTACATCGTGACCTTCATCTGCCTTGTCGCTGTCCTTCTCCTCTTGTGGTGGTTGGTCAGCGCCTTGCATCTGAGCCACAAGATACGCGACATC
Source organism: Prevotella sp. (assembly GCA_017524385.1). Lineage (GTDB taxonomy): Bacteria > Bacteroidota > Bacteroidia > Bacteroidales > Bacteroidaceae > Prevotella. The sequence continues at coordinate 9,566 of JAFWSS010000225.1, forward strand.
ATCAGTGGGTTGTGGCAAGGCGTGATATCCTTGCGCAACGTCGAGAACGTGCCACTCTACCTCTTCTACACCATCGGCATATGGGGAAGTTATTTTCTCCATTTCTACCTGACATTCTACTGTTTCGAGTCCACCTCCGCACTGGGGATGAACTGCGCCTTGGTGTCATTCGTGGTAGGCAGCATAGCCGTCATCGTTCCCACGCCCAACGGCGCCGGGCCATGGCATTTCTCAGTGAAGACCATGCTCATCCTCTATGGTGTGGAAAGCAACGCCGCCCTCTCCTTCGTGCTCATCGTCCACACGTTGCAAACCTTGCTGGTCGTGCTATTGGGCATTTGGGGATGGATGTCGCTTTCACTGACAAAGCCTGTCGGGAAAAGCCAATGACAAGAAATCCACAACATATCATTCAACTTAAACCTTATTGAACATGAGTGAAATCAAGAACCTGAAACCTGAATGCATCTGGAAGAATTTCCTAGCATTGACCCAAGTGCCCCGTCCTTCGGGTCATCTGGAGAAAATCCAACAGTTCCTCCTCGACTTCGCCGCCAAAGCTGGCGTGGAAGCATTCAAAGACCCTGCCGGCAACATCGTGATGCGCAAACCCGCCACCCCCGGGATGGAAGACCGCAAGGGTGTCATCCTGCAAGCCCATATGGACATGGTGCCTCAAAAGAGTCCCGAGAGCACCCACGATTTCGTCACCGACCCCATCGAGCCTTGGATTGACGGCGACTGGGTGAAGGCCCGTGGCACCACCCTTGGCGCCGACAACGGCATGGGCGTGGCAGCCATCATGGCCGTGATGGAAGCGAAGGACATGCGCCACGGTCCCATCGACGCCCTCATCACCGCCGACGAGGAGACCGGCATGTTTGGCGCCAACGACCTTCCCGAAGGAGAACTTCAAGGCGACATCCTCCTCAATCTCGACTCCGAGACATGGGGCAAGTTTGTCATCGGCAGCGCCGGCGGCATCGACGTCACCGCCACACTCGACTACAAGGAAGTAGCCACCGACCCCGACGACGTAGCAGTGAAAGTGACGCTGAAAGGCCTTCGCGGCGGCCACTCCGGCTTGGAAATCCATGAGGGTCGTGCCAACGCCAACAAGCAGATGGTGCGCTTCGTGCGTGAAGCCATAGTGGAATGCGACGCCCGCCTGGCCACCTGGCATGGCGGCAACATGCGCAACGCCATCCCCTTCAAGGCCGAGGTGGTGCTCACCCTTCCCAAGGAGAACGTGGAAGCGTTGAAAGAGCTGGTAGCGGAATGGCAAGCCAACATTGCCGACCAATTCAAGAACATTGAGAGCGGCGTGGAAATGTTTGCCGAAGACGTGGAGGTGCCTGCCTGCGAGGTGCCAGTGGAAATCCAAGACAACCTCGTCAATGCCATCTATGCCTGCCACGATGGCGTGGTGCGTATGATTCCCTCCTACCCCGACGTGGTGGAGACCTCATCCAACCTCGCCATCATCGACATCGAGGGTGGAAAGGCCACACTGAAAATCCTGGCTCGCTCGTCACGCGAGGATATGAAAGACTATGTGGTGAACATGCTGGAGAGTTGCTTCAACATGGCAGGAATGAAAGTGGAGACCGCCGGCAGCTACGGAGGTTGGGACCCGAACCCCGAGAGCGGCATCTTGCACCATCTCCTCCGCATCTACAAGGAGTTGAACGGCGAGGATGGCATCATCCAAGTAGATCATGCCGGCTTGGAATGCTCCGTCATTTTGGGCAAATACCCACACCTCGATGTGGTGTCGCTCGGTCCGACGATGAAGAGCCCGCACACCACCAGCGAGCGCTGCCTCATCCCCACCATCGAGCCTTTCTGGGCCTTGCTCAAAAAAGCCCTGGAAGAGATATAGGAAGCTCTAGGAAATCTAGAATATCCAGAACTCTAGAATATCTAGAAGTAGGATGTCCAATTGTTGTATTATCTTTTAATCAAAGCCCCCACCCCAGCCCCTCCCCTCGAGGGGAGGGGATATGCGCACCGACTGTTGGACAAGACCTCTTGGCATAGAAAGCGAAACGGAATCTTTATGTAATAACAGATTACAAATTGGACACCCTAATCTAGAAGCTCTAGAAAACCATAAAAAAACCATTAAAAAAGGGGAAGCGTTTCGCTTCCCCTTTATATTTTTAAGCCACAGAGGCTTTACTCTTCTTCCTCTTCAGCTGCTTTGTTTTCAGCATCGATGGCTTTGATTTTCTCCTTGACCAGTGCCAACTCATCCTTGAGTTTCTGCACCTTGCGGTTCATCTCGTCGATGAGGCTGTTGCCCTTCTTGCTCGACACGTTGAGGAATCCGAGATTGTTCTCATAAGTCTGGATTTCCTGCTTGAGTCCCTCATAGCGGCGCATGAGACGCGTACGCTCGTTGTCAAGTGCTCCTTGTCCCTTCTCGGCCACGCTGCGCAGGTTGCTGCGATAGTTGTCGAGGCGGCGGCGAGAAACAGAGATGTTGAGTTCCTTGTAAATCTTGTCAAGCACATCGTGGAATTCCTTGAAGAGCTTGTCTTTCTCACGATATGGGACGTGCCCAATCTGATTGTAGTCGTCCACCAATCCCTGAACCTGCGACTGAGTCTCCGTGTCGGGTTCCTTTTCGGCGATAGCCTTCAGCCTTGCGATGATGTCGCGTTTCTTGGCGAGGTTCTCACGCTCCTCGCCTCTTGTGCCTGCAGTAGCAGCATTGCGTGCCTCGAAGAACTTGTTGCAAGCCCCCAGGAACTCATTCCACAGTTGGTCGCCCAATTTCTTTGGCACGGTGCCGATGGTTCTCCATTCCTTCTGCAATTGGGTGAGTTTCTCAGCTGTAGCCTTCCAGTCTGTGCTGTCCTGCAATGCCTTGGCCTGCTCCACGAGGGTACGTTTCTTCTCTGCATTCTCGGCGAAACGGCTCTTCATCTCTCTGAAGAACTGCGTCTTGCGCCCGAAGAAGTCATCACAAGCTGCACGGAAGCGCTCGAAAATCTTGACGTTCATCTTCTGTGGTGCGAAACCGATGGTCTTCCATTCCGCCTGCACTTCCTTGATTTCACGGGTATGACGCTCCCAGTCGGCAGCCCCCTTGTTCTCCTCCTTGGCGATGGCTTCCACCTTCTCGCACAAAGCTGTCTTGCGGGCAAGGTTTTCCTCCTCCTTCGACCTGAGTTCCTCGAAATGCTGCTGGTGTCTCTTGTTGACCACCGTTGATGCGGCTTTGAAACGAGCCCACACCTGCTCCCTGAGGTCCTTGGCCACTGGGCCTGCCTCACGATATTGCTGATGTAGTTCCTGCAGTTGATGGAAGGCGCTGATGACATCCGGCTCTTCTGCCAATTTCTCGGCAGCCTCGCACAACTTGGTCTTGATTTCCAAGTTCTTGCGGAAATCATATTCCCTGGCCTCGATGTTCAAGCGGAGTTGGTCGTAGAATTGCTCCACATAGTGTTGGTAGGTCTTCCACAACTCATTGGCATGCTCCTGCGGTACAGCCTTTATCTCCCGCCATTCCTGCTGGAGGCGCTTGAACTCTTGGTACGACCTGTTGGCATTCTCGGGAGAAGTCACCATGGTCTTCACCTTCTCAATGATGGCCTGTTTCTTCTTGAGGTTCTCAGCCTTTTCGTTCTCCATATCCTGGAAGACACGTTGACGTCTCTCCTTGATGAGCGTCATCTCGGCCTTGAACTTCTCTTCCTCCTCGTCGGGAGTAACCTGGTATTTTTCCGGGTCGCCACCTGCATCCAAGTATGCTTTCCTGGCGGCTTCCTTCTCAATGACAAGCATCTTGTAGAAGATGGTCTTCAAGAGGTCCACCTCATCCTTGTTGGGGGTTTCCTCACCATGGGCAAGTTCTATCACACGTTCCAAAACTTCGCCCTTGGTCTTGAACACTTTCTTCTCTGAATCTTCGGCTGGAGCGGCATCCTCGGCGGGAGCAGCATCCTCAACGGGAGCGGCATCCTCGGCGGGAGCAGCATCCTCTGTGGGAGCGGCATCCTCTACGGGAGTGGCATCCTCTACGGGAGCAGCATCCTCGGCGGGAGTGGCATCCTCTACGGGAGCAGCATCCTCGGCGGGAGCAGCATCCTCGGCGGGAGCGGCATCCTCGGCGGGAGCGGCATCCTCAACAGGTGCGGTCTCCTCAGCGGGAGCAACCTCCACGTTTTCCACAACTTCTCCTTCCGCTACTTGCTGTTCCTGAACGTCGGCATTGGAAGATTCTACCACATTCTCTTCTACTGGTGTGCCCTCTACTTGGGGCTTGTCTTGAGAGTCCATCATTTAACAATTAGGTTTATGATTCGATTGTTCGCATTATCAAAATGCAAACTTAAGTAAAAAAAGCGAAACCGCCTAAAAAATTTTAGTTTTTTTTCAAATATTTTATCAGACGAGCCTTTTACGCCTTAAAATCCACCATATTAATCCTGTAACAGCCACGGAAATCACCAATGCGATAGGGAAGCCCAAAGGGTAATCCTCCATCCCGTTGGGCAGGTTCATACCAAACAAACTGGCGATGAGCGTCGGGAACATCATGAGAATGGATACAGAGGTGAGTGTTCGCATCACATTGTTCACATTATTATTAATAATGCTCGAATAGGTGTCCATCGTCGATTCCAAGATATCTGAATAGATGTTGGTGGTTTCCCTTGCCTGACTCATCTCGATGTTGACGTCTTCAATCATATCGGCGTCCAACTCGTCGATTTGCAGTTTGAACTTCAGTTTGGCCAACAGGTTCTCATTGCCTCTGATGGAAGTGGCGAAATAGGTGAGCGAATCTTGCAAGCGGCTCAGTCCGATGAGCGACTCGTTGTTCACCTCCTTGTCAAGGTTGCGCTTGGCCTTCTCTATGAGGGTGTTGATTTGCTTGAGTCGCTTGAGGTACCATACGGCAGATGAAAGGAAGATACGGAAAATCATATCCACGTAGTCGGTGAATCCCGTCCCTCTTTTCTGCTGGTAACTGACGAAGTCGATCATCATGTTGGTTTCGTAATAGCACACGGTGATGGTGACGTCGCGCTTGTGTATGATGCCGAGCGGCACAGTGGTGTAAGGTGTCCTCGACCTGATTTCCTTGACATAGGGTATGCGGAGGATGATGAGCATCCATCCATCGTCATACTCGTAACGCGCCCTCTCATCAGTATCGCTGATGTCGGTGAGGAAATAGTCGGGAATCTTGTATTCGCTCTCCAGATACTGGCGGTCCTCATCAGTAGGACATGTCACCTGTATCCAACAATTTGGCTGCCACTCATTGAGCAGCGTCAAGCCTTCGCTATAGTTCCAGTATGTCTTCATTTGTTAATCCTCCACGTGATTAGCGTAGTGAAAAAAATTCACGGCGAAAGACTAACAAATCCTTGTCGTCTTACGCCAACGAAATCAAATTTTCCGCCGGATAGTCGTCCATAAGTTGATCTAAAATTGGTTTACGGCGGCAAAGGTAGCAAAAAAAAACATATTCGCGAAAAAATATCCCAAGAATAATTTACTCAAGTTTTGCATTCGCTCAACTTTAGGGAGTTTTTTAAGGAGTTAAAGGGACATATGATCTCTTTCAGGAGTTAAAGAGGAGTTAAAGGGGAGTTAAAGAGGAGTTAAAGAGGAGTTAAAGGGACATATGATCACTTTTACGGTTTCTGCGGGTCTGTTGCAGCTGTAGGGGCGGGTCTTGTGGCCGCCCGTAAAAATTCTCCAATTCTAAAATTCGGGATGACAACAATTATTTTCAGGATTATTCGGGCGGGCACAAGACCCGCCCCTACGACTTCGGGGGATTTCCAATCACGCCAAGGGGCCTGTTGCAACTGTAGGGACTTGCTTTATGCATGTCCGCACAAAGGTTAAGAATGGCGGTGCGGCAAACGGTGCAGCCCGCCCGTAAAAATTCTCCAATTCTAAAATTCGGGATGACAGCATGATGATATCGGGCGGGCACAAGACCCGCCCCTACGACTTCGGGGGAACATTGGCAATGGCGGTGCGGCAAACGGTGCAACTTCGGGGAAAACGATTTTTCTCTTTTTTGAGAGAGTCTTGGCTCTTTTGCCTCTCTTCGAATCTCCTTTTGCTTCCTTTTTTTCTATTTTGGAACATATATGAGCGATATATGGCTTTACACCGAGCCTATTCCGATGAATACCGAAAAAGTACATTTTTTCGGCCATTATTTGGAAGTTTGAAAACTATTCCATATTTTTGCAGAATGTAAACTAAACCTATACAATTATGAAAAAACTCGTAACATTTATCGCATTTGCGCTCGTGATATTCAAGGCCAATGCACAGTCCAACTTGAATGGTGATATGAACCAAGATGGAGACAAAAACATCACCGACGTGGTGTTGTTAGTAGATGAAATCCTACATGGAGCGACCCCCCACGCCTACCTCACCTGCCCCGACAATCGCCACCCGCATATGATCGACCTCGGGCTGCCCTCTGGCACGAAGTGGGCGTGCTGCAATGTGGGAGCCAGTTCACCAGGGGGCTACGGCAGCTACTATGCCTGGGGCGAGACCAAAGAGAAAGATGTTTATAACGAAGCCGCATACCAATATTGCTCCGGGACAGATAGCAATGGAGATGGTCGATATGATTATGAAGATATAGCAGAAGCTGTGTATCAGTTTTTGGGCAGTGACATTGCCGGTACTTATTACGACGTGGCCCATATGAAGTGGGGCGGCTGCTGGGTGATGCCGACGAATGACCAGATCAAAGAGTTGATTAACAACTGCACCAGCCAATGGACAACGATGAATGGAATCAACGGATTGCTTTTCACCAGTCCGAATGGCGGGGCCATTTTCTTGCCTGCAGCTGGCGGCTATTTCAACGAGGGCGTCTCCGAGATTGGCAACTGGGGATATTATTATTCGTCAACTCAGCATACTTCCTTCCCAGAATCTGTTTACGCCCTCAGTTTCAACTCTTTCAATGTGCTATCAGACCTAAACGGATCGGCATGGGGCAAGATGGGTGGCTTTAACATACGCCCGGTTTATGTGGAAAGCACCCAAAAAAGTCTTTCACTATCGACGAATAGTGTGGAGATATATGCAGGTGAGACAGCTACCGTGGATATCACTTCGGGCAGCGGCACCTATGTGGTCGGCTGTACAGACAACGATGTGGCCGAGGCATCGTTGTCGGGTTCCACCATTACCATCCGTGGCTTCTCTGCCGGGTCGGTAGTGGTGACTGTGGTTGACCCGGCCTTTGGCAGTCCGCAACTTATCAGTGTAAAAGTGAAAGGACCGAAAGTTTACCTTTCCTGCCCCGATGACAACCACCCGCACATGATTGACCTCGGGTTGCCCTCCGGCACGATGTGGGCATGCTGCAACGTGGGTGCAGATATCCCGGAGGCATCTGGAGGATATTACGCCTGGGGTGAGACAGAAGAAAAGTCCACTTACAACTGGAGCACCTACACCCTTTGCAACGGTACGTGGCGCACCTGCCAGGACATCGGTAGCGATATTGCCGACACGCAATATGATGTGGCACATGTGAAATGGGGTGAATCCTGGGCTATTCCAAGTTATGAACAATTGCAAGAATTGTTTGACAATTGTCACTTCACAAAATTTTTGATGTATGGTGTCGTTGGTATTCAATTCACCGGACCGAACGGCAACACCGTCTACATGCCAGCAACGGGCTACCGAGTGGGCGAAGAACTCAAAGAAGCTGACAGCGAAGGGGATTATTGGACCTCTACACGGCATCAATCGTCGGTATCCCAGGCCTGCTACTACAGAATACATTCCTACTCCAGTGTAGGAAGTGGCAATACTGGCGATCGCTGCGACGGACTAATGATTCGCCCGGTATGGGTGCCATAAATACCACACAACACCGCACATGCATACAGCCCACCTCACCAGGTGGGCTTTTTATTGCCCCATCCTCGTAACCCAAGCAATGATGTTGACAAACTCATACCAACCATAACAACCTCTTATTTATAAGCGACAAAGAAATGGAGATTCGTTGCACCTAAGTGACGAATCCCCCAAACCACCAAAAAACTGCAAAGTTAACAAAAGTACACCGAGCCGAGTGATGGGGTAGAGGTGGGGTGAAGAAAAGAGAGATTTCGATGACACAAACTGTTGGTTGTCGATGTTGTTTTGAAAAAAAAGTGCGTTTTCTTTTTTTCTCTCGATAAAAATCTGTATCTTTGCTACTTGTTACTAAGCATTTCCATCTATGAATGGAAAACGAGTTGTCCTGATGGCTTCGTATCTTTATCGAAAGAAAACCAACTAACCATAAAAAATGAAATCTACCAAGGCAAAAATCATCGTCAGTTTGTTTGCAGCGCTCTTCTCCATTAACGCATTGGCGCAGCAACTCGCATTCCCCGGAGCACAAGGCTGGGGACGCTTCGCCACCGGCGGGCGCAACGGCACCGTATATCATGTGACCAACCTCAACGATGACGGCGCAGGCTCCCTGCGCGACGCTGTGAGCCAGTCCAACCGCATCATCGTCTTCGACGTGGCTGGCGTCATCAACATCAGCAGCCGCATCGTCTTTGCCAAAAACCTATATGTCGCAGGACAGACAGCACCGGGAGAGGGCATCACCGTCTATGGCGACGGCGTCTCCTTCTCAGGCTCTTCCAACATCATCGTGCGCCATATGCGTTTCCGCATGGGCAAGGGTGGCTCGTCGGGAAAAGACTGCGCCGGTATCTCCAACGGCACCAACATGATCTTCGACCACTGCTCCTTCGCATGGGGACTTGACGAGGTGTTCTCCATCAATCCCGACGGGAAGGGAGACCTCCACAACATCACGCTGATGAACTGCGTATTCGGCCAGGGACTCCTCACACACTCCGCAGGAGGACTCATACAGGCCGACAGCATCACCCTGTATAGGAATTTCTACTGCGACAACGCCACGCGCAACAACAAGGTAAAGGGTGCACACCAATATGTGAACAACATCGTCTACAACTGGAAGAACGGCTGCTACCTCATGGGCGGCGACTCGCAAGGGAAGAGTTATGCCAACACGCAAGGCAACCTCTTCATCAACGGTCCGGCGGGAGGAGGCAACGCCTGCACATCGGCCAACAGCGACTTCAACATCTACGCCGACGACAACTGGCAGGACAAGAACAAGGACGGGGCGTTCAACCCCTATCTCATACCACAGAACGAATATGAGGGAGGCCCCACCTTCCGCACGGCACCTTATCCCTATCCCGCACTCGACATCGTCAGCGCCCAGACGCTGCTCGATGACGTGCTGCCCACAGTGGGAGCATCGTTGCCCTACCGCGACTACGCCGACTGCTACATGGTGGACGAGTGCCTCTCGCTCGGTACCGACGGCGTCATCATCTCCACCGAGGACGTGATGCCCTATGGAAAACCCTCCACATGGAAGGTGTGGGGCGGCAACGGTCGCGTTGACACCGACAAGGATGGCATGCCCGACTGGTGGGAAAGCGCCAACGGCACCGACCCCACGAAGAACGATGCCATGGCGAAGGCCGCCAACGGCTATGCAAACATAGAGAACTACATCAACAGCATCTCCAGAGAGACGGTGGACGCTTTTCTCAGGGCTCCCCAGATTCTCCAACAGGCCGACGCCACCCCCACCTCCATCACCTTGGAATGGCGAGATTGGACGGTAGGCGAGGACGGCTTTGTCGTGGAATTGGAGAAAGACGGCGACTTCGTCGAGGTGGGGCGCACATCGGCCGACGCCACCTCGTACGTCATCGGCGAGGGACTGGTCTCCGCCACGGCATACAAGGTGCGTGTCTGCGCCGTCAAGGGTGAGATGAAGTCTGAATACGCCACCGCCAATGTGAAAACCATGCAGGAACAGGTGGAGATGGTGGATGTGGACAACTACCAGGCCGACTACACCTGGAAAGGTGGCGATAACACCTGGGACACCGCGACGGAGGCTTGGGAGGAAGGTGTGTATGCCGATGGCGGCAACGTGCTCTTCCCCTTGCAAGGTGACGCCAAGGTGGCGCTCCCCGTCGCCGTGGCACCGAAGGCCATTGTCGTCAAGGGCGAGGGCAACCTCTCCTTCGCCGGGGCGGGGAAAATCTCCGGCACGGCATCGGTGAACATGGCGGGCAGCGGCAAACTCACTCTCGCCACCAACAACGACTACACCGGAGCCACGGTGGTCCGAGGAGGCGAGGTGGTGCTGCCAACCCTCAAGAACGGCGGCGTGGCCAGTTCCATGGGTGCCAGCCTCGAATATGCCCAGAACTGGGTGTGGTATGGCGGTGCATGGAGATACATCGGCGGCACAACGGCTACCAACCGCAGCGCGGTCATCTACAAGGATACGGAGTTCAACATCCAGAATGCCGCAACCACCGTCACCATGAGTGGGAAGATGGAAGGCGAGGGCGGCATCGTGCTCACCGGCGCAGGGACCCTGGCGCCAAAGACGAAGGACTTCTTCAACTACTCCGGGGCCACCGTGGTCAAAAAAGGCTTGCTCAAACTCAATGGTGTCTCCACGATGTGGCCGGACAAAATCTGCAAACTCGGAGCTTCCAAACTCGTCCTGGCGGGTGGGGAGTTCCGCACGCAAGACCCCAACGACACCTATGCCACCTACGACTTCCCCATCGAGGTGATGCCCGACACCTATTCGAAGGTGTATTTCTGCCGCAACTGTTCCATCAAGAGCAACGTGACGGGCTCAGGCACCGTGGAATGGGAAATCAACTGGGTGCGTGAGTACATCAATGGCGACTGGAGAGGTTTCTATGGCACCTTGGTCGCCAACGGGGTGGGGGATTCCAGCACAGGCTCGCAACTCATGTTCAACAACAACGCCTACAAGGGTATGCCCAACGCCTCCATCTACTTGAAGGGTAAGGCACGCATCATCTACTGGCCCACCAACGGCGAACTCTACCTCGGTGGACTCAGCGGTGATGCAGGCACATTCCTCAGCGGCTCGAGCAAGAACACCGCAGGACACACTATGACGTGGCACGTGGGTGGGGCAAACACCGACGAGACATTCAACGGCGTCATCGACAACTGCGCCAGCAGCACCGCGTCGAAATATGACGGGACGACCAACATCATCAAGGAGGGCGACGGAATATGGAGGCTCACCGGCACCAACATCTACAGCGGATACACCAACATCAACGGTGGAAAACTCATCGTCAACGGAAAGAACAACGGCAAGGGCTCCGTTGTCGTCAATGCTTCTGGCATCCTGGCGGGACGCGGCACCATCGCCGGCGCTGTTACGGTGAGGGAGGATGGCGCCATCCAACCGGGTGACGAGGGCGTGGACGGGAAGAGTCTCACCCTGGCATCCACATTGGTGGTGCAGGGTGGCGGCATTGTCAGCATCCCTGCCAACCAGCAGACGTGCAACACCCTTGTCGTGAACGGCAACATGACGCTTCAGGAAGGTGCCGTGCTCCAACTCGCCGACGGGAGGTTCGAGGATGCTCCCGCTGTTGGCACCGCCTTCCGCGTGATGACTGTCAAGGGCTCCCTCTCGGGCCAGTTTGCTGAAATATTCCCTGCCACACCAGGAGCAGGCCTGGCGTGGGACACTTCCGAACTATACACCACCGGCATCATCAAGGTCGTCGACGACACCAACGGCATAGGGTTTGTTACGCCCTATATCGCTCCCTTGCGCGTGGAGTATTACACCCTTGCAGGCAAACGCATCGACGTCCCCAAAGGCGTCTGCGTGGAGAAGGCTGTCATGGTCGACGGGACAATCCGCACTCGCAAGGTGGTGAGGTAGTTCCATGGGCGCACCTAGGGGTCGACGCCTCCGAGCGTCGCAATCTTCAGAAGTTTTGGGGTGCAATTCCCATGGGCGCACCTAGGGGTCGACGCCTCCGAGCGTCGCAATCTTCAGAAGTTTTGGGGTGCACCATTCATCCTTGCTTATGTTTGCGACGCTCGGAGGCGTCGACCCCTAGCCAACACCCTGGGTGTACTCCCGGGTACAAGAATGTTTGGTTTTCTGTAGGGACTTG
>JAFWSS010000226.1 GCA_017524385.1 Prevotella sp.
AATTGAGGATGCTGATTTCAAGTGGAACATACTTCTCACTGATGTCCCAGTCCCAGTATTGCGCTATGAGTGGCTTGCCCAAAATGGGGATGATGTCGGACTGGAAGACATTGTTCAGTGAAACGTCCGTGTTGCGATGGGTGCGTACTTCTTTCTCTATTTCTGCAAAGTTCTTCACCTTCTGCATTTCCTCGTCAGTCAGTTGCACCTTTCCTTCTTGGTGAAGCCGAAGCAGGAACACATCGGGGTCGGTCAACAACCGATCGCTTTTAATGTCTGTCAAGGTCGAGGTGTAGTAACCGATGTTTATTGAAAAGCCGTTGCGGCACATCAGCGGCACTTCTGAGCGCATCCATTGCAGCGCATTCAGTTGCTCTTCGGTCTTCCTCAACAGTTCCTCTTGGTCCTCACCTTGTGACGGCCAGCAGCATTTCAGAAGCATCGGATAACCGAATTGTCTCTGGATGTTGTCCTGATAGTAGGTGAGGAAACGGTGTGACAGGTTCGGACGAGTCATTATTAGTGAATCCATCCTTGTCTGGCACACTGTCATCCAATGACGTTGCTGAATGATCGTGCTGTCGATGGCCAACTCGTTTGTGTTTACGAACTTGGGATGAAAATCACCGCCCAACAGTTCATTGTTGAATCGGGCATATTTGCCACCCATCAAGTAAGTGCGCTGGTTCATATCGTCGATATACAGCATGAGCGTATCGTTGTTCTCCACAGCCATTCTTCCCCAAAAGGTGTGCTCCAACGGATGTTCGGACTCATTGTGGATGCCCATCAACGTAGGGCCACACACTGGCATCCTCACCTCAAATCGCCCTTGCTCGTCAATTTTCGAGTGCTCTATTATCTGCTTGTCGTCAAACAGACGATGGATGTAAGAGACAAAATCCGCCTCTTTTTTTGCCGTATGGACACAAACACGAAGGGTGAAGTTGCCCTCTTCGGCATTAATGCCACTCGGCCATGATGTTTCATCCTTAGACGGATAATCGGGCAGGAATTGTGCGGTCAGCACAGATGTCTTGTGTTTACTCCCGTCGATAATAGCGGCATTCTTCTTCAATCGCACTTCCTTTCGCTGTCCGTCCTTCGTCAGCACTACATGGTCTTTGTCCACTTCTGCGTAGTTCCAATATTCGCAGTTGTAGATGGCGTACCCGTCGAACAATCCGATAAGCCATTGGCCTGTCATCTCATCCCTCAGGCAGAGGTTGAGGCCAGATTTGATTTGTGCCTGCCCCACCATTGCGACGATGGCGAGCAGGATGGTGATGATGGTTTGCTTGTTCATTGTTTGATTCTTATTTGTCTTTGCCTTTTATTATATATACGCCGTAAACGTGGAAATATGACGCTTAACCACAGGATATAAAATCGGTGGGAATCTGAGTACGGCTAACGTTAGTTATAGGGGAAAACTGACACAATATCATTGAGTTCTTCTTCTGCCAAAGGAATATGATTGAATAGTTCTTTCTGATAATGACAGCCAAACTTATCCAACACCCTAATAATATTATAGCCTGTGGCATAATGATATTTTTTGCCTGCTGTATAGAGCCAACTACTATCTGCTTGATACACGGGAATACTCTCGTATAGTTTTGCTTCGATATAGCGTGCAGACCCTTCGGTCATTTCATAGGTCTGTTCTGCCTTCGTGATGTCCAAATGCAACTTTCTGTATGCTTTCTTACGGCGATTGCTGCGTATCTTTAAGAACGAACGGAGATGCCTTCGTGCAAGATTAATATCCGAAGTATTCAGAGCTTTTAGTAAAAGTTCATTCTCCTTGTTTATACTATTCCTATACCATTTATGATTAAGATAAAGGGATTGCAGTATATTAGAATCAAAAAAAGCACAATGTTTCTCGTAATAATCAGCATACTCCGGTTGAGAGAATTGAAAAGCATGAAAATACTCATGAAGGACCATTGTTGCCCATACATCCATAGTTGTAACGTCTGGAATTGTCTTGGATGTTGTCTCCAGACTGCTGCATCGCATATACGGCGAATGGAAATCAAACTGCTTTTCATCATCGAATTCGTAGGTCATATGCATGTGAAATGGAGTATCATCAATCTTCTTGGTTTTATAAACAGTTAATCCCTCATCCTTGAAAACAAGTGAACTTTCAAAGTTGGTCAGAAATTTTATTTGAGGGTTCATCACATAGCAAAACTCATTTCCGTAGTATATCAGCGGCAGGTCTGCATATTTCCCATTGAATCCCTGCCAAACATTACCGATTTTATCCTTAAGATGATGAAGGTATGTCAAACGAGCAATCACAACGGAATCCTTGTCGGACTCCGACTGCGCCATTGAATTCAATCCGAAAAAGGAACTCAAGACGATGACGAAGAATGTCTTCAAAAAAGAATTTGAAAGTGATGTTTTCATCATTCACATTTTAAACGGGTCAGAAACTTGACTCGGCCAAGAGGCGAGGGTAACAGCATGGCCAGCAGGAGCAGCAATAATCTATAATGCATAAGCTTTCTCATTCCGTTTCGGCCTTCTTGATGATTGTCAATAGTTTTTCGCGTGTTGTCTCATTGGTGCCATGTACGGAATAACGTACGATACCCTTTTTGTCAACAACGATGGTGAGAGGGAACCCCTTGGTGCCGATCCACGACATCATATTCTTTGCCTCCACGAGGTGCGTCCATGTGAAGTGATGCTTGTCGGTGATGCGTTTGGCAGTTTCCGCATCGTGATAGGTGGCAGAGAAAAACATCACGTCAGGCAATTGTTCCTTCCACTCCGAGAGGATGGGCATTTCTGCACGGCACGGACCGCAGCCGGAATACCACAGGTTGAGCACCATGACACGGCCACGGACGCTGTCGTTCGTCCATGTGTTGCCCTCCATGTCTTTCTCTGAGAACAGGGGGAACATCTCACCGGCTTGTGGATAATAGAAAGTGCCGTCTGCCTTCACTCCTGTCTGTGTCAGTTCTTTCATCGTAGCCATGATGTTGAGACCGTTCAGGAACTGGTCTGCATTGTGAACTTGCTCACGTGGGATGGCCTTTCTAATGAGCGATTTGGGTAGCGTGGCATCGACGTTGATGACTATGATACTGTTACCCTCCTTGTCTTTCAGCTTGCTCATGGTCATCTCACCATCAGGCAGCTGAGGCATTTCTCTGAAGAAATAACCATTTGAGAGATATTTCGGGATGACCGTGTCGATACGCTCTTCCTGAGCCCACCCGTTGACGGCGGTGAGCAAAAGCAGTATGGTGATGATGGTTTTCTTGTTAATTTTCGTTTTTGCTTTGCTTTTATAATAACGGATAATAGGTAAAACTATTGCAAGTATGAGGATGGAAGAACTACCACCCTTTTATCTGAAAACACACTCCGATGTTGATGCCCAAATCCTGAATCAACTTGTTCTTATAATCATTTTTGTTCGTGTCGAAAGCATTCACAAGGTAAGCATCATCGTTGATGGAAACCAATATGCCGATGCTTGGTGTGATATGCATTTTCACACCTATTCCAGGTGAGACATACAGGTTGAAGTCAGGTTTTTTGCTGGACAAAGAATACTTCTCTTTAGTATCTACATTATTCTCTCCAAACAATCCGAATCCCCCAAAACGTAGATTGACAAATGGAGAAAACCGCTTGTCAAGAAAGAAGTAATGTGTACTTAGAAAGACAGGGATGGCAGAAAACCTGTATTTTTTATGATGGCTGTA
>JAFWSS010000227.1 GCA_017524385.1 Prevotella sp.
CGCTTCTTCTTATGCTCCACGCTCGCCCGGAGGGTGAAGGTGTTCAGCGAGTCGGTGGACCAGCGCATGTCGGCATTCAATGTCGGGTTTAGGTCGTGGCTGCGATGATGCGTCTCGCTGGTGCTGCGGGTGGCGGCGGTGTTGGGCAAATAGTTCTCTTCCTCTCCGTAGGAAGTGCCCCATTTGTCATCATGGGCCACGTTGCCGCTGAAAGTGTATTGGCTTCTCATCTCCTGTGTGCCTTCCTTCTTCTTCCACTTGTGCTGATACCCACCGGCGGCGCCCTGTTCCTGTCCATAGCCACTGCCCCAACTGCCACTCCATCCGTTCATGCTTTTGCGGATGGTTTTGTCTATGTTGTTGGCGTTGGCAAAAACCATCACAGGGTCGGTCTTCGACAGACGGTTCATCGACAGTTCGCCCTCATAGTATTTGGGTGTTTGGTAGCCTGCCATAACATCGCCATACCAGCGGTCGAGGAAGCCTGGCTTGATGGTCAGGTCGAGCACCATGTCCTCTGTGCCGTCATCCTTGCCCGTGCGTTCGCTGAACTCTGACGCCTTGTTGTAAGCCTTGATGTCTTGCACCGCCTCGGCAGGCAACTGCCTCATCAACTGGTCGCCACCCAGCATGCCTTCTCCATCCATCGTCAAACGAATGGGTTTGCCGTTCCACGACATCCTGCCCTGACTGTCCACCTCAACGCCCGGCAACTGGCGGATGAGTTCGTCAAGGCGGGCGCCCTCCTGCAAGTGGAAAGCCTCGGGATGGAACACGATGGTGTCGCCCCGCACTGTGAACCGTCGTGCATGGCTCGTCACCTCCACCATCTTCAGCATCTGGGGCGACATCTTCAACTCTATTGTTCCGATGTCGAGTGTGTCTTTCTCACTGTCGCCGAAGGCCAACACCGTTTTCTTCTTCGTATAGTAGCCCAGCATGGATGCCTCTATGCTGCATTTCCCCTCTGCGCGAATATGAAACACACCCAACGAATCGGCTGTTGTCGTCATTGTCATATAGCCGTTGTCGCCAAATTTCTGCGTCATCTTAATTGTCGCTTGAGGCAGTGCCTCTTTCGTCTCAGAGTCTACCACGCGCCCACGGATGACATCGGCAAAGGCGGATGGCACAACAACAAATGTTGCCACGAGGATGAGCACGGGGATTACAATTGCTTTTCCCTTCGGCCAGCGACCGATGGTTCCCCTCAAACAGGTGATGATGGAATGCTTGTTCATATCTTTTTATCGTTGCCTTCTTATTATTATACGCAGTTTTGGCTGAAATATATAACGATGGGACGTTAAATGTTCTTAATCGTGGCGAAAATCCATACTTGGGGGGAATAAAGCATATCCTCCTGTAACTATCACGAATGAGAACGGAAAAGGTAAACCATTTTTTCCCATATTCCATATTTTTTATCTTCGACTGCTCTTTTCATTGACGAAAATCGTGCCACATTTGCAACTCATTGAAGATGAGGGTTGGGGCACTTCAAGCACTGTCCGATAACGGACAATGAATGTCCATTAGTGGACAGCGGCAAGTATCAGCGTATAAAAGTAAACTTTGCTTTTCATAAAACCCTCGATGATACCTCAAAAGTGGATGCCGAGGGTGAAAGTCTGAACAAATGTTCAGAGATATAGCTATTCTTGTGCATAGAGGCTTTCATCAATTGAATGAATACCAAGATTAGTGTTGCTCTATAGCTTCTATCAATATGTAGGTGTTTCGTGTCGTTTCAATTGACGAAACGATGTCGTTTCCATAACCTTCCACTGCTTCGACAAATGCTTGTATCTCATTGAAGTAGCCTTGCGAATGGATTTGGTTGTTGTGGAGGATGGGCGTGAAATTGTTACGGATGTAGAGATGTTGGATGCTCTTTTTCCATAAGCGAATCTTTTCTGAGGGTAGCCCGAAAACGGTGGCGGGAATGGATTCGTAACTTAGTTCTTCCATTTGCGAAAAACGGTAAATGCCAGAAGATGTGCAGACTTTCAACGATTCATCGGCAGCAGTCCAGGAATAGGCGGTGGAGAGTTCGAGGGTGCCGACGATTTGAGGATGGCGAAGCATGAGGATGTAGGAAACTGGAGCGACTTGCCGGCAGGCGATGATTTCGGGCTTGCCGAAAAGAAAGGTGGCGAGGTCGAGTGGATGGATATATAAATCAAGGAGGGCATCACCCTCTGGATAGTTGCCGGTGAGATAATGGAAGTCGTAATAGACAAGTCGCTCCTTTGCAAGCCGTTTCCTAAGGATTTGTACGGCAGGAGCATATCGTTTCTGTAGTCCAACCATCGCTATAGGAGAACCGTGAAGTTGTTGAAGGTCAATGAGAGCATCGAGTTCTGCAAGCGACTGACAGGGAGGTTTCTCAATGAACAATGACTTCCCGCTTTTCAGAATTTGCGAAGCGATGGAGAAATGTGCAGAAGGCGAAGCTGAAACGAATATGCCTTTCACTTCATCATCATTCAATATCATGTCGAGTGAGGTGGTCGCCTTCACCCTGTACTTTTGCGATATCAGTCGTGCTTTTCTTTCCGAAGTGACGCAAACATATTTCAGCGGTACTCCAAGGTAGTGGAGAACGGGATAAAGGTTGGTCAGCGAGTGCTGGCCCATCCCTACAAAGGCATAAGAATATTGGTACGTTTGGGCGAGAAAATGTTCCGTGCGCTGTCGTTTGTAGTGGTTGATCAATTGTTTTATCATAGTTTCTTGAAGTATTGGCGATAAGTAGTATGCGAGTCATCCGTCCATTGGTATGGGCCATAGATATGCTCGATAATTTGTTTGGGCAGCAAACGCTCCAAATTGCGGAGAAGGATAATATCATACTTGCGGTGGAAGTTGATCCAACAGTCGTTGCAGTTCTTGGAATAGTGACATTGAGTCTGACATGCCG
>JAFWSS010000228.1 GCA_017524385.1 Prevotella sp.
ACTTTTGCCAACGGTTCTTTAGACAGGTAACGGTAAGGATATATTGGTTCGAGAGCAGTGACCTCCGATTTCTCCAGGTCGGTCAACACGTTCTGATGATGCATGATAAAAGCATTCATCATTTCAGAACTTGCCCGGCCGTCACGGTTGTAAGCCAATACAGTGGTGCAGTACGTGGCACGGGTGCCCACCAGCAGAGCCAGCCGTATCGAGTCCGTGACGTCCTGTCCTACGTCGTCCTGCGTCTGAATGGTGTAATTGTAGAAAGCTACAAACTGAGTTGAATCAATTTTTTCGGCCTGCGCTCCTATCGTCAGCACGAGGGCCATCATTGTTGCCAAAATCTTTTTCATTGTTTTATTCCAATTCCAACGGTTGATAAACATGTGCTTTTGTCAGCAAGGGATGACCGCCATTGGCAAGCAGGAGTTGCTGGCCGTTGCGGTTGAGGGCGATCATATCCGTGATGCTGCCCCAGAGATCAGGCACATAATATGAAGGATTCTTGGCATATTCGCGGTTGCTATAAATCTCGTTTTTATGCTTCAGCAGCTTGGCGTACTTCATCCTGTGCACTTCGGGGTTTTGCTCTGGCGCAGTGATGGGCGATGCCTCCATCCGCAGCCCCGCGAGGCAGAACGTGTGTGGCTCACTCTCGGCCTTGACAATCAGCCCTGGCAGACCTCGCAACCGCCACGGCCCTGCTGACGATGGAATCTCCTCGGTGTACCACACGTGCCACTCCACGCCTCGGAATGTTGCCGTGGCCTGTTGACAGAGGTAGCCGCTTACGGTCAGCGTGTCATAGGTGAGCGTCCACGCGAGGTCGGGTGTCGGCTCATAGCCCTCATACTCATGTGGGAAGATAAATTCACGCACGGTGGTTTGCCTTGTGGGCAAGCCCGTCCACACCGTCGGCATGTGCATCAGAGCCTCTTGGAATCCTGCTGCCACATCGGGCTCTGATTCGTCGTCATACTCAGGATAGGCCGAGTACGGCATCGACTTCGTCACCGTCCGTCCTGCTTGTACCACGACCTGCATCCTGTCCGTGACTGGTGCAGCCTCGTCGTTCTGTGTTCTACACTCATAGTCGTACACAGCCACAAACTGTGCCGTGTCAACTGTCTCTACTTGCGCCTGTGCTGCTATCGTCAGCGCGAGGGCCATCATTGTCAAGAATGACTTTTTCATTCCATTTCCAGCGGTTGAAAAACGTGTGCTCGATCATTCAACAATACACCGTTGACCATCAAGGCATCATTGCAGTAAACAACGTCCTGTGTGCTGCTCATGCCGCCTGCGATGTAATAATATGGATTTTTGGGATAGAGTCTGTTGCCGAACGTCTTGATGCGGTTCTTGATGAGTTTCTCTTCGGATATTCTCGTGGTGATGGCATTGGTTCCATAATAGATGGGGGTTGCCGTGCGGGTGATGTCAGAGATGACAAACCGGTGGATGCCTCCGTCGCATTCTGCATAAAGGATCAGGCCTGGCAGTCCGCAGAGTTTCCAAGGGCCGGCGGATGTGGGGATGTCCTCGGCGTAACGTACAGTCCATTTCCGTCCGTGAAACTGGCACGTGGCCGTCTTGCAAGGGTGTCCACCGAAGGTCAGCGTATCATCGGAGAGCGTCCAACTGATGGGCCTCCTCTCCTCCCTCGTCTCATATAAGGAGGGAACGATGGCGTCGCGCACGGTCGTTTTTCCGTCAGGATAGTTTGTCCACACCTCAGGCATGAAGCAGTACGACTCTGCTTTGAGATTGGGGAGCTCTTCGTCACTCCCGAAATCATACCCCTCCATGTATTCCGTTCTTTCTTTTCCGGTCCGTTCCCTTTCCATACGAAACTTGCGGTAGGGATAACTGCGTGTGCAGTGCCGTCCCACCTGCACGCACAACTTCATCTTGTCCGTTACAGCCAGCCCCTCTGCGTCCTGCGTGCGGCACTCATAGTCGTACACCGCCACCAGGCTCGACTCGTCGATGCTGTCCAGGTGCATCTTGGCCGCAACCATCGCCGCAATCAAATCGTCGTATCCGTCACCCGCAACTTGTCCTTGCGCTCCCATCGTCAGCACGAGGGCCATCATCATCACTAAAATCTTTTTCATATCTTCGTTTTATAGAAACAACTCAACGGGCACAAAAAATATTGCCATAAGGGTGCAACTCTCAAACTAGTTTGAGAGTTCCCACACTTTTTGAGATCACTTTCTTGCCATCCCTTTATATGGATATGGATTCATGAAACATTTTATGGATTCACCTTGTTTATCCGCTCCATGAACACGGCGGTTTCTTGTTTGAGCAGGATTGCCACAGAGTCGGTGGTGGCTTTGTAGAGGGCGTGGTAATGTTCACACTGGATGGTGTCGCCAAGTGCCAAGTACTTTTCAAGAGAGTCTTTTAAGGCGCGTTCCTGATGCTCCAGTTCCACAAGGTGAGCGCTTTTGGGAAGTTCGTAGACGACCTTTTCGGTCTTTGGCTGGCAGCCGAACATCAATGCGAGCATGCTTAAGGTGATGACACTTTTGTGCATATTGCTTACTTTTATTGGTTCAGTGCTTCCAAAATCTTCTCCTTGAAGTACTGTTCCGTACCGTCGCCGAATCCAGTCTGGCTCAAGACACATTCGCCTTTGCGGTTATAGAGGAAATATTGCGGGATGCCGGTAAATTCGATGATGCAGGGGAGCTGGTCCCAATATTCGTTTGGCACCATCAAATGGTAACCTTGGGTGTTGGCGGTGCTCCTCTTCCACAGCACCTTGTCGCTTGTCTCATTGGTCAGATAGACGAACACCACGTCCTTGTCCGCCAGCTCCTTCTTCACGGGCGTCATTTTCTCGATGCCATACTTGCAAGGGCTGCACCAGGTCGTCCAAAGGTCGATGAAAACCACCTTGCCGGGAAACATGGCTGCAATGGCCTCGAAACATCGGTCGGGCGTGGCGTCGGGCATGGGGAGGATGTTCTGTTCCGAGTCGTATCGAATCGTCTTGACGAGGCTGATGTTGTGGATGTCGGTGGAGAAGTCGAAGACGGTCGCGTCATCCGGCAGCGGATCAAACCACAACACCAACGAGTCGGCCACGCTGGTATTTTCGTATTTCTTCCCGTCTATAAACGGCTCTTCCTTTAGAATATGGGATACATAAACCGTATCCCCCTTGCTGTTGCGGAATGGAACGGTCTCGTCCTTCTCGTAGGCCGGCTTGCCCTGTCCGAACGTGCTGATGCGCCGTCCTCCTCGCAAGGCATACTTCTTGTCGTCGGCTTTTAAATAGATGTCCATCAGTATGTACCACGAAAAATTGCTGTTCACACTGATGTGGACCACCGTGGCGGTATCCTTCAGTTCCACCCGTTTTGGTTCCAAATGTGGCACTCCCTCCGGCTTGTCGTAGTCGGGGTTCAGTATCACTTTGTCTTGTGCCTGCACGGCCATCGCCAGCACCAAGGCACACATGGTAAAAAGCTTTCTCATAAGGGCATTTTTTGTTGACAGGGTCAAAGATACAGCTTTCTTGTCCAATGCCCCAATGGATGAGTTTGCAAATAGTTTGCTTTTGTCTTGATGGAAAAAGAAGAGTTTGCAAATAGTTTGCAAACTCAGTTTAACTTCCTTATAATGAGAGGATGAACTCGTCCCAGTCCTTTCCGCTTCCGTCCTTGTCAAAAACCTTCTTGTACAAACGTCTGCGTATGGAGCTGATGGTGCTTTTGTCCTTGTTCAGCACCATGGCGATCTCGGAAGGGGTGGAACGAATTTTCAAAAGCATGCACAGTTGGTACTCCGTCGGCGAGAGATTGAAGAGTCCGTAAAGACTGCTGCTGAACCGAGGATAGACCATCTTAAGCCGTCGCTCCAGTTCCTTCCATTCTTCCGGTCTGATGTTGTTGCCCGCTTCAATGTGACGACGCAGGTCCAAATAGTATTCCGACCGGAAGAACTCATTCTCCACCTGCTTCATGGCGTCGGCCACCACCACGGGGCGCAACGTGTGCTCCTCTTCTATATCCGCCAGTTTCCTCTCTATCTCACGCTTGCGTTTGCGCAGCTTGTAAATATACACTGACACGGCAACGGCCACAACAGCCATTCCAATGATGATATAAAGGAACATCATGTTCTGCTTCTTCAATTGCCGTTCCGTGGTGGACAGCACAAAATGCTTGACGGGCGCATCGGCGTCGTCGGGGTATTTGTTCACCAAATCTCGGATTTCCTGCTTGCGCTCCTCGGTCATGGTCGTGGAGCGCACCATCCTCTCCTTGTAACCCATGAAGTCGGTGATGAACGTCGAGTCGTTCACCCACTCAAACGGCATCACGCGGTCGCGTTCCATATACAGGGAGTCGTTCAGCCGATAGCGTCCTTTCTCGTGTGCGATAATCATCATGTCTTCTCCTACGGCATGAAGCTGCACCGTGTAGTATGTGCTGTCGGCATCGTAAATCTTGCACCGCGTGTATTGGGAGTAGATGGATGGAGTTGTTCTTCCATCAGGTGCGGTCTCGCTTTCCAGCATCCACACACCGATGATGGTGTGCTCCTTGGGCTGTGGATTATTGTCATTCGCCGGGTTTTGGGCATATCCCGCAAACCCGACAAGAGTGAGGAGGATGGTGACAATGGCTTGCTTGGTCATATGGTTTTACTTATCTTGTATGGGATGGCGTCTTTTTGTTCAACATTGCATAGGTCATGCTTATTTATAAAACTATGATTCGCGTATATTATTGCCTATTCTCTTTCTGACATGAGTTTGCATTTTGTTTGCATCAGCCTTTTCCCTTAGCGAATAGTTTGCAAAAAGTTTGCAAGGCCGTCCTGCGCGCCGCCTTGCAGCCTCACTTCTGAACCCTGCCCCATTGCCGAAATGGTGAAAAAGGTGAAAATGATGGTGATGAAACGATTGCTCATAAATTATTATTCCAGTTCCAGCGGTTGATATTTATGTGCCTTATCTGGCACATACAATCCTCCCACAAATTGATAGTTTCCACTCTTTTGTCCTACACTTAGGATTTCTCTCGAGCCACCCATGTAAAACATGGGATTGGTCGGGTATAGGCGGTTGCCAAATGCGTTCTTCTTATGTTTCTGTATCTGCTCTCTTGTTGCTTTCTCGTATGGTCTCACAGTCGTTGTCATACAGAGTCTTTCCATGGAGAACTCTGAAACTAAAGAACCTGAAGAATATGTGATTGGTGCCGTTTCTTGATAAATGCCGATAAGCCTGAACGTATGGATACCCTCGTCATCTGCAGCGTATGTTATCAAGCCAGGCAATCCCTGCAATTTCCAAGGACCGGCTATGGTAGGGATGTCCTCGGCATAAAGTACATTCCATGTCTTGCCATGGAACTTCCCATTTGCTTTCTGGCACAGATAGCCGCAAACAGAATCGCTTCCTTCCACCATGTTCCATGTTGGTGTTTCTGTATCTTCAGTCACCTCATACTGACGTGGCGGAATAGATTCGAGTGTGATGGTCTTACCTTCCGGGTAGCCGACCGTGGTTGTGGCGATATGCATCAGTGCCTCATTGTGCATGAACCAATAGTGGTCTTCTCCTATCTCTTCGCCTCTTTGCTGCTGAAACAGATAGCGTTCGTAAGTCCATGTCTTCCACACGCCATCGCCAACCTGCAAGGCCAGGCGGACAGAGTCGGTGACAGGATGTCCTTCCGCGTCGGATGTGTTGATTGAATACTGATATACTGCGGTGAACTTTGTCTGGCACAAAGTATCAAGCTTTTCATTGTCTCTTGTAAGCATCTGTGCCGACATCGTGTTGGCAACCAATGCAAGGATAATTGTAAGTATCGTTTTCATTGTTTTTGATGTTTTATGGGGTTGTTATTCTTTTCTTTGGATTCTTGTTCCAGCGATATACCCGATGCGCCATGACGTAATGCAACAGGAAACGGAATCATGTCTCAATGCGGTCCTGGGTGTTCACGGTGTATTGGATGTTGCTGAGTTGGTGCAACAGGTTGAAGGCTTCGCCCCGGGTGATGGGTTTGCCCTTGAAGAACGGATGGCTGATGGAAACGTTCAGTACCCAGCAGATAGGACGAGCTAAAGTGTGAAGATATATTGCTTCATCATTCATATGGCTTTTGATATGTTTTTTGAAAAACTCCGTCGCATCATCACGACGAAACGGAGAGATTACCTATAGGTCTTCTTTGTTATTTAACCTTTATGAATTAAACTATCAATCCTCATTTAGCCAGTGATCATCGATACATATAATCACTGAGGAGGTAGGAATTGCTCACAAAGATATGTTCTGCAAGAGAAAGAAAAAAGAAATCAACTTTGCAAATTATTTGCATCTGTCTTTACACCTTTCTATGGGTTGGTAAAGAGTTTGAAAAGAGTTTGAAAGCCTATGTAAGTAGTTGTAAAATAGAATACACTGTCCTTCGATGTCAAAACCAACATATTCTTGTTCTTGTTTTTTCCATGCATAAAGCCAGTATGAGAACTGGGGTTAATAGGATGGCAAGTCTTTTCATCTCTCGCTTCCGAAAGTGATTTGACTGCGAATCCTGCTGAGATAAGTTGGCGTGACGTTGAGGAACGAGGCGATATCTTTCAGTGAAAGCATCTGTACCACCTGCGGACAGCGTTCGAGCAACTGACGGTAACGCCCTCGGGCGGAGTAGCGGTAGTGGTCGAGGTCGCGAGCATAGACCATCTTGAAGAGGTTCTGCATGAGTTGCATTCCGATGCGCATACGCTCCATATCCTCGTCGAACATTCGTTGCAAATCCGCACCTTCAATAACCAGCACCTCGCAGGGCATGTCGGCTTCGATGGTCACCTCCGCCGTGTCGCCATCCAGGCAATAAGGGTAGTCGGCCACGAACTCGCCCTCGAATACGAAGCCTGTACAATAGTCCTTGCCCTCCTCTTCGTTGTGCACAATGTATTTGAAACAGCCACGCTCCACATAGCCAATCCAACGTGATGGCTCACCTGCTTCCTCCAGCGTCTCGCCACGCTCCATCATCCTCCTCTCCCCATGCTCCATGCAGTACTTCCGCAGAAATTCCAAGTCGAGTCCCTCTTTGTAGGAATTGAAATGCTTGTTCTCTTGCTGTGTCATATTTCCTTTTAAATGAAGTTTTTTCAATTTACTATTGACCTTTGAAATAATGATAATATTTCACAAGTGCAAAGATGGAAAAATATTTTCACATAGAATAGAAAATCGGAGCTAAACGATGACTTTTGGGTGTATTTCTCAAACTAGTTAGAAAGTTGCGTCCTCAACAATCTATTTTTTCGCTTATCCTCCTTTGACATATCTTCAGGCTAAATGAAGTTGTTCATAGTGAATGAACACCATCAAAATATGTAATGCTTTGTTTCTTGATAGTGTTTATTGACTGACATTTGATGATGAAACTGGCAAGCCAACCTATAATATATTAAATGATTATCCGCATCTTTCCGATAACGCCCCGAAGGGGCAATAAGCCTCCAGCCCAGGGCAACGCCCTGGGAAATTGGGAAGGAGGCAATCGCCCTGTAGGGGCATAAGCCTTTCATCTACAAATGCTTATGCCCC
>JAFWSS010000229.1 GCA_017524385.1 Prevotella sp.
ATATCATCGTCAAGCAGGGGTTACGCTTCGCTCCACCACCTGCCTGTGGTCGTCCCAGCCCTTCGGGCTTCACTTCACAACCGGTAGCCATACAAGATAAATCCTAGTTTTGTAAGATGTTTTTACTTCCGAAACTTAAGTGACATCATTTCTCTGCCAGCATACTGTTTTTTGCTCCAGATTTACCAGAACGACCGTGACAGATGGAGGGGGCCATTCATTTCATACAACAAACAAAGGGGTTCATACATCCGGGTTTCGTTCTCTTGATAGAATGGAACCCTACGATGTATCTTTGCGTTAGAAAAAACAAAATAGTAATGAAAATAAAGTATTTATTGGCTTATTTCATACAACAAGCAGGTCTTGCTTGTCATCTTAAGAAGACAACATGACATGTATTAGAAGACGATGAAGTATTAGTAACATAATTGCCATTTCAAAATATAAGAACATGAAAGTAAAAATGATTCTGCCTGCCTTGCAGGAAGCCGACAGCCCGTATTGGCGTCCCATCAAGTACTCTTTGTTCCCGCCATTGGGACTTGCCACATTGGCGGCTTATTTCCGTGACGACGACGAAGTGGAGATTGTGGACCAGCACGTGGAGAAGTTGACACTTGACGACACGCCCGACTTGGTTTGCATCCAAGTGTATGTGACCAATGCCTACCGTGCCTACAAGATTGCCGACCACTACCGTCGGCAAGGCACCTATGGGTCATGGGCGGACTTCATGTCACATCGCTGCCCGACGAGGCGGCGCAACATGCCGACACCATCCTGCTTGGACCAGGCGAAGAGGCATTCCCGCGCTTTGTCAACGACCTCCGCGAAGGTCATCCACAAAAGCGCTACGTGGCCCGCTGGCGCTCCATAGAGGATATGCCACCTGTGCGCCGCGACCTCATCAAGCGAGAGAAATACTTCGTGCCCAATTCGCTCGTGGTGTCACGCGGATGTCCTCATCATTGCGACTTCTGTTACAAAGATGCCTTCTATGGAGAGGGGAAGTCGTTCTATACACAACGTGTCGATGAGGCACTGGCGGAAATCGACCGCCTGCCGGGACGCCACCTCTATTTCCTCGACGACCATCTGTTGGGCAATCCCCGTTTCGCAGCAGAACTCTTCGAAGGCATGCGAGGCATGGGACGCGTGTTCCAGAGTGCCGCCACCGTCGCCTCCGTGCTGAAGGGCGACCTGATAGAGAAGGCTGCCGAGGCGGGCCTGCGCAGCGTCTTCCTTGGCTTCGAGACGTTCTCTCCCGAGAACCTACGTTCGAGCAACAAACTGCAAAACCTCTCGAAGGACTATGTGGCCGCCGTGGAACGTCTGCACAGCCTGGGAATCATGATCAACGGCAGTTTCGTGTTCGGTCTCGACCACGATGACAAAGACGTGTTCCGCCGGACGGTGGACTGGGGCATCGAGCACAGCATCACCACGGCCACTTTCCACATCCTCACTCCCTATCCAGGAACGCGGCTGTTCCAACAGATGGAGCGCGACGGGCGCATCACATCCTATGACTGGAGCAAGTATGACACACGCACAGTGGTGTATAAAACCATCGGACTCTCGCCAGAAGAGTTGAAGCAAGGCTACGACTGGGCATACAAGGAATTCTATTCCTGGAGCAACATCTTCCGTGCAAGTTTTGGCCACGACAACCTGAAGCAACAGTTGGCGCACCTGCTCTACATGGGTGGATGGAAGAAATTCGAACCGTTCTGGAACTTCATGATCCGATATGGAAATCTCAACCGCATGTTGCCCGTCTTGGAGACCCTGCTGTCCAACACCAAGAACAGGAAATCTGCAAGCCATTCGGAATCTTCTCTCACGACAACCATGAAATCGATGATAGGGAAAGCGGCATTATAACATGCCCTCCCTGTCGGCGATGAAAAATCTTGAACCATCTTACCTAACAATCATAAAGACAATGAAAAAGTATTTAAGAATCATAGGGATTGCTCTTATCTCCTGCATCATGGTGTCCTTCTGCATCCCGAAAGGAGGACCAGACCTGGAAACGTTTATCAACAGCCATGAGCAAATCAACAAAAGCAATTCGTCATATGAAATCCTTGTGGATTTCTCTAAACCATCCTGTGAGGACAGGCTGTTCATTTATGACGTATCCCATGACCAGAAGTTGGTTTACTCAGGTGTGGTCCTTCATGGATGTGGAGGTGCAAGCACACCTTCAAAACCAGAGTTCAGCAATGAGATAGGCAGCCACTGTTCCTCGCTTGGTGAATACACCCTTGAAGGACTAGTGACGATGAAAAATGGAAAGGAAGCCATCAAACTCAAGGGATGGAGCGACACCAACTCCAATGCAGAGGAGCGGGGCATATACATCCACACCAGCATCATGGCCACAATGCTGCCATTCAACCTGCCAAACGCGAACTTCCCTCTGACAAAAGCCAGTGAAGGTTGTTTTGCCGTGAGCCATCACACCTATCATGCCATCAAGAAATATATGGAAATAGACAAGGACGCAAATTGCAAAACCACGTTGATTGCATACTATGGAGAATGAATGAAAGAGAAATGACGGTTGCGCCAAGTTTTTCTTCTCATTCCTATCGATATGAGGCAAATAATGATTACCTTTGCACATCATGACATTACCCAAATTCATCATCACCATGGATGGCCACCTACGCATGGGAATGGTCAACCAGCACAAGGACTTGCTGAAGCCGGGCGACCAATGCATAGGTGGTGGCTATTACTATATCGACTACACCTCCAACCGCATCATCCTCGACCGCTCATCGTATGACTTCGGAAAGCCGAAATGGCACCTGATCGACACGCTCGTTGTTCCTGATGCATACAGGGGGATGAGAATCGTGTATTGTTATGACGACAACTACCATGACGACTTCGACGCGAGCGAGGAATTGCAGATCGTGTTCACCAACAAATGATTTCGCATTTCTCCAAAGCGTGTAACAAAAAGACAACGATGGGCAGCGCCATATGGCACTGCCCATCTTATGATGCCACTTCATTTCTGCGGCATCGTCAATCTTCACGCCAAGGCTATTCGTAATGCCTTATTCTCACGTCTATCCCCTCCCCTTGCAGTTGTGCCGGTAGGTTGCTGACATCCGTTTGTCCATAGTGATACGGGAACACCACCTTGGGTTTGATGACCTTTGCCGCCCTTACCAACTGCTCCGTGGTCATGGTGAAGGGTTGGTTGCATGGGAGGAACGCAATGTCGATGTCCTTGATGTCGGCCATCTCGGGAATGTCCTCGGTGTCGCCTGCAATGTAAATGCGCAATCCGTCCATGGTGATGACATAGCCGTTGTCCCTGTCTTTGGGATGGTACTGCTGTCGACCCTCCGTCGTGTTGTATGCAGGAACGGCCTCCACCGTGATGTCGTCGGCAACCTGCATCTTGTCGCCATTCTTCATTGCCTTGCCAGAGCCATACATGTCGGCACACCTTTGGTTCATGATCAACTGGGTATGCTCCGCCGTAAGCAATTTGATGGTCTGTGGGTCATAGTGATCGCCATGCTCATGGGTGACAAAGACAAAGTCGGCCTTGGGCATCACGCTGTAGTCCACAGTCCTGTCACGCAGTTTGGCACAAGGGTCGATTTCTATTTCCTTGCCATTATACTCGATGCGTATGCTGGCGTGCATCAAAGCATGGAACTTGACGGTCTTCCCGCTTTTTGTGTTAAACACATCAGTTTCATAATTTCCTTGACCGTAGGCCGTTGTCAGTCCCACCATGGCCAATAAGCATGTGATAATCTTTTTCATTTTTTCTCTATCATTAAAACGTGTGGTACAATCCTCCTTCAATTACAGGCCTTGTTCCGCCTTTCATTATCTGGCTACAAAGATAATAATTTTTTATAGGTTGTCCAACGCATTGTTCAATTTTTTTCATCATCCCTAGCGGGTAGGAGAACCTGCTGAAGAAGCACACCTTCGTCCTGCTCGCAGCCCACAAGCACTCTATGATGGTCCCTAGCAAAGCCCAATTCGAAGGGATTTATTAAATTTTTTACTCAACTGGCTTAAAATATCCGATTTTTCATCTAAATTTGCACCGAGATTGAACAACGTTTTTCTCATAAGAGCATAAGTAAAATTATCATACCAATAAAGCAAAGAACCCAAAAGACTATGAATTACCAGAAAGTATTTGAGACGATGGTAAGCGAGACGGCAAAGTATCTTACCAACAGCGGACTGAAGACCATGGTGCTCGGCATCTCAGGTGGTTTGGATTCCACCGTGACGGCTGCCATCTGTGCCGAAGTAGTGAAGCAGTATCCCGAACAGCAGCTAAAATTCATCGGCGTCAGCCTGCCTTGTTCGTCAAACACGGTGGAGGAGAACGACTCTGCCAGCACAGCAATGAAGGCATTCTGCAATGAATACTGGGTGGAGAATTTGCAGGCCCAATATCTGTTGCTGAGGGCCACCTGCGAGCAGCACTACGCCTCGACGCGCATCTCTCAGGGCAACATCAAGGCCCGTCTGCGCATGATCTACCTCTACAACATCGCCTCGGTCACCGGCGGGTTGGTTATGGACACCGACAACCTGACAGAGCACAACCTGGGCTTCTGGACCATCCACGGCGACGTGGCTGACTACAATCCCATCGGCGGACTGTGGAAACACGAGGTCTATGAACTCTGCAAATATCTCTTCACCGAGCGTTATGCCGATGAGACCGACTTACGCCATCAAGCCCTGCGTGCCGCATATGGCATCATTCCCACCGACGGCAACGGAGTGGAAGCCGGTGGCGACATGGCGCAGATTGCTCCCGGCCACACCTACAATGATGTGGACGACATCCTTTGCACTTATTTGCAGAAGGGCAACGACGAGAAGGAAATGAAACGCTTGAACGATGCCTATGGCGCAGAGACCGTGGAGCGCGTCCTGACCCGCCACCACCGCTCAGCATTCAAGCGCAAGCGCATGCCCATCGTAATCGAGAGGTCGCTTTACGAGTAAGGGGAGTTAAAAAGGAGTTAAAGGGGAGTTAAAGAGGAGTTAAAGAGGAGTTAAAGGGGAGTTAAAGAGGAGTTAAAGGGGAGTTAAAGGGACGTATGTCCACTTCATCATCATTTTTGATTGCCATAGGGACTTACTTCCTGAATGTCTGCTTCTGTGACATACGTCCCGTGATACAGAGTAATTTTTGGAGGTGAACTTCACTGCTTTGACGATATCATTCGCCCCACCATCCAAGAAACCATGCTCTATTGCTCCACCGCCACATCGAGGAATGTGGTCTATGTGGTTTCACGAACCCTGACGCTTGGCAAATATCTTCAACAAAAAAAGAGGCGGTTTTCACCGCCTCTTTTTTTGTGATGATGATTTAATGTCATGAGTTGTATTCCTGCCACGACTTGATTTGGATGTCCTCCATCTTCATGGCGCAGAAAGCCTCGATGAATGCCTTTGCCAGACGCACGTTGGTCATCAGCGGGATGTTATGGTCGATGGCAGCACGACGAATGCGGTAGCCGTTGGTGAGTTCACGCTTCGTGTGGTTCTTGGGCACGTTGATGATGAGTTCTATCTTGTGTGCAGCGATGAGGTCCATCACGTTGTCGGGCAAGTCCTCGTCGGGCCACGATACGGCCTTTGCCGGCACGCCGTTGTCATTGAAGAACTTGGCAGTTCCCGCTGTGCCGTAAATCTCATATCCGTTGCGCACCATCTCACGTGCAGGTTCCAACAAGTCCACCTTTCCTTTAGCATCACCCGAAGAGATGAGGACGCTCTTCTCCGGAAGTTTGTAACCAGTGGCTATCAAGGAGTTGAGCAGAGCCTCGTTGAGGTCTTCACCCAGGCATCCCACCTCGCCCGTACTGCTCATATCCACACCGAGCACGGGGTCGGCATTCTGCAAGCGAGCGAAAGAGAACTGCGAAGCCTTGACACCGATGCGGTCGATGTCGAACTCGCTCTTCTCCGGCGTGGTGTAAGGCACGTCGAGCATGATCTTGGTAGCCGTCTCAATGAAGTTGGTTTTTAAAATCTTACTGACGAAGGGGAAGGAACGGCTGGCCCTGAGGTTGCACTCGATGACCTTCACCTCCCTGTTCTTCGCCAAGTACTGAATGTTGAACGGACCGCTGATATTGAGTTCCTTGGCTATCTTTCGTGAAATCTTCTTGATTTGTCGTATGGTGGAGAAATAGACGTGCTGAGCAGGGAACACCATGGTGGCGTCGCCAGAGTGGACACCGGCATATTCGATATGCTCGCTGATGGCATATTCCACAATCTCACCCTTGTCGGCCACGGCATCAAACTCAATCTCCTTTGTCTCAGTCATGAACTTCGACACGACGACGGGATATTCCTTCGACACCTCCGTTGCCATCTCCAGGAATCGTCCCAATTCCTCATAGTCGTAGCAGACGTTCATCGCCGCTCCTGAGAGCACATAACTCGGACGGACAAGGACAGGGAATCCCACCTCCTTGACGAAGGCCTCGATGTCCTCGAGCGAGGTGAGCGCCCTCCATGCCGGTTGGTCGATGCCCAGTTTGTCGAGCATGGCCGAGAACTTGTCCCTGTTCTCCGCCCTGTCGATGTTCACCGGCGAGGTGCCGAGGATGGGCACGCCCTGGCGGTAGAGTTTCATTGCCAGGTTGTTGGGGATTTGTCCACCTACCGAGACGACGACACCCTTTGGCTGCTCCAAATCGATGACATCGAGCACCCTTTCCAAGGAAAGTTCATCGAAATAGAGTCGGTCGCACATGTCGTAGTCGGTCGACACCGTCTCCGGGTTGTAGTTGATCATGATGCTCTTGTATCCCAACTTCCTTGCGGTGTTGATGGCGTTTACTGAGCACCAGTCAAACTCCACCGAAGAGCCGATACGGTAGGCACCCGAGCCCAAGACGATGACGCTCTTCTCGTTTTTGTAGTAGTTGACGTCATGGAACTTGTAGTTGCCCGGTTTGGCATTGTAATGGTATGTGAAATAGAGGTAGTTGGTGAGTTCGGGATGCTCACTTGCCACGGTGTTGATGCGCTTCACGGAGGGAACGATGCCCTTTGCCTTGCGGTACTCCCTGACGGCGAGGTTCTCGTTGTACATGTTGGAAGCCTCTGGCTTGAGCACGAAGCGTGCGATTTGGAAGTCAGAGAATCCGGCAGCCTTCACTGTAACAAGGAAATCGTCGGGCACCTCTTCCATACTGTTGTATTGCATGAGTTGGTGTTTGAGGTCGACGATTCTCTTGAGTCGTGAGATAAACCATTTGTCAATCTTTGTCAGTTCCTCGATGCGCTCCACGGTGTACCCCTCTTCCAAGGCCTGTGCGATGGCGAAGATGCGCAGGTCTGTCGGGTTCTCCAAGGCATCGTCGAGGTTGTCGAATTTCGTGTGGTCGTTGCCCACGAAGCCGTGCATACCCTGCCCTATCATGCGGAGTCCTTTCTGAATCATCTCCTCGAAACTCCTTCCGATGGACATGATTTCACCCACCGATTTCATGGAAGAGCCGATTTTTCGCGAGACGCCGGCAAACTTGTTGAGGTCCCATCTCGGTATCTTGCAAATCATGTAGTCAAGTTGCGGTGCCTCATATGCTGAATTGGGCGTGCCCATCTCCCCGATTTGGTCGAGCGTATAGCCAAGAGCGATTTTCGCGGCCACGAAAGCGAGAGGATAGCCCGTGGCCTTGCTGGCAAGTGCAGACGAGCGCGAGAGTCGTGCATTGATTTCTATGATGCGGTAGTCGTTTGTCTCAGCATTGAAAGCGAACTGAATGTTGCATTCTCCCACGATGTCGAGGTGCTTGACGCATTTGATGGACAGTTCCTGTAGCATCTCCACCTGTTCCTGTGTCAGGGAGCAAGTGGGCGCCACAACGATGCTTTCTCCCGTGTGGATGCCCAAAGGGTCGAAATTCTCCATCGACGCCACGGTGAAGCAGCGGTCGTTGGCATCGCGGATGACCTCGAATTCTATCTCCTTCCATCCCTTGAGGCTTTCCTCGACGAGGATTTGCGGAGCGAAGGTGAAGGCACTCTCAGCAATCTCAATGAATTTCTTCTCGTCAGGACAGATGCCCGACCCCAGTCCTCCTAGTGCGTATGCAGAACGTATCATGATGGGGAATCCTATGGAATGTGCAGCCTTTAGCGCGTCTTCCATATTCTCCACGGCATGGCTCACCGGTACCTTGAGGTCCACCTCTCCGAGTTTCTTGACGAAGAGGTCTCGGTCTTCCGTGTTCATGATGGCCTCGACAGATGTTCCCAACACATTCACGCCATATTTGTCAAGCGTGCCGTTGAGGTAGAGTTCCGTACCACAGTTGAGCGCCGTCTGTCCTCCAAAAGCGAGGAGAATGCCGTCGGGACGCTCCTTCTTGATGATTTCAGTGACAAACCACGGAGTGACCGGTTGGAAATACACTTTGTCTGCGATTCCCTCCGATGTCTGGATGGTTGCAATGTTGGGGTTGACGAGAACGCTGGAAATTCCCTCTTCCCTCAATGCTTTCAGCGCTTGAGAACCAGAGTAGTCGAATTCACCTGCTTGTCCGATTTTCAGTGCCCCGCTGCCTAAGACGAGGACTTTTTTGAGATTTTTTTTCATTTGATATGATGACAAATTATCAGTTCTTCCGAAAATGACGGTGCAAAATTACACAAAAAAGATAAAATCAGCGTGATTATTGTCATTTTTTTGGGGGGTAAAAGTTACATTAGAGCCTTTTCGAGCTCTCGTTGTGCTACTCGGTGTCGATTTTCACGATGTCGGGTCTGTTGTCTGGTGCCTCCGTGGTGATGACGATGTCTTCGAGCGTGACGTTCCTGGCGTGCCTGACAAAGAAGCCTTTGGCAGGAAGCGTACCCAGCATGGTAGCCTCCGGGTATTCCTTTTCCTTGTCGTCGGGTGGCATGGGAGCCTCTTCGATGCCCCCATCGTGATGAATGCGTATGTTGGAGACGACGACATCCTCCACGGGATGACCAGCCATGCCCAGGATGGAGCATCCTGTAGGTCCAGCGTTCCTCACACACACATTGTCGATTCTGACGCCGCGAATGCTGCCAACATGGTCGATGACGTCGCCTTGCCTGTAGGGTCGTGCGCGGTTGCCGAGCCAGATGAAGATAGGCGCCTCCGTCCCTTCGGCCACGATGTCGCACACGCAGACATTCTCCATCACGCCTCCATCGGTGATTTCCAGCGAGATGACCGACGTCCCCCTCCACTGTCCGAAGAACTTCTCTTTCTGGTCGTAACTGGGTTTCACCACAATACCTGAAATGGAGATGTTGCGGAACCCTCCATTGGTTTCAGTTCCGAGTTTGATGGCGTTGCAGTGGCTGCTCACCACACAGTCGCTGATGCGTATGTTCTCGCACAACCTTGGCGATGTGCTTTTGAGCGTGATGGCGTCGTCGTCGCTGTCGGCAATCATCCCTCTGACCACCACCTCATGGCAGCCATCGAGGTCAAGCGCGTCGTTGTTGTAGTTGTTGCGGTTGAACACCTTGATGCCGTCGATGGTGAGTCGGTCGCAAGCGAGGAAGTGCTGCATCCAACAGCCAGAGTTTCGCAAGGTGATGTCTCTAAGTATGATGTCGCTGCTTTGTATGAAGCGCAACAAGTGCGGCCTTGTGATGCCCTCGTCGTTCCAGGAGAGTTTCTCGAACCCCCTACCCCTTCCATCGATGGTGCCTTGCCCGTCGATGGTGACATGGTTGACGCTGTCGGCATAGATGAGTTGGATAGTGTTGGTCTGTGTGCGCAACGACACATAGTTTGACTTCACAGGGATGTAGTCTTCCAGGCGTGTGCTTCCATAGAGAGTGGCACCTTGTTCCAGGTGCAGGTTGACATTTGACTTGAGGATGATTGTCCCGATTTTGAAGTTACCCGCCGGCACGACCACCCTTCCTCCTCCGCCCTTGCTGCATTCGTCGATGGCCTGTTGGATGGCTTTCGTACTAAGCACTGTGGTGTCGGAAACGGCACCATGGTCAAGGATGTTGTAGTCTGCCGCTGCGGCGCTAATGGCAAATGTCATCGCCATCAGCAAATGTAGAAAAGATTTCATAAGGCTCCTTTTGGTTTGCAAAGGTACACATAAGCGAGTGAAAAGCCAAATATTTGCATGAGGTTTTCCAGGCAGGAGTGCCTTCGGTGAAATCAAAGACACCTATTTTTTTGTAATTCGAGGAAAAAGCGTAATTTTGCATGGAAATCATGAGACACCCGACAACTACCCACCATGATATACATCAACGACGACATAGCAGGTTTTGACTTTGAGGCTGCCCTGCCCCTCCTTTCCGAACAGCGTCGTAAGGAGGCGCTACGCTACACCTTTGAGTTGGGACGCAAGTTGAATGCTGCCGCCTATCTTCTTCTGCGACAAGGACTTAAGGAGGAATACGGCATCAGCGATGCTCCCGTGTTTGGTTTTGGCGAGAAAGGCAAACCTTTCTTGTTGGGCGATGTCGACCTGCATTTCAACCTGAGCCATTGCCGCACGGCAGCGGTTTGTGCACTCTCGCGCCATCCCGTAGGCATCGATGTGGAACAAATCCGCCCTCTCCACGAATCGGTGGTCCGCTACACGATGAATGATGCGGAAATCTCTCGCATCATGTCTGCCGAAAACCCAGAATTGGAGTTTGTCAAATTATGGACCCAGAAAGAAGCGGTGCTGAAGCTGCGCGGCACCGGCATCACGGATGACATCAAGGAGGCGCTGTGTGGCGAGGAGCACGCCCACACAGTGGTAAACTTGGAGAAAGGTTATGTGTTTTCCATATCAGGAGGCGACGAGGACATGGTCTTCAAGAATGCAAACTTGGGACTATTCCAATAACCTCGCCTCTGTTGGCCATATGTTTCAGCCTCACTGTTCTCCCCTATTCTTTTGAATTTCTCTTCTTATAAGCTTCACTGTTCGGAAGCACGGCATCAAAATAGATTTTCGGGATCTCTTCGACTTTCAACCCGGCAGGAGCCATCCCTGACGAGTTAATGACGGTACCGTCGCTGTATTTGGCCTCGAAAGTCCAACGTTGTCCGTCAAGCATCCGATACTTTGGAATATCGGGCAGTTCCCAATCGTTGAAGTCATAATTACTGTGCAGTTGGTATAAATGTTGCGAGATGATGACTTCATGCATCATTTCGAGGTATTTCACATCCACTTTGAATTGGATGTCATTATAAGAATAGGTGACTAGCGCAGAGTCGCCATCAACTCTCTCAATGGTGAAAGGCAGGTCGGGATTGTATCTCATGCCAGATGAGCCATAGCTCACCGAAAGCAGTTCACCGGTGGGTTCTGTTCTTTGGTCCGCCGCCCTATTACTTGCCAAGATACGGCATACCCTTTCATACAAGTCATAGCGCAGTTCCTCTCGTTCTATCTGGCTGACGATTTTATCATACGTTCCTGATTTCAAGATTTTTGGCCCCGCCCAGTCCCGATGCTCTTGTATGAATTTGTTTTCCTTATGGCGCCTTTGGATGCTGTCATCTTTGAGTTTTGCTATTTGTTCGTCCCACTCGGATAAGTCGTTGAGTTCATCAATGCAAAACCGGTCAAAGCTCATCAGTTTGGGAAGCGGTGCACGCGACTTCGTCTGCGTGACGAGTTTCCTCAGTCTTTTCACCTCATCCTTGGGGTATGGCGTCTGGGCAGATGCCTCCAATCCCATCAGCATCACCATTGTCAGCAAAATCAATCTTCTCATCATATCAATACGTTAGGGATAAGTATAGAGCACATTGTTGTTCATATCCACGTGTTCCACCTTGACATTCAAAGAGTTGTTGAATATTTGCCCGGCAATATCCTTCTTCCATCGAGCCACTTCTTCGGGATTGGCATTCTTCAAGATATCCACAGCCGCCTTTGACCCAGACGTAGTGCGGTGGCGCAACGAGACGAGTAGCGTGTTGCTCACCTTCTTCACCTCCACGTCACAGTCCTTGAGGTATCGGTTGAAATAATCACCCAAGGCGAAAAGTTGAGGGTAGCTGAAGGTTGCTCCGGGGAAATACATTCTCCTCTCCCCTCTTCCCTTGAAGAGCAGGAATCGTTTTCCTTGCTCTTGATAGAACTTATAAGGTGTGGTGCAGGCATATCGCTCTCCCATTAGCGCCAGCCCGTAGCTCTTCCGAGGCTGCACTTCCACGACGACTGTGGCGTATCCCAGTTTCTTCACCAATGCTTTCACCATTATCTTTCCCAATTCCTCCGCCTTTCGATAGCAACTGTCATACTCACAACTCCTGAGCATGATAGCCTCTGCGCGTTTCTTGAGCAGGCCAATGGTCTCATTGCTCCATATCCCCTTTTCAATGGCAGTATGCTTTCCTGCTTCATCGATGGTGTAACCATTCTTGTTGAGCACCTCCACGGGTGGCAACGTGACAAAGACGGTATCCTCCCCAATTCTCCGGAAAGTCTGTTCATTGCATTTGGAGAGGTCGAATCCCAAGTTGAGTGTCGCCGGATAGATGATATAAAGTTTGTCTTCCGTGTTGGAGAACAAGCCCTTGCTGATACGATGCTCACTGACAAGGATTTCCTTATGAAAGGATGCCACCTTGAGTTGCTCTGTCTTGGAAATCTGGTTGATGGTGATGGGCCACACCTTGTAGTCGAGGCCGTTGGAACGCATCAACATAAGATAGACGAAGACGGCGATGGCCGCCAACACGAGCACGGTGACGATGGTCAATGTCTTGTTCATGGCATACCCTCCACATCATTGATGAGTCTGACAAAATCGAATTCTTCATATACCGGCTTGGCCCTGAAGACAGGCGTGTAACCCAGCGCCGAAATCAGATTTCCCAGCACCTGTTCCGCATGTTCTTGTGCCGGCTCCACCAAATCCATTTGGGGCAGTTCTCCCATGATTTTCATTTTCCCTTGCTTGGTGAGGAATTCCTTTTCCTTAGCCGAGAAATTGTCTCTCATACCTGTGACATCGCTCACCACCTCATCCCATAGTATTTCCGTACTCTCCAATTCTATGGTGGGGTCGGGCAAGGTGACATACACCCTGTCACCCTCCACTTCCAAATTTTGGATTTTTGAGAGATCGATGCCCACTTTCACATGTGCCTTCACAGGCATGATGATGTCGCGCTTTCCGAAATACGCCTTCCACTCATTAGCGCCGTTTTTCCCATGACCCTCCACCAAAACCTGCACCTCAGCCTCCACGGTATAAAGCATGGGTATGGCGCTGATTTCGTTGCGCAATTGCTTCTCCGAGACGCGCGATTGGCAGGCTATGAGAGCCAGCAAGACTATGGGTAGGAGTCTTCGCATATGATGGGAGTTATAGGGGAGTTATAGGGGAGTTAAAGGGGAGTTAAAGGGGAGTTATAGGGGAGTTATAGGGGAGTTATAGGGGAGTTATAGGGGAGTTATAGGGGAGTTAAAGGGACATATGTTTACTATTACAATTATTTTGCTTGCATTTTGTTGCAGATTGTTCGAAGCGTAAGAGGCTTGTCAGGATGTTGTTATGGGTTCGGGGAGAATCCTTTTGGTCAGGTGTGCCATCATGACGGCCGCAAGAGCGGCAGTCTCTGTACGAAGCCTGAAGTTTCCCAGCGAGACAGGAACGAATCCATGGTCGATGGCCATACGAACCTCGTCGATGGAAAAGTCGCCCTCGGGTCCAATGAGTACGGTGACCGTATCGGAAGGCAGCACGTTTGTCGGAATATTCACGCCGAGAGCATGAGACGTTTCGGAGTTGACGGCTGGCGTAAGCCCCCCAAGAAGCCCGAAAAGGTCCTCCCTTGGTATTTCCTCATAGCAATGTGCGATGCATTTGAAGCCATCGATGGGTCTATTGACGAAAGATTCGAAGTCCACCATATCGTTGACGATGGGTTTCCAAGCCTTGCGGCTCTGCTTCATGGCAGCCAACACAATCTTTTCTATTCTCTCCGTCTTCACCACTTTACGCTCTGAGAATCGACAAGAGAGGAAGGATATTTCGTCAAAGCCTATTTCGGTGGCCTTCTCCACCATCCATTCCACGCGGTCGATGACCTTTGTGGGTGCCATAGCAATGTGAATCCTCCCCAGCCATTCTCTTTGCTGCGGCAACTTTTCCACGATTTCGTAGGCACAATGCTTGTTGTCGGCCAGAGTCACCCTCGCCCGATAGAAATGCCCCACGCCATCGATGAGGAACATCTCGTCGCCCTGTTGCAGACGCAGCACACGCAAGGCATGGACAGCCTCCTCCTGCGGCAGGCGGCCGGCAATCAGGGCATCAGGGACATGGAAAAACCTCACCTCTTTCATGGCGTCACACCTTTGTCTCCCCTACGTCTCAACTCGTCACGCAATTCCGATGCTTTCTCATAGTCCTCCTCATCCAAAGCCTTGTCCAAGGCC
This sequence comes from Prevotella sp., assembly GCA_017524385.1. Taxonomy (GTDB): domain Bacteria; phylum Bacteroidota; class Bacteroidia; order Bacteroidales; family Bacteroidaceae; genus Prevotella. Next base: position 14,442 of record JAFWSS010000229.1, read on the forward strand.
TTCTTAAGCATCTCACTGCTCAGGATATTCACCGGCACCGCCACACCGGGTTCTCCTTCCTTATAGGGAACCCCCTGTCGCAAGAGGAGGTTTTCCTCGATGAAGATGGGTACGCCGGAAATAAGTGACAGCAAGACGGCATCGCTGGCCCTTATAGGGATGGCCTGGAGGATGTCGGGCATGTAAAGCAGCGTCTTGTACTGCCCATCGACGAGGTCATTGATGACGATTTGGTATCGCATGTCGAGGTTTCTCGTGATGACCTGCCACAACACCTCCGGCAGCAGTTTCTCCCTGATTTCCACCTTCGACTGACGCAAGCCAAGTTGAAACACCATATCCTTGTCGGAGATGATGGAAAGTTGGCGGCTGCCGTCCTCCGTGGTGAGGACAACCAGCCCCACCTCCTTTGCGGCCACGATTTCAGCCACTTGCTTGAACACCAGCCGTACCAGACTCATCCCTTCTTGTTCTTGTCAGGATTGAACACCAGAGCGAAGGATACACCCACCACCAATGCAAAGGCTGCAAAGATGAACCAGCAAGTCTTCCAGTCTCCAAGGAGATAGTCACCCTTCCATGAGCAGAATGAATTGATGATTGCTCCGGCAGCCAACGTGCCGATGGTAGCGCCCACTCCATTGGTCATCATCATGAACAATCCCTGTGCAGAAGCCTTGATGCTTGGTTCGCACTCCTGGTCGACAAAGATGCCGCCGGAAACGTTGAAGAAGTCGAATGCCACACCATAAACCACACATGAGAGGATGAAGAAAACGACACCCGGCATAGTGGGACTACCCACGCCGAAGAAGCCAAAGCGGAACACCCATGCAAACATGGACATGAGCATGACACCCTTGATACCGAACTTCTTGAGGCAGAAAGGAATCATCAAAATGCAAAGAGCCTCGCTCATCTGTGAGATGGAAGTCAGCAACGTGGCATTGTTGGCAGCGAAAGAATTGGCTATCTCGGCAATTTCACTACCCTTGAAACTCGTGATGTAAGGTCCGGCATAACCGTTGGTAACCTGCAAGCACATGCCCAAGAGGGCAGAGAAGATGAAGAACAGCGCCATCTTCTTCGTCTTGAACAACTTGAAAGCATTCAAGCCGAAAGCCTCCACCAACGATGTCTTGCCTTCCTTCTTGGACAATGGACATTCGGGCAGCGTGAAGCAATAGGCAAAAAGAACAAAACTAAGCAGCCCGGAAACAAAGAACTGCATATAGGTATACTGGAACTTAAATGCGTTTTCGCCCAAGGTGAACAAGAACGAGCCTTCGTTCCAAACAGCACAATTGACAAACCACATGGTGGCGATGAAGCCGACGGTCCCAAGCACACGAATGGGTGGGAAATCCTTGACGGTGTCCATACCGTTTCGTGTCAAGATGGAGAATGCGGTAGTATTGGCCAGCGCGATGGTGGGCATGTAGAATGCTACGCTCAGGGTATAGAGCGTGATGAACGTGGTCTTGTCGGGTGTAGGATTGTTCATACCCAACCACCAGCATCCCAGCATGAATGCACCCGCCAACAGATGGCAGATGCCCAACAGCCGTTGCGGTTGTATGAATTTGTCGGCCACGATACCCATCAGCGTGGGCATGAAGATGGAAACGATACCTTGGATGGCATAGAACCATGGGATGAGTTCTCCCATCCCCGCCTTTCCAAGATAATTACCCATGCAAGTAAGATAAGCTCCCCAGACAGCGAATTCCAAGAAATTCATTACTGCCAAACGAAATTTGATGTTCATATAGTATGTTTTTTGGTTATTTGATTCATTTAAGTCGCAAAGATGGAGCAAAGTTAAAGATTATTTGAGGAAAAAGCAAGTTTTTGTCATAAAAAATGTGTTCTTTCACATTGCTTTCATTAGATGGGAAAGCAATATGGAAGAACACACCTTGATTTGAAGGCGCCAGGGCACCTACCTCATCGTCAATGTCTGTGGCTCTCGAGGAATTTAAGTTGAGCTTCCAGCATCTCCAGTTTAGGCATCCTGAATCCTGCCTTTCTCGCCTCCTCGATGGGTCGTGAGTACAGGTAATGGATTTCCATAGGCCGGTGGAAGTCGAAGTCAAGTTTCATGCTCGGCGAATAAGGTGTCATGTCCTTGGTGGTGGCAATCATCTTGTGTGCGAAGCTCTCGTCGATGTTTTTCACACCCAGGTGCTGCGCCGCCTCGATGACCTCCATCATCTGTTCGAAGATAAGTTGCTCGGTGTCGGGGAAGGCGAGCAACTTGTCTGTCTGTGTGTCGAGTGCGACGGTCATGCCGTTGAACGGCATGTTCCACACCGCCTTCTTCCATCTCGCCTCCTGGTACTCCACTAGATGTGCCTCCACGCCCGCAGCGGTGAAGTCCTCCACCACCTGAGACACCACCCTCTCGTCCTTGCAAGAGAAATTGCCGAAATTGATACTGCCATAGCATTGATGGTCCACTCTTCCCGGCTCAGTCTTCGCCGAACAGATGAAGGCGAGTCCGGCTGCGATGGCCACACCTGGCATCTGCCGCTGTAGGTCATCCTCCAATCCTATGCCGTTTTGAATGAGCACCACGAGAGAGTCTTCATGAAGCAACGGCTTAAGCAAACCAGGCAACATGTGGTTGTTGACCGACTTGAGTCCTACCAGCACCACGTCGCACGCGGGCATATCCTCCACCTTCCCATAAACGTTGGGTTGGTCGAGATGGAAGGAACCGTCGCAGGAGTCCACCTGCAACCCATTTTTTTTGACAAACTCATAATCGCGGTGCAGGAGGAAATGCACCTCCTTGCCCCCGTGTGCGAGTTTTCCGCCATAGTATCCCCCTATGGCTCCTGTACCTATGATTCCGTATCGCATTTTTTTAGTTATTCGCCGAAAAGACGAATGTATTATTTAGAAATAATAATATATTTACTTGGAATAATTTTTTACAAGAATTACCATACGCTCGACCTTTCGCTTCGCTCGTCGAAGAATTTTCCATGAAAGATTGTGCGCAACAATTTTTGATTAATCTATGATAATTATATGTTGAAAAAACGTTCCAATTATATCAATCATCACTAATTTACAAAAGCCCCATCCTTTACGGACGGGGCGTTATGACTATCTGACGACCATCTTTGTGGTTGTTCCGTCGTTTCTTCGTATTATGTATGTGCCTTTCGGCAAGTTTCTCACCTCGCTTTCATCAAAGCCTTCCTTCACCTTGGCGCCATTGATGGAATAGACGGCAGCGATGCCCGCCTTTTGGTCGAGGAACTCATCTATTCTGTCAACCATCTGATTTCCTTTTTTGTTGTTGTTGCTGAAGAAGAAGGAAATGCTTGCATTCTGCTTGTTGCGTTTGATTTCCGTGACAGGCTTGTGCATGAGTTTGGTGCCGTCGGTGTTGGTGTGGTAGATGGAAGCCTTTGGAGAAGATTTGTCAGTGAGGCTGTCGTTGCCGTTGTATGGATAGGCGTCATGTCCTCCCCTTGTGGAGTTACTGGCGTGGAAGACAGTCATTCTCTGATGAGAGTTTCCATATCCGGTGGTATTCACCGAATTGCTTTCCCAGATGGCTTGGTTGTAGTCCACATGGATGATAAGCAACCCGTTTCCGGGCAAGAAGGAGTCCCATTTCGTCTTGTTCCTGTTTTCCAAGAGGAAGTATTCGTTTCTGTTGTTGTCGTTGTAGATGACGTAAGCATTTCCCCTTTCGTTAAGCGGTTTTTGGTTGACCACCCACCTGTCGTAAGTGAGTTCGTTGTATTTCAGCCACCCGGCATATGCCCTTTCATAACTGGTGTAACCAGCGGGCACCCATCCGATACCCTGAGGACCATTGTAACTCCCGCTGTCGAGGATGTCCCATTCTCCCATGCCGTAATTGCCAGCATAACTTGTATCATAGAAGTCGGGCAGGCCGAGGCAATGTGAGAACTCGTGGCATATGACCCCAAGGCCCATCTCCGTGTTGCCATAGTTTGCATATAACTCATTACTGCAAGCATAGACATCTATCATTGCATCATCGAGTTGGAATTCAGCGGGGATTTTACTATTGTAGTAAGCCGCACTGGATAAAGTCCACATATGGGGCCAGATGGTGTTTGCCGGGCCACCAGTGGCCTCGCCGTATCCTGCATAAAGCACGAACACTTCCTCCACCACTCCGTCTCCATCCCAGTCGTAGTCGTTGAAATCAACAAGACTGTCGGCGAGTTGGCAGCACTCCATGATCATCTCCGGTGCTTTGCTGTCATCACCGTTGGCATTGCTTCCATAATAAGAGAAGTTTTTGGAGAGTTGCACTGGTCCCACGACATCGAAGGTAAGGTTGAACTTCCCATAGCTCTGGTCGTAGTAATAGTCGTGGACGCTTCCGATGGCTCCATACTTGCTATTGGTGTACCCCACCTTGTTGGCAATGTCGTTGTATCTTTCCCATGTCGCCTGCCCTTCGTCCTCGGCAGAGTAATCCCAGAACTTCTTGTCCTTGAAGTTGGCAAGTATGATGAGTCCCTTCTTGTGTCCAAGGTAGTCGGGATGATCGTTCTCCCCTATCCTGTTCACTCTCCTCATCCCGTTCTTGATGGAATGCTCCCTAAGAGACTCCATTTCATCGATGGTGTGAATGGCGGCGAGGTCTTCCGGTTGGCGGAATTGCTGTTCACGAGCCATCACTCCTGTAGACTTGACCATGTTTTCTTCGCTCTTGGCGAAATAGAACACATCGTCCACCTCTATGACAGGCACCTCGTCTCTAGTAACGTAATAGTGTAGCCTCTCATCACCGATGAGCATGAGTTCAATGGATGTTCCGTCTGGTTGTATGAATGTTCGCCACACTCTTTTGGCAGGTATGGCCATAACTGCAACTGCCATCACAAAGAAGACAGCAATAAGGAATAACTTGCGCATGCGTATAATTTTTGTGCAAAATTAGTGCAAAAGTATGTAAAATCAAAAAAAAGTAGCAAAAAAAAATTATTAATGTAAGGAAATCATTATTTTTGCACTAATGTTGGCATCTCCCCATATAAGCATCCTCATTCCCACCTACAACGACGTCTGTGTAGACCTGGTGAAAGCCCTTCATCAGCAAGCCGTTTCATTGCCAGATTTGTCGTTTGAGGTGTTGGTGGGCGACGATGGCAGCACCGATATGGCAACAGTGTCGGCCAACAGTTCTCTGGATGCCCTTCCCCACTGCCGCGTGCTTCGTCGAGATTGCAACAGCGGCCGTGCAGCCATCCGCAATTACCTGGCCCGGGAGGCTCGCGGAGAATGGCTGTTGTTTGCCGACAGTCATATGTCAGTGGTTCGCGACGATTACCTTTCCACCTACCTATCCCATTTGGGCGACTCTCTTTTGTATGGAGGTTATGTCTTGCCAACGGAAGCCTCCCGTTGCAGTTTGCGTTATCTCTACGAACTTTCCTGCATCGAAGGTCAAGATGTAGCAGTACGCTCCCGCGCCCCTCACGCTCGTTTCCACACCTGCAATTTCATGGTTCGCCGCGAGGTGATGCTGGCTCATCCTCTCGACGAGCGTTTTCGTCGTTACGGGTATGAGGATGTGCTCTTCGGCAAGACCTTGGAATGCGCCGGCATAGGCATCAAGCATATCGACAACCCATTGGGGTTCAACAGGTTTGAGTCGAACGAGCGTTTTATGGAAAAGACGGAGGAGGGGTTGCAGACGTTGTATTCCTTTCGTGAGGAGTTGGCAGACTATTCCCGTCTGTTAGCTGTAAGCCATCGTCTGAAGGATCTTCATCTGTCGTGGCTTTTCCGTGGGATTCACCGTGTGGCGGGTTCGCGCATACGCCATTGCCTGACGGGCGACCACCCTTCAGTGTTCTGGTTTAAAATCTATCGCTTGGGATATTTCCTGGATTTAGGAGGAGATAGGAAGTCTTAGGAAGCAATAGGAAGTCTTAGGGATACCAGGGTGTCCAGGAATAAAGAATCTTGAAAAGGCCTCAATAGATGACGATGGTCTTCAGCCAGTCGGAAAGGATGCCTGCATATTGGTTTTGGGAGTCGGCGATGAGAACGATGACTTGTCCTCCATCGGGCAGTTTCGGTCCGAGGCACATCCCTTCATAGTTGGCGATGGAGAAGTCGAGCAGTCCGATGGCAGTCATCCACTCTGCAACGAGTTTCTTTTGCAGGAAGCCATCTTTCTTCGGTCTGGTCGATGACGCCCGCTGGTTTTGCTGCGGTTTCACCTCATAAATCTTGCAGTTGACGAAAGCTCCCAATTTGGCTTGTGGCACGGCGAACTCTCTCTCCAACACGAGCAGCCGTCCATCGTCGAGAGCCGTCAACGCACTCACTCCCATGGCATAACTCTGCGGGTGCATTTCAGCCTCACATTCCGGTTCGTCCATCAGATACCAATAATGTGCCACAGGTTTCAAGTTTTCATTGAACGCCTGCAACCGGAGTGCGTTTTTCACACCGTTGGTAGAATTAGCCCTCTCGCCATCTCCATTGAGGGTGCTCTCGCTGGTGACCCAGAAGCGGTGTGTGGCGGCGTTGTAGGTGAGGGCCTCCAAGCCATAGGCTTTCGTGGTGCCTTGGAAGACCTTTGGGATGTCCAGTTTTCGCCCTGTAAGTTTGCCTTCCATATTGAGTTCCACCACTTGGTTGTCGCGCTCCCGAGTGACAAAAAGGGTGTTGGTTTTCTTGCGCCACGTGATGCCTTCGTTGTCTCTCCCCTGTCCATTATTACCTTTGAATCCCATGCATTTGGCAGAGACGATGTCGCCTTTGGAGTTGATTTGGATGTTGAAGAGGAAGAAGCCTTCACGTTCGGTGTTGTCCGACACCACTGCATATCGGTTTTCACCGAGCCAGGTGATGCCGCTATATCCTCCTGCGGGAATGTCTTCGGGAAAGGCATGCTGTTCATGTTCAACCACCTGTGCGCCAAGCGGCATGGGCAGCAGCAACCATGTCCAAAAAATGAATTGTATGAAAGTAAGCCGCATAGGGAATGTGATGAAAAAGACTAATGTATGACGACCTTGACTTTCGATATGCGCCGCTCCTCAATGGCTATCACCTCGAAGGAATATTTGCCAAATGAGATTTTGTCACCCACCTTGGGGAAGTCGCCATTGAGTTCCAGAAGCAGTCCTGCAATGGTGTCGGCATCGCCCTCCACGTCGGCGAAATCGTCATCAATGTCGAGAGTTTTGTAGAAGTCGGAAAGAGAGGTCTTTCCTTCAAAAATATAGGTGTTGTTGTTGATTCGGGTGAACTGTTTCTCCTCTTCGTCGTATTCGTCGTGAATCTCTCCCACGATTTCCTCGAGGATGTCCTCCAGGGTGACGAGTCCACTCGTCCCGCCAAACTCATCCACTACGAAAGCGATATGCACCTTGTTTTCCTGGAAATCCCTGAGCAAGTCGTCGATTTTCTTGGTTTCAGGTACGAAATATGGAGGGCGTATGAGGCTCTGCCACCTGAACGAGGCCGTTTTCCCAATGTGCGGGAGCAAGTCCTTGATATACAGCACTCCCCTTATGTTATCGACACTTCCTTGATAGACCGGAATACGACTGTAGTTGTTCTCCACGATGCACCCCAACACCTTGTTGAAATCGTCTTTCATGCTCAGGTAGACGATGTCCTGCCTCGGTGTCATGATTTCCTTCGCCGTCTCGTCGCCAAAGCGTATGATGCCTTGCAACATGCGCTGCTCCTCCTTGATATCGTCTTTGTCGGTAAGTTCCAACGCCTGCTCAAGGTCGTCAACGCTAAGCACATGCGACTCTTTCTGGACGATTTTCCCTGCCAAAGCGCCACTGCTCATAAGGATGGTTTCCAGAGGCCAGAACAGTCTTCTGAGCAACATGATGCCTCCTGCCGACCTTCTGCAATATTTCAATGGGTTTTGTCTTGCATACACCTTGGGCATGATTTCGCCGAAGAGCAGGAGCAAGAAGGTGAGAATGACGGTGATGCATATGAACTGCAGCCATCGTGCCTTCCCAAAGTCCACCACGCTGGCAAAGACATAGTTGCATAGCATGATGATGGTGACGTTGACGAGATTGTTTGTGATGAGTATGGTGGCGAGAGTCCTCTCGCTGTCGTCCCTGAGTTGCTGTATTTTCCTGTCGTTGTCGTTTCGCTCAGGATCGAGTTCGTTAAGGTCGTTGGGTGAAAGGCTGAAGAATGCTATTTCAGATGCGCTGGCGAACCCCGAGAAGCAGAGCAGCAACAATGCCAGTGCCATGGCAACCCACACCCCTAGAGTGGGGGCGTTGCAATGCACCTCCTTCAATGTTTGTAGAAAATACGTAATGCTGTCCACTTCGCTTTGGGTAAAAGGAGTCAGAACGATGCCTCTGCGTTTTGACCGTCAGCCTTCGATTTGTCCTCCTCTTCCGTCGGCTGTTGGGATTTCGGGGAGAGTAGTTCCATGTTCTCCACCATGATTTCGGTCACAAATCTTCGCACACCCTTCTGGTCGTCATAAGAGCGATACCTGATGCGACCCTCGACGAAGAGTTTGTCGCCTTTGTGAACATACCTCTCTGCAATTTTAGCCAGTCCGCGCCACAGCACGATGTTGTGCCAGTCGGTGCGATCGGGAACAGACGTCCCGTTGGGCAGTGTATAACCTCTCTCGGTGGTGGCCAATGGGAAGGTGGCTACAGCCTGGTCGGCATCATAATATCTGACGTCAGGTTCCTTGCCCACATTGCCTATCAGCATGACCTTATTCATAGTTTTTCCTCCTTGTTGTTAATTTAGTCCTCCTTGTTTCAAGAAGAGTGTTTGGTCACTTCCACATTCCAAGATATTTGAACTTGAAATTCTTCCCTTTTGCCGAGGGGAACTGACTCCTTCCATCGACCCTCTCCCTGAGGTGTTCCACGATGCGGTTGTAGCAGTCGAGACCAGACAAAGCCTTGCATCTTGCGACAAAATGAGTGTCGCGATACTCATGCTTTCCGGTGGCAGCGATCATGACGACGCGTTTGAAGTCGAGTGCGCCTTCATACCATCCCCGCCGCTCTTCCGTGAGTCGGCTGGCAACCACATTGGCAGCAGCCTTGCGGTCGTTTCCTTGCGTAGGGGCTGTGTTTGAGCGCAGTGCTTTCTTCTGCTTGAAGTCAAGCATGGTGGAAGCCTCGGTCTTGATGATGATGAAATACACCCTCGGCCTGACCTTGTAGCGTTTAGGATAATATACGTCGCTTTCCACGTATTCACGTACATCTGCTTCAATCTGTGGGTTCATTCCCACTTCTGGAATGGAGCACAAGAAATCAATGGCCTCATCGGCATTGTAAACCAATGTCTCCTTGTCAAAATATCGAATATATAAGTTCATTGATTGGGTTTTTCTTATCCTAAAAAAAAAGAGCGGTAAACGAGACTCGAACTCGCGACCCCGACCTTGGCAAGGTCGTGCTCTACCAACTGAGCTATTACCGCAACAAATAAAAATTATGGTGAAGAGGAGGAGACTCGAACTCCCACGTCACAATTGACACTACCCCCTCAAAGTAGCGCGTCTACCAATTCCGCCACCTCTCCATCATGTGATGTCTTGCATAAAAAATTGTGCCCAGAACAGGACTCGAACCTGCACGTATCTCTACACACGCACCTGAAACGTGCGCGTCTACCAATTCCGCCACCTGGGCTTCTGAGACTTGGTCTCCTTGGCATTTATGCAAGACACAGAGCGGTAAACGAGACTCGAACTCGCGACCCCGACCTTGGCAAGGTCGTGCTCTACCAACTGAGCTATTACCGCGTCAACCTTGAAAACAAGGTGCATTTCTCTAAATGCGGTTGCAAAGGTAATGCTTTTTTTTTAACCGACAAATTTTTCTCTTGTTTTTTTTTCGATTTTTACAAAATAGGAGGTTTTAGGAGGCTATAGGACGTTATAGGAGGGAATAGGACGTCATAGGAGGCCAAATAGGCTAATCCATACGGTCGCGGTAGTCCTCGTAAGTGTATTGCCGGAGCATCTCCAAACGCCCGTCTGTTCTTTGCAGCGCGATGCTTGGATGTGTGATGCCGTTGAACATATTGGTTTTCACCGTGGTGTAATGCAGCATATCCTCGAAGATGAGTTCCTCGCCCACCTTCAGTGCGTGGTCGAACCTCCACGCCCCCATGAAATCGCCGGCGAGGCAACTGTTTCCCCCGAGCCGGTAAACATGGTCGCCCTCCCCCACATTGTCGGCGGCCTCTAGCGGAAGTGCTTCCGCCCCTCTCACTTCGGGTTGGTATGGCATCTCCAGGCAGTCGGGCATATGGCATGTGAAACTGACATTGAGTATGGCCGTCTTGATGCCATGGTCTTGCACGACATCCACCACCGCCGCCTTCAGGTATCCGGTTTGCCAGGCGAAGGCGCTTCCAGGTTCGAGAATCACCTTCAGCCATGGGTAGCGTGCGCGGAAGTCCTTCATCATTCTAATGAGCCGTGGAATGTCATAGTCCTTGCGTGTCATGAGATGCCCTCCTCCGAAATTCATCCATTTGAGTTGGCTGAACCATGGCGAAAACCGTCGTTCTATATGTTCCAACGTGCGCTCGAACACATCAGCGCCGCTTTCGCAATGGCAATGGCAGTGGAACCCCTCCACCCCGTCGGGCAGCACCTTTGGCATGGCCTTGTCGCTCACGCCGAAGCGGGTACCAGGGGCGCAAGGGTTGTAAAGGGCCGTTTCCACCTCGCTATATTCCGGATTGACCCTCAACCCCAGGCTGATGGATGGTTGGATGCTGCGAACCCTCTTCGCATATCGCTCGTATTGGGAAAGGGAGTTGAAAGTGAGATGGCTGGAACAGCGAGCGATGTCATCCACCTCGTCTTCGGTATAGGCCGGCGAAAAGGTGTGTGCGGGTACGCCAAACTCGTCATAGGCAAGCCTTGCCTCGTAGAGTGAACTTGCCGTGGTGGCGTGGATGTATTCCTTGAAGATGGGGAAGGTTTTCCACAATGCATATGCCTTGAAGGCAAGGATTACCTCGACACCGGCCTCCTCGGCCACAGAGCGAATCAGGGAGAGATTATCGCGCAGCCGAGCCTCTTCCAATATATAAATAGGTGTGTTCATATCGTCTTTTTACGTTTTGTGTGCGAAGTTAGTGAAAAAAAAGCTAAACAAAAGAACATAAGTGCAATAATTCTTGAAATTTTGCCAATCCATGGTGCAGTTACTCCATTTCGGCATAAAAAAAAGAAATACATTTCTTTTGTTCTGCTCTCATTTTTTCGTAACTTTGCAGCCGATTTCAAAAAATCGCATCTATCAAAATGGACTGGCTCATCAATCTCTTCACAGCCAACGACTCGGTAGCGCATGTGGTGCTGCTTTACGCCATCGTCATCGCAGTCGGCGTATATTTGGGAAAAATCAAGGTTCTTGGCATCTCCCTGGGTGTCACTTTCGTGTTGTTCGCCGGCATCGTGGCTGGCCACATTCATTTCACGGCACCCAACACCATTCTCAATTTCTGCCAAGACTTCGGTCTCATCCTCTTTGTCTTCATGATCGGCATGCAGGTTGGTCCAGGTTTCTTCGAGAGTTTCAAGAAAGACGGTGTGACACTCAACGGTCTCGCCACAGCGACCATCTTGCTCAACGTGCTGGTGATGTTCGCTTGCTATTACATCTTCCTTGACACAGGCAACAAGCACAGCCTGCCCATGATGATTGGCACGCTCTACGGCGCCGTGACCAACACCCCCGGTCTTGGTGCCGCCACGGAGGCCATCGGCACCGTATTCCCTGAAGGCGACACCCCGCAGATTGCCTCCGGTTACGCCTGCGCCTACCCACTCGGCGTCACCGGAATCATCCTGGCCACCATCGCAGTGAGATACATCTGCCGCGTGCGCCTGGAAGACGAGGAGCAGAAACTGTCCGAGGAGGAGGCAGAGAATCCACACGAGAAGCCCTATATGATGCACCTGCGGATTACCAACTCCTACCTTGCCGGACGTACCTTGATGCAGATCAGCGAGTTTCTCAATCGCGACTTCGTCTGCTCCCGCTACCTCCACGACGGGCAAGTGAGTGTGCCAAACCGCAACACGGTGTTTGCCGTGGGCGACGAAGTGCTCATCGTGTGCGCCGAGGCCGACGCGGAACCCATCAAGGTATTCATTGGTCCGGAGATAGATAAGGAGTGGAACGAGGAGTTGGAGAAACAGCCAATGGTGTCGCGTCGCATCGTGGTGACCAACCCCAAGATGAACGGCAAGACACTGGGCAAGATGCATTTCTCCAGCGTCTATGGCGTCAACGTCACCCGCATCACTCGCCATGGCATCGAACTCTTCGCCGGGCGCAACCACCATTTCCATGTGGGCGACCGCGTGTTGGTGGTGGGACCCGAGGACAACGTGAACCGCGTGGCAGAGATGATGGGCAACACCGTGAAACGGCTCAACGCCCCCAACATCGCCACCATCTTCGTGGGTATCATGGTGGGCATCATCTTCGGAAGCCTGCCCATCGCCATACCAGGAATGCCCGTCCCGATGAAACTCGGCCTCGCCGGCGGCCCCCTCATCATCGCCATCCTCATAGGACGATTCGGATACCGCGTCAAACTGGTGACCTACACCACGACAAGTGCCAACATGATGCTGCGAGAGATAGGACTTGTGCTCTTCCTCGCCAGCGTCGGCATCAAGGCAGGCAATGGATTCTGGGACACCGTGGTCTCCGGCGACGGACTGAAATACGTCTATACAGGTTTCCTCATCACCATCATCCCCATCCTCATCATCGGCACCATCGCCAAGATGAAATTCAAGTTCAACTACTTCATGGTGATGGGAATGCTCGCCGGCACCTACACCGACCCGCCCGCTCTCGCCTATGCCAACCAAGTGTGCTCCCGCGAGGCCCCTGGCGTCGGCTATTCCACCGTTTATCCACTGAGCATGTTCCTACGCATCCTCATCGCACAAATCCTCGTGATTTTCTTCTGCTCGTGACAACGAGCAGAGCATCAAACAGGTAAAACAAGAACTTAATACACTGATAGAATCACTCAATGAAACGAAACTTACTACTGATGACCCTGCTTGCGGTCAGCCTCACGATGTCGGGCCAAGGAGCCAAGAACATCAAGATCAACGAGGTGATGACCGACAACACAAGCAGCATCGTGGACGAATACGGCAAGCACCTGCCCTGGATAGAGCTGGCCAACACGTCGTTCTCCACCATCAACGTGAGGGGCATGTACATCGCCACCGACAAGTCGGTGACCGACCCACGCCTCACCGTCCCTGAGCGTGTCTCAAAGATGAGCATCATCCCCAACAACGAGACTCGCACCAACCTTAGTGCACGCCAGCACCTCATCCTCTACCTCAACAGCAACCCCGCTGAAGGCTCCACCCACCTGGCCTCCACCATCAATGCCGGGCACCCCGTATGGATCGGCTTGTATGAAGGCAACGGCGTGGACCTGGTGGACTCTGTCACCATCCCACCGATGGACCCCAACAAAAGCTACGCCCGCCAGAAGGACGGCAGCGACGAATGGAAGGTCAAAACCGTCGACGCCGTCACCCCCGGCATCGAGAACTCCATCTTGGTGACAGAGAGCAAGGTGGCCCAAATCAAGCGCGACGACCCTCACGGTTTAGGCATCACACTGCTGTCAATGGGCATCGTCTTCAGTTGCCTCGCGCTCCTTTGCATCTTCTTCACCCTTTTTGGCAAGATCATGAAACGCCAACAGGAAAAGGACTACTCCAGCGCGAAAGCCAGACACAAGGAGCGCATCTCCGCCGTTCATGACGAGGATGAAGACGAACGCGCCTTCCCACGCATGGTGGTGAAAAATGGCGATGCCGAGGACTATGACGTGTATGTGGCCGTCATCTCCATGGCACTGAAAGAGCATTTCGACAACAGCCACGACCATGAGAGCGGCGTCATCACCATCATGCCGAGAGAGAACACCAAATGGACCAGAACATAACCGGAAAAAAGCAAGAACAATGAGTAAATACCAATATAAAGTGAACGGTGTAGATTACACCGTAGAGATAGAAGACATTGAAGGCAAGACTGCCAAAGTGACCGTCAACGGCAAACCTTTCGAGGTGGAACTTCCTGAACCCGTCAAGGCTCCCAGCCGTCCGAAGAAAGTGGAAGCCCCCACCCCCGCCCCTGCCGTCCCCTCGACCGACCAAGGACGCGCCAAGAAGCCCAAGGCAGCCGCTGGCACAGGCACCAAAGTGCTGGCACCGCTCCCCGGCACCATCACCGATGTGAAGGTGAACGTGGGCGACACCGTGAAAACAGGCGACACCGTCATCATCCTGGAAGCGATGAAGATGCAGAACAACATCGAGGCCGAATGCGACGGCACCATCACGTCAGTTTTAGTATCACGTGGCGACACCGTGATGGAAGGCGCCGCCCTCGTAACGATAGGATAAGGCCATGGGATTCACAGAATTTGTCACCTCGAAGTTTTTTGACTTCCTCAGCTACACCGGCTTCGCCAATGCGACGATTCCCAACCTGCTCATGATCATCGTGGGCAGCATCTTCATCTGGCTTGCCATCAAGAAGGATTTCGAACCCCTGCTCCTCGTACCCATCGGCCTGGGCATCATCTTGGGCAACATCCCCTTCCGCGCCGATGCCGGACTGGAAATCGGACTCTATGAAGACAACTCCGTCCTCAACATCTTCTACCAAGGCGTCAGACAAGGGTGGTATCCGCCACTGGTATTCCTGGGCATCGGCGCCATGACCGACTTCTCGTCACTCATCAGCAACCCCAAACTGGTGCTCATCGGAGCGGCTGCTCAGTTTGGCATCTTCGGCGCCTACATGGTGGCCCTCGCCCTCGGTTTCGAACCCAACCAGTCGGCAGGCATCGCCATCATCGGTGGTGCCGACGGTCCTACTGCCATCTTCCTCTCCTCGAAACTATGCCCCAACCTAATGGGAGCCATCGCCGTGTGCGCCTACTCCTACATGGCCTTGGTGCCGGTGATTCAGCCGCCTCTCATGCGCCTGCTCACCACGAAGAAGGAGCGTGTCATCCATATGAAGCCATCGCGCCACGTCAGCCAGACAGAGCGCATCCTCTTCCCCATCATCGGCCTGCTGCTCACCACCTTCCTCGTCCCCTCCGGCCTCCCACTCCTCGGCATGCTGTTCTTCGGCAACTTGCTCAAGGAGAGCGGCAAGACCACACGTCTGGCAAAGACGGCAGGCAGCGCGCTCAACGACGTGGTGGTGGTGCTCCTCGGACTCACCGTGGGATGCTCCACTCAAGCCAGCGAATTCCTCACCCTGAACACCATCAAGATCTTCTTCCTCGGTGCCTTGGCCTTCATCATCGCCAGCGCCAGCGGCGTATTGTTCGTCAAACTGATGAACCTTTTCCTTCCTGCCGACAAGAAAATCAACCCACTCATCGGCAACGCCGGCGTGAGCGCCGTGCCCATGAGTGCTCGCATCTCCAACAATCTCGGTTTGGAATACGACCGGCATAACTTCCTGCTGATGCATGCCATGGGTCCCAACGTTGCGGGCGTGATAGGTTCCGCCGTAGCCGCAGGTACGCTGCTAGGCTTCTTCTCATGACCCTCGGCTTAGGTCTTTTAGGATGACATAGGTCATTTTAGGACAACATAGGACTTTTTAATACAACAAAGGACAACAATCTCAAAGTTTTAATGAGAGTTGTTGTCCTTTGTTGTATTTTGTCCTTTGATATGTCCTTTTGTTGTATTTTTCTGTTAAGTAGGTACATCAAATTTTGATCACCTACTTATTGAATGCCCTCTTGACACAGTTTTTTCACCAAAACACATCATTCCCCCATGCATGCCTCCTCCTGAAGAGCACGAAAGGCAGGGAGGTGAAAAGAGTCAAGTCTCTACTTCACTACAACTTTCTCGGTCTTGCCATTACTGTATTTCAGGATATTGACACCTTTTACCGTATGTTGCAACTTCACACCATCCATATTGTATATGCCGACAATCTCAGCACTTTTTTCCGACACAGATGCGTATGTGGACATTTCTTCATCCAATATGATAGGATTGGCCAATTCAGGACTATCAAGCTCAAGATAAGCCCTGTTGTCACCCATCATTATCTTCCCGTCCTCAGGCACTTTGTAGAATGCGGCCTTTCCGTTTTGGTTTTGCAACACATAGCAGCCTTTTGGCACATATCTTCCCACCAAGCATCCATGCAAGCATTCATTCACCAGATAGTCGGGGTCATCCTCGTTGGCCTCCTCGGATTGCCCCACAAACAAGTAGTCGCCGAGATAGCCTTTCACCAAATATGGGGTGTAAGCTTTCGGCTCAACCACTTTTTGCAAGGTCAATTTCCCATCGTTTCCTATTCCCGTCACGGTGTAAAGTTCTATACCTTCAGGGATAGAGAACTTGAATGGCAGGCACAACGTGCTCCATCCCACAGAAGAGATGGAGAGGGTGTATGAAACGAGTTGTGGAGTGAACTGGTAATTCATCCATGCGTCAACAGATGCCAGACGCTGTTTGGTCCAGCTGAAGACACGCGCCAAACTGTCCTTGCATCCCACTTGTTTGTAAGGAGACACGCCTTTTACCGTGCTCTTGGCCCTCCAAACTCGAAATTCTGCACGGCAGAAATCTCCAGCTTGGTAGGTCTGCGTTGAACTGTAGTCGGCAATGGCTTTGTATTTACTGTAAGTGTATGGCCTAAGCTCCCATTGAGGATTTGCAATGGTCTCTTTCAGGCATGGGCTGTCCTTCCATTTAAGCCATTCGTTTTGATAATTGGCCTCGCCCACGGAATAATACCAATTAGTGAACAAGGAATAGATGGTTTCGGTGTTCAGGATTCCATTGTCCCTAAGATATGCGTAGCGTTGGTCGATGTCATCCTTGAAATAGAGGTAAACCCATCGCAGCACCGGCTGATTCGTATTGTATGTCCAAGATGATACCGGGAAGATATAATAGTAGGAGGCCGGCATGATCAAGAAATTCTCGGGAAAGTAACCAAAAGAGGTGTCAAGGTCGTAGGGAGTGAGAAACCATTTCTTACCATCGTAGGTGAACCATTGGTAGTTTGTAAGAAGGCCGTCGAAATTGTTAATCACCATGTTGTGGATGATATAGTCGATGAAGCTGGTCACATCAAAGCGCTCCTCGATGGCGGCCCGTATCGTAGCGGTGCTCGATTTCTTGTTGATGAGAGCCTGAATCTCACTCGCATAATTGCTAAGATTCTGCAAATAATGCTTCACCTGTGCAGTCATCTGCTTATACTTCCTCACATCCTCAGAATCGCTTGCCAAATCGTAATAGGGAGAGGTCTCATCCATCAGTTCGTCGTGATTGTCCCTGTCATACAACTTGCCACTCATGGCATAGAGGTCTTTGGGATTCCTCACCTCAAGCCGGCTCCAGTCGATGGTGCCACCAAACATGGTATTGATATCAAGTCGGATACCGTCAAGATACACATGCTCTGCCTTATGCTTCTTCATATTCATGTTGCTGCGATGCTTCTTCAACTGCCAGCAATACATTCCGTAGAATTTGTTGTTGAAATATACTGCACAGGGGAAGGCATCGGGATGACACAATGCCCCCGAGTCGGGATCCTTCACATTTACGCCACGCTCCCATACGCGCCCTAGCTCTCCTCTGTCACGCGTGATCTGGTCATATAGCTTGTAACAGAGGATACCCGTTCCACGGAAATAATCCAAATAGTAAGCCTTGAAGTGGAAAGCATCTTGTTCCACCCAGTCGCCAATTTTTATGTCTGGTGTGTCATCGCCTATCCATTCGTCATTGAAAAAGCTCACCTTGAAATTCCTCTTCGGATACCTTTGCGTACTCCTTCCTTGAAGTGCCATTTGGATTCGTTTCTTGAAATAGTTGCCAAAACCATCATACACTTCCATCCATACACTATACACCGTCGTCCATTTACTGGGGACGGAAGTGACATTTGTCAAGTTCACATAAGCACAGATGGGCTTTGGGATGTTGATGTTGGTACTGTCGCTCCAATCTGTACATTGCGCCTTGTCATAACCAAGCTGTGCGAGCTTTTGTTGAAACGTTTCCTGAGCCAGTACTGACTTTGGAACAAACGCCAGCATCCAGGTGAAGACGATGGAGAGAACCAGGTATTTGCGTGTGGAACTTTGAATTAAATGCATAACAATCTAAAATTTTGACTACAAAATTACATTTATTTTCGTAATTTCAAAAAAAAATCAAAAAAAAAGACGTGGGGTGATATTACCAGATAAATAGCAGGTGGTTCTCTACCATAAAGACACCAAGAATCTCTAACGTGAAAAAGTCAAGAAAGCATATCATCAAGGACGAAACCCTGCCAAGATGGAACAACCTTGTCAAATGCAACTGATGACAAAATAGTACCTATGTATTTTTAAACAGATGATTTTGACTACCTACTTACTAAAACAAGATTTTGCTGTTGGAATATTATATTTCCATGAATAATTCAAGCTATAGAGGAGTCACCGTATCTCATGTTTTTTGAAGGGCATTCAATTTTTTTTGCGCTTACTATTGTGGGTATGGTGGATTTTTCCTATTTTTGCAGATGGAAAGCGGCGATTGCCGTCATCCCATGTCAAGAATCTTAACAATAGATGAAACTTGCCATTATGACCCGCCCCACATTCTTTGTGGAGGAAGACAAGATTTTAGAGGCTCTTTTCGAAGAGGGACTGGACAACTTGCACATCTACAAGCCACAGTCCTCCCCCGTCTACGTAGAGCGCCTGCTCTCATTGTTGCCGGAAAACACCCACCGTCGCATCACCGTCCATGACCATTTCTATCTGAAGGAGGAGTTTGGCCTTGCCGCCATCCACCTCGACGATGCCTTGGCAGAACGTCCCGCCGGCTACCGTGGCAACTTCAGCCGTTCTTGCAGCGACCTCACACTGCTGAAAGAAGCGAAACGCAAGGCACGCTACGTATTCCTCAGCAACATCTTCGACAGTCTCTCCGACCCCGGCAGGCACGCCTCCTTCACTATGACGGAGTTGCAGGCAGCCTCCCGTCAAGGCCTCATCGACAAACATGTCTACGCATTGAGCGGCATGTCGCTCGACACCATCCGCACCGCCCGCGACCTAGGTTTTGGCGGTGTCGTCATCTGCGGTGACCTATGGAACCGTTTCAACATCCACAACGAGACCGACTACCGCAACATCATCAGCCATTTCGAGAAACTTCGCTCAGCCATAGGATAACTCACAACAAAACATAAAAACAAAAACAATGAAAGAGCAAAACGACTTCCTGGTTTTTTCAGGCACCAAGACGAGATACCTCGCCGAGAAGATTTGCCAAAGCCTTGGCTGCCCGTTGGGCAACCTGCAAATCACCCGGTTCTCCGATGGTGAGTTCTCCGTCTCCTACGAACAGTCCATCCGCGGGAGAGATGTGTTCCTCGTACAGAGCACCTTCCCCAATTCCGACAACTTCATGGAGCTGCTCTTGATGATTGATGCAGCCAAACGCGCCTCCGCTCGCACCATCAACGCCGTCATGCCCTATTTCGGATGGGCACGTCAGGACCGCAAAGACAAGCCACGCGTGAGCATCGGAGCCAAACTCGTCGCCGACATCCTGATGGTGGCCGGCGTGCACCGTGTCATCACCATGGACCTTCACGCCGACCAAATCCAAGGATTCTTCGACGTGCCGGTCGACCACCTCTACGCCTCCGGTGTCCTCCTTCCCTACCTTCAGTCGCTGAACCTCGACAACATGGTCATCGCCTCTCCCGACGTTGGCGGCTCGAAACGCGCCAACACCTACGCCAAATACCTTGGCGTGCCACTCGTGCTGTGCAACAAGACCCGCGCCCGCGCCAACGTCGTCGCCACCATGCAAATCATCGGCGACGTGAAGGACAAGAATGTCGTCATCGTCGACGACATCGTCGACACCGCAGGCACCATCACCAAGGCCGCCGACCTGATGAAGAGCGCAGGTGCCACCAGCGTTCGCGCCTGCGCCTCACACTGCGTGATGAGCGGCAACGCCAATGAAAACGTGATGAACTCCGCCCTGGAGGAGATAGTGTTCACCGACTCCATCCCCTACACCAGCCGCTGCCCAAAGGTGAAGCAAATCTCCGTCGCCGACATGTTTGCCGAAACCATCCGCCGCGTCATCACCAACCAAAGCATCAGTTCACAATATCTCGTATAAGACCTATAAGTCTCATAAGACCTATAAGTACTGCAGATGACCATACGCCCAAAAGACAAAAAACCCCATGAGACCCCACGCCTCCATAGCATTGCTCTTCCTCGCACTGCTCACCCTCGCCTCGTGCAACAAGTCGTTTGAGTACCAGATCCAAGGCACGCTTGACAACCTGCCAGAAGTGAAGGAACTCTACCTCATCAGCGACATGGCAACAGGCACTCCTTTCGACACCATCAAGGTGAAAGACAGCAAGTTCGACTATGCCGGCAAGGCCGACAGCGTGACGTTTTGTTTCTTAGGCAACCTGAACGATTCCATCACACTCATCCCCATCTTCTTGGAGGAAGGCACCATAAAAATCGTAGTGTCCAGCGACCCGAAAAAGCTCAAAGTCTCAGGCACACAACTTAACGACAAGTTGCAAAAACTCAACGAGGCTGGATTCAAATACCAAGATGAAATCCAAAGTATTTTATCCACCGTCAACGATAGCACCTCAGAAGAAGAGAAAGCCAGCTTGGAAGCGAAGGCAATGGAGTCTATGAAAACACTTGCCACAATCTACTACCAAACTGCAGAGAAAAACATTGACAACGAGTTGGGCTATTTCCTTGTCACCAATCCTGCCTTTCTCCACGAAGATCAAGTCATGACCCTCATCAGCAAAATGCCCGCGTCCATGCGGAAGCGCCCACTCATCAAGGACATAGAAGCCTACATCAGAGATAATAAAATGGGGCTTGAAGGAACGGAATATGATATGGATGACGATGTCGCTGTCATGCCCGATTTCTCCGCTCCCGACCTTAACGGCAAGATGGTGTCGGCGATGGACGTGATAAAGCAAAATGAGTTGACCATCATCGACTTCTGGGCCAGTTGGTGCGGTCCCTGCATGCAGGAGATGCCCCACATGGTGCAACTCTACGAACTTTACCATTCCAAAGGGCTTGGCATTCTCGGTGTATCACTCGACACCGACGCAGAGAAATGGAAGAACGCCGTGAAACTGACGGGAGCTACGTGGACACACATCAGCGAGTTGAAAAAAAACAGTGAGATAGCAAGAATGTTCGGTATCGAAGCCATCCCCTTCACACTCATCGTAGACAAGGAGGGCAACGTGCTCGCTGGAGGACTCACTGGCACCGAACTGGAAGACTTCATCCACAAAGAACTGGGTGAGTGACGTGCCCTGGCGCGAGCCATCCTCTTGATGGAAATCCACACCAGCCACATCACCACAGAGCAAAATGTCGGAAAAACGCAAATTGTCCGACATTTTGCATTGGATTTGAAAACTTTTGTGTAATTTTGCAAGCACGAAGCAAGAGAAGGCCGCCTATTCAGCCGGTCAATGCTCTCACCAACAAAAAACATGGAATATTCACCTTATTTGCACCCGGAACTAGAGACGATGCCCCAAGAGGAGCTTCGCCAGTTGCAGTTGGACCGTCTCAAAGCGACTGTCAAGCACTGCATGAACTCACCTTTCTACCAAGAGAAATTCGCCGAGATGGGCATCACCCCCGACGACATCCAAACCTTGGACGACATCCACAAACTTCCTTTCACCACGAAAGACGACCTGCGAGAGCACTACCCCTTCGGGTTGGCTTGCGTACCCTTGCGCGACTGCACCCGACTGCACTCCTCCAGCGGCACCACCGGCAACCCCACCGTCGTGCTGCACACTCAGAAAGACATTGACGAGTGGGCGAAAGCCGTCGCACGCTGCCTCTGGATGGTGGGAAGCCGCCCGGAAGATGTGTTCCAAAACTCTGCCGGATACGGCATGTTCACCGCAGGCCTTGGTTTCCAATACGGAGCAGAGAAAGTGGGAATGCTCACCGTCCCCGCCGCCGCCGGCAACACCACACGGCAGATCAAGTTCATCAAGGACTTCGGCACGACGGTGCTTCACGCCATTCCCAGTTACGCATCCCGCATATATGAGGTGATGCGCGAGGAGGGGGTCGACCCACGCCGCGACACCAAGTTGCGAGTGCTGTGCATCGGTGCAGAGCCGCACAGCGAGGAGCAACGCAAGCGCATAGAGGACAACCTCGGCGTGAAAGCCTACAACTCCTACGGCATCTCCGAGATGATGGGTCCCGGCGTAGCCTTCGAATGCCCTGAACAGAACGGCATACACATCTGGGAAGACTATTTCATCGTGGAAATCATCGACCCCGTCACCCTGGAACCCGTTCCCGACGGACAATTGGGCGAACTGGTCATCACCACCATCAACCGTGAGGCGATGCCCCTGCTGCGCTACCGCACACGCGACCTCACGAGCATCATCAGCGGCTCGTGCCCCTGCGGTCGCACACACAAGCGGCTGTCGAGACTGCAAGGACGCAGCGACGATATGATGATTCTCAAGGGGGTCAACATCTTCCCCATCCAAATAGAAAAGATTCTGCTGAAATTCAAGGAATTAAGCACCGACTACCTCATCACGCTCGAAACGGTGAACGGCAACGACACCATGACCGTGGAAGTGGAGCTCAGGGAGTTGTTCACCGACGACTACCAGCGCCTGCAACGCCTGACGAAGGAGATCACCCGCCTGCTCAAAGACGAAATACTTGTCACTCCAAAAGTGAAACTGCTCCCCAAGGGCGGCATCCACGCCTCCGACGAAGGCAAGGCCGTCAGGGTGAAAGATTTGCGCAAACTCTTCTAACCAACCCCTTCATACCATGACCATCCATCAATTATCCATATTCATTGAGAACAAGTCCGGGTCGCTCGTGAAAGTGCTCGACCTCTTTCGCCGATACGGCGTTCAAATCATCGCATCGACCATCCCCGACACAGCGGAGAACGGCATCTACCGTGTCATCTGCAGCGAGCCCCTCCGTGCTTTCGAAGGTCTGAAGAAAGCGGGAATCCCCGTCGCTCTCTCCGACGTCTTCGCCTTGGAACTCGACGACCAGCCAGGCCGTGCCGCCGACGCCGTGGAGGTGCTCAGCAACGCCGGCATAGGACTCACCTACATGTACAGTTTCCTCCTCCGGGGAAAGGGCATCCTCGTCTTCCGCACCGACAACCCGGAGAAGGCAAAAGAGACCATCATCCTCAGCGGCCTCGATTTCATCGCAGAGAAAGACCTCTCCATCTGGGCTGGAGTGAAATAAGGTTTGCCCCTTGAAGGATGCTTAAAAGGCTCAAGGTTTTCAAAGAAAAGTCCTTATAGTCCTATTAGTCCGTAGACATTCCATAAAAAACTTTGGATAAAAAAGGTCTACGGAGTTGAGGAGTAAGAGGAGAATGCGCTTAGGCGCATATGAACTCCCAAACTCCTTGACTCCGTAGACAATTCTTTTTGCGATGACTAATTATATGGATGTTGAGTCCACTTTAAGTGGATTCCACTATTCTTTCTTCAAATCTATGCTCCCGCTGCCCATTTTTGAACTTTCCAGGTCGAGGTGTTTCAATTTGCCGGTGATGGAGCCAGAACCATTGACATTCGCCTTGACCTTCTGTGCCGACCCGTCGACGGAGATGTCACCGCTGCCGTTGATGTTGGCGTCCAACTTTTCCTCTACCTGAAAGTCAGGGATACGTATGGACCCGGAACCATTGATAGATAACACAGCCGCTTGAGACATCACCTTTTCAGCCTGTAGATTACCGCTCCCATTGACCTCCATTTGCACGTCCTTGCATTCGACACCTTTGATGGTGATGTCGCCACTACCTGAGGCGACCACGTCGAAACGTCCCTCCTTGTCGATGACGGAGTCGCACAAGAACTGGCCACTTCCGTTCTGATGAAGGGCGGAGATGCGCGGAGCATACACCAACACTTTCAACCAAAGGTCATGGTAGGTGCCAGGCTTCATCTCCAAGGCCAATTTCCCATTGCGGATTTCAGTTTTCAGACTGTCCACCAAGGTGGTATCACCCAGAACTACCACTTTGTATTCTTCCGAACGGCAATAATCGACAGACAAGGGAATGTTGCTTTCGATGACGGAAAACTCATCCAAAGTCATCTTGCACGATGGAGCGCCATCAAACCCTTTGGAGGAGAAGGAAACTACATCCACCCCATTGTCGTGGACAAGGTTGCAACTTGACATCAACGCGACAAGGACGGCGACGAAAGGGATAAGAACAGACGATTTTCTCATAATAAACATAGTATTTGTTGTATTAATTACCTTTAAGTGCTTTTAATTGTTTAATGGCTTTTTCATGCCCTTGTGCAGCTGCCTTTTCATACCAATACTTGGCCGTAGAGAGATTCTTCTGAACACCATGACCATAATAATACATTGTTCCAAGGTAATATTGGGCAATTGCATACCCTTGCTCTGCCGCCTTGCGGTACCATTTCACCGCCTCGGCGTAGTCCTGAGTCACACCACGGCCATTTTGATACATTGAACCAAGGTTATTCTGGGCACTTGCAGACCCCTGTTCAGCCGCCTTGCGATACCATTTCAAGGCCTCGGCGTAATTCTGAGTCACACCATAACCTTTAGAATACATCCATCCAAGGTTAGACTGAGCACCAACATTTCCTTGCTCAGCCGCCTTGCGATACCATTTCACCGCCTCGGCATGGTTCTGAGTCACACCATAACCATAATAATACATATCTCCAAGGTTATTCTGGGCAATTGCATACCCTTGCTCTGCCGCCTTGCGGTACCATTTCACCGCCTCGGTGTAATTCTGAGTCACACCATAACCTTTAGAATACATCCATCCAAGGCTATACTGAGCACCAACATTTCCTTGCTCAGCCGCCTTGCGATACCATTTCACCGCCTCGGAATGGTTCTGAGTCACACCACGACCATAATAATACATTTCTCCAAGGTTATTCTGGGCATCTGCATCCCCTTGTTCTGCCGCCTTGCGGTACCATTTCACGGCCTCTGAGTAATTCTGAGCCACGCCTAAACCTTTTCTATACATCCATCCAAGGTTAAACTGACCCGATGCATCCCCTTGTTCCGCTGCCTTGCGGTACCATTTCACGGCCTTGGCGTAATCCTGGGATACGCCATAGCCATTTTCATACATATACCCAAGGTTATACTGACCCGATGCATCCCCTTGTTCTGCCGCCTTGCGGTACCATTTCACGGCCTCTGTATTGTTCTGAGCCACGCCAAAACCTTTTCTATACATCCATCCAAGGTTAAACTGACCCGATGCATTCCCTTGTTCCGCTGCCTTGCGGTACCATTTCACGGCCTCGGCATAGTCTTTGTCCTTTCCATTTCTACCAAAATAGTAATCATCACCCAATTCATTCATCTGACTGGCCGTCAAAGAGCTTTTGTCCCCACTATCATATTTTTCCTCCTTATCTTGTCTATCCAGAAGAACTACTTCTATCTCATCTTCTTCCTCCCATTGATCATCGAGTGTAACCACCTCCAAGTCATCCTCATCCTCGACCATCTCCCTTTCCAATGCTGCAACGAGTTCCTTCACCGTTTGGTAACGATCCTTCTTTTTCGGAGACATGGCTTTGTCTATGCAGGCGGCGAAAGAATCTGTGACATTACATCCACTCAGTTCGTCATAAGGGAACGAAGGGTATTCATCGTTGAAAATATCGGAAGCCTCGGGAGGGCGGTCACCGGTGAGCATCTTGAAAAGGGTCGCTCCCAATGCATACACATCCATGGTCATGGGAAAGCCCTTGCCATCCTTGTGATGAAGCTGCTCAAGTGGAGCATACCCTGGCGTTCCTCCACCCACCGTCGTACTTGTCTCCGGGTTTCCTTTCTTGTCGTATTGCTTGGAAAGTCCGAAGTCGATGAGGATGGGTTCGCTTTTCTCACGCATCATGATGTTTCCCGGCTTGATGTCCAGGTGCAGCATACGTTTTTCATGCATGAAGGAAAGGGCCTCACCTACCTGCTTGGCTATGCGTATCGTCTCGCCGACGGAAAGTCTTCCCTTTTCCTCAATGTAGTCGTTCAGGCTTCCTCCGCTGATGAACTCCATGACATAATATACAGTGTTGTTTGCCTCGAAGGCCTCAATCACCTTGATGATGTTAGGGTGCTGGAGTTTGCTCAGGCTCAGAGCCTCCCGCTGAAACTTTTTCTTGTAATTATCGAAAATGCCCCCCTTGCTGCCACTGGTCACCGTCATCCCATCGCGACCCCGACCGTTGATTTCGTCTATAAAAAACTCCTTGACAGCCACCTTCACTTCGGTATCGATAGAGCCCAGGGACCCGACCATTTTCACCGTTGCAAGATAAGTGATGCCGAAGCCTCCTTGCCCCAGTTTCTTGACAATCTTGTACTGGTGTGACTCCCCTTTGAGGATGGTGTTTTGTGGTAATTCGTACATGGTTTGCTTGTTTAAGGTATATTTTGACTTCTTGTCGAAAAAACATGGCAAAAGTAGCAAAAAAAATCCTAAAAGCCGACGAACGAGAAGGATTTTTTGATGTTACATACTGTCATTTCAAAAAAAATATCTATATTTGCATTTTAAAACCACCATGAAAAATTCTGATGGTTTCTAAACCAAAATCGAGATGAAGAACAATACATTGACAAAAGTAGCATTGCGCTACCGCGCCTTATTCCTCGACATTCGCCGCGAGGATATCAATATGCAATCCGAGGCCACACTGGCGGCAACGGCTTTCCTCGCCCGTCTGAAAGAGAATGGTTTCTGTGTCAGCGAGGAACTGCTCCATGCACTGAACGCCGTTTCCATCGACCGTCTGGCAGACATCACATCATGCATCAACGACGTGATGGGCGTGAACCTCAACTGGGCCCCGCTGGTGAAAGGATGGCAAGTGCCAACGGGAGAGTCGGCTGTCGACCATCTTGTCACGTTATTAGCCAACATCTTCGGCGAGGAGGCCGGTTTCAGGGGCACCACCCTTCCCTGTGGGCACCTCATCCCCGAAGGCACGTTCCCCCTCGAGCGTTACAACGGCTGTCCGTTCTGCGGAAAGCCCTTCAAGACGGCCAACTATGTCTATAAGGGCCAGGGCAGCAAGTTGAAGGAACTGCGCCTGTTCACCCTTGAAGATATGAAGAAGGTATTTACATCTCTTCTCACTTCCGCCACGCCACTCGACGGCACCCAGAAGGACACTCTGGAACAGTTGCTGCGCGTGTTGCCGTTGCCCGACCAAGTGGAAGTCACGATGAAGGAGACCGCCATGCTCGTCATCAAGCTCCTGGTGGATTTAGACAAGGCCGACGAAGCAACGAAACTGCTGAAAACCCCCACCGATGTGCTACGATACCTCTGGTATGAGAAGACCGGCCACTTGCAAATCATCGAGCCAAAGACCCTTGTGGCACATGCCAGGAAACTATACTACCACATGTGGGGACCTCTCGACCAGAGCTTGGAAGCAGGAAAAGAAATGAAGCAGAAACTGCTGCTGAAATACAACCGCAAGACCTGCCTTCGCGTGGCACGATGGCTGAACGCCCTTCCCATGTCGGCCCGCCAGGCTGCAGAGAACATGAATCCGAAGCGTGGCATGTGGGTGCGCATGATCCGCGCCCTCCGTCTGGGCGAATATTCCCACAAAAAGGGCTTCGACCATCTTGCCAAGATACTCGACGTGTTCTACAAGCAAGACTATGACACTTGGCAGGGACGTGTGGACCAAGCCCGCAAGGCAGTCGAGAGAATGAACACGAAGTACGAACTGCTGAAAGCCATTGTTGCCGAAAGCAAGAAAGACGCCTTCTCCATTGGTGAAAAAAAGAGACTTCTTCAATATTGCAAAGAAGCCAAGAAATTTGACGAACTTTTCGAAATGTTAAAGAAGCAAGAAGACGCCGTCTCAAAAGAGAAGGAGGAAAGCCAAGTGCAAGAGGTGAAGGATGAGAACACCTCAAAAGTGCTGTCCCTCTTGAAAGAGCGTCCGGGCGCCTTCGCCCGCTGCCTGTTCTCCACGATGCTCCGTTTTGGCTGTGACAATGTCCTAGCCGCTTTCGAAGAGGTTGCCGACCAACTGCCTGCCCGCCTGCTGTTGTCGCTTGGCAATACTGCGGAGAGTTATTTCGACCCCAATGAGACGCGCATCGCCCGTCCCATCACCGGTGTGACCTATCAGCTCAATCCCAACAATTTGTTGGTGCTTTACAATGACGACGAGCGCAAGGAAATGGTGGAAGGCGTCATCAACCTCTATCAGAAATCGATGGCAAGACGGTTTGCCGCCGTCAAGACAGAATCCAAGACCATCTTCATCGACCCGTCGCTCTACCACATCCCTGTCAGCGTGGGCGACCGTTCTGCCACCATCCAAGATACGTCGTGCGCCCTGACGGGCACCCGTTTCCCTGTGGAAGGCGACGCCGTCCGTCTCTTCATGCAATGGGGCAAGGGCTTGCATGCCCAGCATCTCGACATGGACCTGAGTTGCCGCATCTCCCTGGCGGACGGCGGGACAGAAGAATGTGCTTACTATCATCTGACCTGCGTGGGTGCCAAGCACTCTGGCGACATCCGCCACATCCCCGAGAAGGTGGGCACGGCAGAATATATCGAACTCACCCTTTCGGAACTGGAAGCAGCAAACGCGAAGTATGCCATCTTCACCTGCAACGCCTACTCCAACGGCGCCCTCTCCCCCAACCTTGTTGTCGGGTGGATGAACTCCGCCTACGAGATGAAGGTGTCTGACACAGATGGTGTGGCCTACGACCCCTCCTGCGTGCAGCATATGGTGCGCATCAGCGAGGGTGACCTCTCCAAGGGTCTTGTCTTCGGTGTCCTCGACATTGCAAAACGCGAAATTATCTGGCTCGAGATGCCTTTCACCTCACAGACGCTGAGAGGAGTCGATAGCAGTTCAGTGGAAGCACTTTTGCGCAAGCTGGAAGACAAACTCACCATTGGCAAGCTTCTTGAGATGAAGGCTGCGGCACAAGGGCTTGAACGCGTAGAGAAGGCAGAAGAAGCCGACGAGGCTTACACTTACGAATGGGCGCTCAACCCAGCGCAAGTGACCCAATTGCTCCATATATAAATGTGCCCAACAATATCATAAAACCATAAAATCAACGACCATGCATCCAACGAGACTCATCCTCACCCTCTTCGCCTTGCTCTGCACCTTAGGTGTTGTCGCTCAACCTCAAGCCCCTAAGCAACCCCCTGCCGCCCCCGAAATGGAGTTTGTGATGCAACTGCGTGTGACACTCGGTGAGGCCTACTCCGCCGGTCCCACCCAGCATGGCGACCGCACCATCATCCCCATCACCGGCGGCACCTTCGAGGGACCGCTGCTGAAAGGCACCATCCTCAGCGGAGGCGCCGACTACCAACTGGGCAACAAGGCACTCAACCGCACCGAGTTGGAAGCCATCTACTGCATCAAGACCGACGACGGCGTCGTCATCCATGTGCGCAACCGCGGCATCATCGGCAGCGGCCAGGATGCAGAAGGAAGACCATCCTTCTATTTCCGATGCGCACCGCAGTTTGAAACCGATAGCAACAGCAAATATGCGTGGCTCAACAACTCCCTCTTCCTGTGCGCCCCGGACTTTGGGGGTGGGTTCCAAGGCATCGTCCTCAACGTGTGGAGAGTGAAATAAACCGAGCAGAACAGAAATAAACGACGATAAAAAATGAATTGAGAACACGAATTATCATTAATTAATCAAAAATTCTGACGCACAGCCGCTCGGCGACGAAGGAGACACTCGCCAAAGTAAGATTTTATGATTAATTATATGATAATTATATGTTAAAAATAAGTACCAAGATATTTTTTACTTTTACTAAAGAGAATTCGCCAATTCGTGATAGGAACTGCTTTTATCCCGGATTGGCGAATTTCATATTTTTCCAAAAGGACGAGCCATCAAAAATCTGTCAGTTGGCAGTTGTGGCAGAAGGGTGGCGGGGTATTGTGCTGCCATTGCCGTCGGAACGCCTGCGCCTTCTCGCTGTTGAGCACATCCATCACACTTGAATGGAAGACATTGCCGAAATTCAACAGTTTTGGGAATGGTTTCCCGCAACATGGTACAAAATATCCATCCCATGTGATGTAAGGGTACTCCCATGGGAAGATGCAGTCGTGGAAGGAGGCCTCCTTTGGGAAATGCGGCCCAGTGATTTCCATGTCGGGGAATTGTCTTTTCACCTCCTCCAACGCCTCGACTTCCTTCAGATATTCCTCCGAAAGGAAGAACTGGTAGAAGTCACGCTTCATCCGAGGTTGTGAGGCGATGCTGACAGGATTGAAGTTGACATACCCCATGCCCATCTCTCTTGCAAACAAGACGACATTGCGCATGTCACGGAAATTCTCCGGCATCACGACGCAGTTGACCATGAAGGTGACCTCCTTTCCCTTTTCCATCGTGAAGCGTATGTTGTCGCGCACCTCGTCGAAAGACGTTTTCGGGCGTATGGTTTCATAGACCTCCCCCACCCCGTCGATAGAGAACTGTATGTTATCGACAAACGGGAGCACCGGCACGATTCTCTCCTTGTAGTCCTTCTGGTAGGCGTTGGTGGAGATGGTGGTGATGATGCTCTTTTTCTTCTCCTTCACATACCTGGCCACTTCCGCCAGATGCGGGTAAAGGAATGTCTCCCCCAAGCCCGTCAAGCCTATGGAGTCGAGATAGGGATGGAGTTCGTCGATGATTTTTTCCGCTTGCTCCAAAACCATGAATCCCTTGTCCATCTCCTTGCCGTAGATGAATTCCCTCGGACACATCATGCAATGGAGGTTGCACATGTTGCCCAACTCTATCATGGCATTGGTGGGGAAAGAGACGCTGGTGGTCTTCTCCCTGTCGTGCAAGAGTATGCGAAAGCGGTTGACCGCATATCTCCACAAGTCTGCATTCAACCGGGTGTTGACGATCAACTTCCCGAGCAGTTTCCGCCTACGTTTGTTCAACCGTTTCAAAATCGCTCAGTCTTATTCTTTCGTCACCGGCATGTTCTCCTTCGTCCATTGCAAGATGCCCCCTTTCAGATTGACAGGTTTGTAACCCTCCTTGGCAAGACGTTCGGCGGCATTGGCAGACCGTCGCCCGCTACGGCAGTAGATGGCGATGGTCTTTTCCTTGGGCAACTGCTGCTTCACCTGCTCCATGAAGTCACTCTTGTTCTGGTCGATAAGGATGGCACCCTTGATGTGCCCATCGCTGAACTCTTCCGCTGTCCTCACATCGAGGATGACCACGTCGACGCTGTCGATCAGTTCGGCAAACCCTTTGACATCGGTGTTCTCGAAATTCTGGCTGCAAGCGATGTTCAATCCCAATGCAGCGAAGATGAAAGTCAAAAATCTTTTCATTTCATTGTTGTTATTCCAAGCCACTCATCTGACGAAGTTCATCATTTGCCATGGCTCACGCTCCGGGTATTCGGTTTTTCCACCTGCATGAATCTTTTTCAACATCCACGCCATGTTGTCGGCAAGGGTTCTCATGGTCTGCATGCCCTCGGTGTCGAGAGCCGCCTGGCCTTCCGCCGCGCCATAGACGATGTTCCAATACTGCGAGGTGACGACAGGCATGTTCATCATCTGGAAAGGCATGTTGAGGGTTTGGAAGGCAGCGGTGGCCCCACCCCTGCGGCAAACGCAGACAGCAGCGGCGGGTTTGTTGCTCACTGTCGCTCCAGCAGAATAGAAGAGGCGTTGCATCAGTGAGAGCACCGAGCCATTGGGTTGGCCGTAATAGACCGGCGAGCCCACGACAAGGGCGTCGGCCTCTGCCATCTTCGCTGCCACTTGGTTGCAGATGTCGTCGTCAAACACGCATTTGCCTAGGCCTTTCGACTTGCACTGACCACAAGCGACACAGCCGCGAATGGGTTTGGCACCTATTTGCACGATTTCAGCCTCGATGCCGTTTTTCTCCAATTGCTTCGCCACTTCGCTGAGAGCGGTGAAGGTGTTGCCCTTTTTCCGGGCGCTTCCGTTGATTAATAAAACTTTCATAGGTTGTATGTCATTTATGTTTTTTGTTTCCGTTTCATCCTCCCTGCCCTGCGCGGCAAACTGCCCCAAAGGCGTGGTCAGCAACAGTCCCCCTGCTGCTGCCACTGCAGATTTTTTGATGAATTCTCTTCTGTTCATATGCAAATGAGGATTAATGATGAACATCATCCTTATGTCCAAAGTGGTCCTTGGATGGCCAGATGTTACCATTTTGCAAATATAGTGAAAAATTTTTTTCCGTGAGTAAATTGGCAACAAATTTTTCTTTTCAACTTGAAGGAGGATGATTGTCATGGAGACGGGACCCGTCTCAACGCGCCATAGGAGATACCAGGAAATCATGGGAAGCCATGGGGAATCGGTGCTTCAATCATCCAATCATCACTTTTTAATCGTATAATTTTGAGTAATCGTAGGAAAAGCCTACCTTTGCCATGAGATTCATTTCTATTTTTCACAAAAACAATTGTCATGAAGAAAATTTTAATCGGAATGATGGCTTTCGCACTTTTTCTTGGCATGCATTCATGCAAGAAAGAAGCCACACCCGCAAGCAACGAGACACCATCTACGGAACAATCTTCCCAAACAGCAGGAGAAGCACCTGAAACAACAAACGACACCACAGGAAAAGGAGTAGAAACACCTGAAGCCACAGAGCAAGCAACAAAGGCAACAGAGGCAACAGGGCAATCTACAGACGGCCCTTCCAAGGCGGCTGCCGACCTGCTGGCCAAGGCAAAGAAAGAGGGTGCCAACTGGAGTGTAGACGAATGGAAAGCAGCTTTCAGAGAGATGTTGATGATAGCAAAACCGATGATGACCGATTTGGCTGATATGTTGAAATACCTGGAAACAGACCAAAACAAGGCTTTGGAAATAGCCAAGAACATCGAGACGAAATATGCCGGTATTGACAAAGTCTCTAGTGAATTCGAGGAGTTTGCCAAGACCACCCCAAATGGCAAAAACGTAGCCGACGACAATGAATGGAAAGACAATTTGAAGAAAGAGCTGGGCATCCCCACGGATATCTAACAACCTCATCATAACGAAGCCGCCCCACCCTTTCTCCAAGGATGGGGCTTTTTTCTGGTTGTCATTCCTCATTTGATGACGACTTTCCTTCCTCGATGGATGTAAACGCCTTTTGAGGGATGCGCCACCCTTTGTCCTTGCAGGTTGTAATAGTTGCCATCGTCGGGTGGTGTCTGGATGCATGTCTCCACGAAGTCGATTCCCACCATGTCGATGATGGCGTCAAGCACCCTCTGGGAGCGAATGGGGAAATAATCTTCAAGCAGCCTTCTGCGCTCCGCCATGAAATGCTCGTCGACGGTGTAGAGTTGTCCCGGCGAGGTGTATCGATGCACGTCACGACGGTAGTCGCCCCATCGGGCCGCCTCAGCATATACCGCGTTTTCGATGGTGTGATAGAGGCTGTCCCACAATTCCACCACCGACTCCCTGCCGAGCAAGCCATCCTCGGAAAGGACTTCCTTTGCCCGCCTCACATACTTGACGGCAAACTGTTCGTTTCGCAGCAAGTCGTTGAAGATTCCGGTGGGGAAGCCACGGTTGTTCTTCCCCAACACATCCTCCTTCCGGCTCTCAAACAACTGTTCCGAGTCCCAGCAGAGGATGCGGAAACCTTTGCTTTCAGCACCCTTCCTTCGGATGGCATACCAGTTGTGCTGGTCCCAGTCGGTATTGCCGGCATATTGGTTGATGAGCATGTAGTCGATGAAATGGTCGATGTCGAGGAGCGCCTCCTGCTGTGGGTCGTCGGTGCCGTCAGGCCGCTTGCCCTGCAACTTCATGTAATAGTCGTTGTCTGCCGCCCGGGCGGCCGTGGCCACCATGAGGTCCCACGCCTCCATGTCGCCCTCCGAAGCCTCGAGGTGATACCCTCCGTCCTCCTCCAACTTGATGACATCTATCTCACTCTTCTTTCCTCCGAGGTGGCTTTTCCCGAATTGGTCATCGACACGCTCCGCCACATTGTACAGTCCCCAGTACATGCCATTGATGAAGAGATTGACGTATAGGGCATTGACGCTGGTGTGCCCCATCTTCCTCTGCATTCTCCTGGCCCATACGTCACGCGCATACTGTGCCTTTTGCCTTCCCCCGTCGTTCCAATGCTGCCAGGAATTGCCGAAATGGCAACGCAGCACCAGTTGGTCGAACTGCGCCGGTTCATCGCTGCCAAAGACAGGATAGTCGAGCGTTGCCGGTCCATACTGCTTCTTGAAGACGAGGCGGAACGAGTGCTTGGGATTTTTCTCCGCCAACCTACCGTGGCCGCCATGCAAGCGCAGGCCGCAGTCCACGCTCATATCGTGCTGCTGCGGCCCGCCGAAGAGTTCGACGCTGGCGGGGCGTGTCCACCCGTGGCCCGTAGGGTCGCCCACCGGCGGTCCGGTGAAGATATAGATGCCGCCTCTCAGCGAGTCCTCCTCGTGGCTGAAGAGATGGTCCTTGTCTGTCACGATGCTGAGTACGGGAAGGCTTTCCAATCCCTCGGCTATCTTCTTCGCCAACGTCTCATCGTTAGTCATCTCCGGGTCCATCTCGTAGTCGGCTTTCGCCGTCCCGCTGATGGTGGTGTATCTCCCCCACTTTTGCGGATATCCCTCTGGCGTGTTGCCTTGCTTGAGCACGTCGGCAACGAAAAGGTAGGTAGCGGTGGAGACATCGCCGATGGTGTCGGCTGCAAGAACAGCAGCTCGCAGGATGGTGGTGCCCTTGATGGTGAGCGGTTGGGTGTAGCGTTTGCTCGCTGCATTGGGGCGGCTGCCGTCGAGTGTGTAGCGCACGTCGCATGCCTCCACCGATTGTCCGTCGTCCATCGTGATGGCGAGCGAGAATGGCTGGCCATGGAAGCCATGGGGATGGCTGAATGTCAACCGTTGTGCAGCAACAGTCAACGGCAGGAGGCATGTCAGTGTCATCAAATGCGGACAGAAACGCATCATACTGTAAATCATACGGCAAAATTACTAAAAAAACAACAAAAACATGCAAATGTTGGTAAGTTACAAATTAATTTTCTATTTTTGTAACATTATTGACTAGGCTATTAAAATGCTATGATTATGGAAACACCCTATGAAAACCCATCGACGCCATCCCACACGACGGATGCATCACGCTATGCCTTGGTGGAACTACACCTTCACGTTGACGGCTCTCTTTCAGCAGAAGACGTGATGTTGATGGCCAAGGAAGAAGGTGTGGACGTGCCTTCCACAACAAAGGAAGTCTATGACCTGCTCTCCTGCCCGGAAGACTGCAAGGACCTCAACCGCTACCTGAAAAGTTTCGTCCTACCCCTCTCTGTAATGCAAATGCCCTCCACCATCGCCTACAGTGTGGAGAGTCTGGTGAAACGCCTTGATGAAATGCAACTGCTTTACGCAGAGATTCGCTTCGCCCCACAACAGCATTTGAAGAAAGGCCTTAGCCAGGATGAGGTGGTGAGAGCGGCCATCGATGGTCTCAAAAGTGGCTTGAAAGGCTGTGTCAACGGTTTCAAGGCCAACCTCATCCTCAGTTGCATGCGTGGAAGAGGCAACGAGACAGAAAACATGGAAACGGTGCACCTAGGCGAAAAATACCTTGGCGACGGTGTCTGTGGCATCGACCTTGCCGGCGCCGAGGCACTGTATCCTACGGAGGATTTCCGAGAGCTTTTCGAGCACGCTCACGCCATCGGCGTCCCCTTCACCATCCATTCCGGCGAGGCTGCCGGCGTGGAAAGCATGCGCCACGCCATCGACTTCGGCACACGGCGCATCGGCCACGGTATTCGCAGCCACGACAACGATGAGATGAAGGCATTGCTGAAAGCCAAGGACGTATGCCTCACCCTATGCCCCACGAGCAACCTGCAGACACGGGCGCTGAAAGGCGTCACATTGCTGGAGGACTATCCACTATCCTCTTTCCTCAATTCGGACGTGAGCATCAATATTGCCACCGACAACATGACGGTGTCGAACACCACGCTGCGAAAGGAATTCCAAAGACTCTTCGACGCGGGCATCCTCACCACCACCGGGGCGGAGGCCATCGTGGAGTCTGCCATCAGCCATAGCTTCATCTCCGAAAAGGAAAAGGAGGAACTGCGCAAGAAAGCGGAGAAAAGGATGAAGATGGTGTGAGCACACTTGAAAAATCTGGCAGTGAGCAAAAAGCGGTGAAAAAAGTAGGGCGACAAGATTGTTCAGGCGGAAATGGAGACAAGAATGCTCAGGCGGAAATGGAGACAAGGATGTTCAGTACGAAACAACGTCAAGGATGTTTAGTCCGAAACAACGCCAAGGATGTTCAGTCGGATTTGCAATCCGACTGGAAATAACATAAGCATTTGCAATGCGATTAAAGCGGAATAAAACTCTGATAATTACGATTTTAGCGGATTACAAATCCTTATGCTAAATGCTGCCGGATTACAAATCCGGCAGAACATTCTTGGCGTTGGTTGAACGGAGGCAAGAATGTTCAGTCCGAAACAACGCCAAGGATGTTCAGGCGGAAATGGAGACTAGGATGTTCAGGCGGAAATAACGCCAAGAATGTTCAGTCGGAAACAACGCCAAGGATGTTCAGGCGGAAACAACGCCAAGGATGTTCAGTCGGATTTGCAATCCGACTGGAAATAACAGAAGCATTTGCAATGCGATTAAAGCGGAATAAAACTCTGATAATTACGATTTTAGCGGATTACAAATCCTTATGCTAAATGCTGCCGGATTGCAAATCCGGCAGAACATTCTTGGCCTTCGACCTTCAGAACTCCACGTTGACTCCCGCCATGAATGTGGCTCGAGGCATGGGATATCCCAAGTTGATTTCATATTTCTCCGCGAGCAGGTTTTCACCCCTGACCCACAGTCGGAGAGCCTTGGTGGCATTGAAGTTGACTGCAGCGTTGAGCAGGCAGAAGTCTTCCTTGGTCTCGGTGGCTCCCACTGATGTGTAGAGACCTTTGATATATTGAAGTCCCACATTGATCCTCCAACGCCCTAAACGCCCTATGCGGTAGTCGGCACCGAGGAAACCTTTGTATTCCGGTGCTGCCAGCACCTTGTTCTCCATATGCAGGAAGGAGTGGTTGGTGCTTACTCTCCAATGGCGGTTGATGTGCCAGGAGGCATCCAGTTCCACACCGCTGTTCTCAATCTCTCCCGTGTTCACGTTCCTGGGCTTTCCATCCACCTGCATGGTCTGAATCATGTTGTCGCCCTTGATATAGAAGAGGTTCAAGCCATATTCGAAGTATCCGGAAGACAATTCGGGACTATGCCTCCAGGAGAGTTCGTAGTTCCACATCCGCTCCGGTTCCAGGTCGGTGTTCGACGGTGGATAGAGAAACATCTCACGCATGGTGGGGTTTCTGAATCCCTTGCTCGCCATCGCCTTGATTTCCCCCGTCGCGATGGGTCGCACGACAACACCCGCCTGCGGAATGAGTTCCGTCCCGGTGATGTTGTGATGGTCCACGCGCAAGCCGGCATCAACGGTCAGCCATTGCAACAAGTCCTGTCGGAAGTCGACATATCCCGCCACTTCATCACGGTTTGACCTGCCGCTCTGCTTGTTGGGTGTGTCGAGCACCTCCCCCGTCGCTTTCGAGGTATAGAACGCCTTGCCATAGATATGCTGATAGTCGACACCCACCGTGAGCCTGTTGCCCTCGAAGAGTCGGGCGCTCTGATACCATGAGACGCCGGTGAGTGCATCCTGCGACCTGAAATAGCGCACCGTGGGGCTTGCGGGGTCGGCGGTGCCGTCATCAATCTTGTGCCTTCCGAAATTGGAATAGACGCTGATGGCGCCACTGGTGTTATTGTAATGGTTCTCCAAAGCCGCCGACACCACGCCGCGGGTGATCCACTGGTTGGCTTCGAACATCGGTTTGGAGGTGGTACCGGGATAACTGGCATTGAAGTGTGTGACGTCGGCATCGACATAGGCGTTCCAATGGGCGGAGAAGTCATAGCCCACCTTGAAATATCCCCCGTACTGCTCGAAACCCATGCGCGGCCTGTGGTTGTCGGTGCGAGCATACTGTGCAGCCACCGTGGTGGAGAGCTTCCCACTCCTCATTTGGTTGGAGGCCTCTGCCTGCACCGTGCCATAACTGCCGGCACCGACATTGAGGTTGGTCTTCACGCCGTCGCTGTGCATCGCCCGCGTCACGATGTTCATCACACCACCCATGGCATTGGAGCCATAGAGCACGGAAGCCGGGCCTCTGAGCACCTCCACCCTGTCGGCCATCAACGTCTGGTAACTGTCGCTGATGGGATGTCCATATACCCCTTGGTATTGCGGATGACCGTCGATGAGGACGAGCAACTGTCCCGCCCCGCCGGTGATGCCTCTCATATTGATGCCTCCGGCAGCCCCTGTCGAGACGCCATAGCCCATCATCGAACGACCGGTGACAAAGAGTCCCGGCACCTGCTGCATCACCGTCGGCAGCAAGTTCACTTGATTTTGCTCTGTCAACTTATCCCTTGAGATGACAGTCACCGTCATCGGGAGATGCCTCACGTCGGTGGCATTGCGTGTTCCTGTCACCACCACCTCGCGTATCTCACGGGTGTTGCCGAATGTCAACGTGTCGGTTTGTGCTTGCATATTCGCGCACCCCACCACAAAGGCAAGGAGCATCAAGAAATTCTCTTTCATCATTGTTGTAATTTTCGTAAGTGTATCAACAAAATAATAATTTGAGGTACAAAGATAAGACAATTTATCGTATATGCCATCCGTAAATCATTTTTTCTTACATCATTTCATCATAAATAAGGATAATCCACAACCACCGCGCCCCCTCCCATACCTGTAGGGGCAGGTATTGTGCCTGCCCGGTTCACAACCACCCCCGCCCCTCCTTAATCCTAAGGATAGGGCTTGTTTTGTATGGCAACCGGTTGTGAAGTGAAGCCCGAAGGGCTGGGACGACCACAGGCAGGTGGTGGAGCGAAGCGTAACCCCTGCTTGACGATGATATGAAATCAACAACCCCGAAGGGGTGACAGAGCAACGATATGACGTGTATGAAGTTGTCATTCTGTCCACCCCTTCGGGGTTCGTTCAACATCAAACCAAGATAAAGCAAATCTAGTATGAAGTAAAAAATCCTCACAAATGGAGGCGTTTTGATGGAATCATCATTTGATTATCCATACACTTTTTTAACGAAGCTACTGTAAGTAATTGAATGTCAATATAACCGAACATCCGAAACTTAAGTAAGTTAATAATATATAAAAAGGGGCGGGATAGCAGAATGTGATTTGGATAATCCTATAATTTGGTCTAAATTTGAACCCCAAACCATCTAATTCACCAAAAGACTCACTAAAAAAAGAATACGATGAATTACAAAAAGATTTTCATAGTCATGGCATTGGCGGCCTTTGCGGTTTTCGCCCAAGCCCAAGTGTTGGATGTTTTCATCTCCGACGCCACAGGCTCCCCCACCAATGTGAGAAACGCCCCGAACGGCAAGGTGGTAGCCCAATTGAATCCCACCAGCGGCATCATGATAGGTGTGGAATCACCCAAGAACGGCTGGTGGAAAATCACTGACAATTATTACTCCGACCCCGACAAAGACTTTGAGGACGAATACCTGAAAGGCTCCACCACCGGTTATTGGATTCACCATTCTGTCTTGGCCGTGGCAACCAGGAACTATGGCGGGGAGACTCTCCGTCTTCGGAAGTCGCCATCTTCAAGAGCGCAGGCAGTATATTCCTTCAATGAGGAAATCATACTGCGTCCTATGGAAGTCAAAGGCGACTGGGTGAAAGTGAAGACCACCGATGGCAAGCACACAGGTTGGATAGAAGCTGAATGGCTGTGTGGCAATTCAGTGACCAACTGCATCTGAAGCATCCTGAAG
>JAFWSS010000230.1 GCA_017524385.1 Prevotella sp.
AATATGACGTTTTCAGCGCTCTGGGTGTGGACACGGGCAAAAGGTGTGTGCGCATATCCTCGAGCACAAGGTGTGTGCGCATATCCCCGCCCCTTGAGGGGAGGGGTAGGGGTGGGGTATTTGACCCAAAGGTTATTCTTGCGTTTTTTTCTAATATGACGTTTTCAGCGCTCTGGGTGTGGACACTGTCTTTTGGCGTAGGTTGTTCATCAAATTTCAACCGCAGGTCGAAAAATAGCGGAAAAAATGAGCATATGTCCCTTTAACTCCTCTTTAACTCCTCTTTAACTCCTCTTTAACTCCCCTTTAACTCCTGAAAGTTGAACGAATGCGAAACTTGAATGAATGATGTAGGTTGGGGTCCTTGGCCTGATTTTCAATCTTCAATCTTCATTATTGGCCATTTTTTTTTGCTTTTCGCTCATTTCTTTGTACCTTTGCAACGAATAGCCACTTTTTCGAGTGGTGACAATTGAAATGTATATCATCAGTTAATTCAGGAACCCATTCATTTATGACCAGAAAGTTGTTGGCCCTATTGTTGGTAGCCTTGATTGTCGTCGCCGTCATCTTCATCGGAAGAGGCAGGGCGCACGACATCGACAGAGGCCACATCCTGCCTGCCGACACCGTCACCACGAAGACTTCAAAGCCCGTGGTGAGAATCTTCATGGAGAACTCAGGCAGCATGAACGGATACGTCACCACCAACTCGCAGTTCAAGAACGCCCTCGGGCACCTCATCACAAAGGCCGACGGCTTCTACGAAGGGACGCGGCTCGACTTCATCAACCAGGACATCCACCATACGGAGATGTGCGACGATCTCGACAACTTCGTCCTGCAGCTCAACCCCCAGTCCATGCAGGTGGGGAACACCAGTTCGACCGACATCAACAAGATTTTCAAGATGATACTCGACCACACCAGCAAGGACACCGTCTCCGTCCTGGTGAGCGACTGCATGTATGACGTGGACAATGTGGGTACACTGCTCTCCGCCGCTGCCAACAGCACCACCGGCACTTTCATGAAGGCCATACGCAAGGCCAAGGACGACAAAAAGGAGTTCGCCGCTATCATCATGCAGTGCATGTCGGAGTTCAGCGGCAACTACTACGAGGGAGCGACGGCCATACCTTGCAACACACAGCGGCCATACTATGTCATCGTCATGGGAAACCTCGAACAGGTGATGGACTTCAATAGGCATATGGAACTGGAAGACACGCCCACGGGACTGCCGGGGATGAAACACAAGTATATGCTGTCCTCGGAACCCACATGGATACTCGACCCCGCCACGGCACGAATCTACTCCAGTTCATTCACAAACGCACTGCGCATACAGGCCCACCACGACGGGCTCAACGTGAGGAAACTCACCATAGACAATGACAAGCCGAATCTCAACTTCGCCTTCGGACTTGGCATCCAACAGCTCTTCGCCGACCGTTCATACCTCCTCGACAAGAACCATTACGACATACAACCCTCGCAATACATGATCACCGACGTTTGCGACGACGCCAAGTTCACCGAGTGCGACTACTTCAAGCACCCCATCACCATTCAGGTGGTGGCTCTTGGACAGCAGTTCGCACCACAACTCACCATTCGCTTGAAAAACGTCATACCGGCTTGGGTCAAAGAGTGCAGTTACAATGAGAGGACGGGCGCACTGCCGCCTTCCGAAAAGTCGTATGCTCTCTATGAGATGGTGGAAGGCATCTACAGCGCCTTCTACAACAACAAGGAAGACGACAGCCGTGACATCTTCAAGCTGGACGTCCGTTTCGACGCTTACGAGTAAAAACAGCAAACACAATCAAAAACAATGGATATCATCAGTGAGATTCTTGAACTCTTCGGGGCGGCTTACCTCGGCGACTTCTCTAAGTACATGTTCCAGTCGGGAGCTTACAGCCCCGTTTTCTATGTCATGCTCTTGTTGCCTATCATCGTGGCATTCGTCTATTACATCGTCCTTGACCACATCCTGCTGGCAAATGTGAAGAAATGGCTACTCATAGGGGGCGCCACAAGCGCTGTGGCTGCACTGGTGGGCGTTTTCATCGCCAACACGAAAATCAATAGTTTCACCTTCGCACAGAGCATCACTGATTCAGGGGTGGGGTCGGCAAACTTCCTCTCTTTCGGGTTCATTGTCTTTGCTTACAGCGCACTATTCTTCTTCCTCGCTTCGCTCATTCTCAAATCCTTCAGCAGCAGGTCGAGAAACATTCCTTTCTAACATAGAACAGGGTGAAGGAGAGAAAAACTTAACCCTGGAAATCATACATCCATCATGAGCAAACTTTATATCTTTGGCATCGGAGGAACGGGGGCAAGGGTGATGAGGTCTCTCACCATGCTCCTCGCTGCCGGCGTGGAACTGGGCGGGAACATCGACACCATCGTGCCGGTCATCATCGACCCGGACACCAGCAACGGTGACCTCACACGCACCATCTCGCTGATGAACCTCTACCGGAAAATACGCCAACACCTCAGTTTCGACAACAGACCCGAGAAAAGGGGGTATTTCCATATCGACATCGACGATATGAACACCAACTTCAGGCTGCACCTCAACAACGTGGCCAATATGAAGTTCGCAGACTATATCGCTTACAATCGTTTCACCAACCAAGGACAGGCCGATAGCAACCAGGCACTACTCAGCCTCCTCTTCTCTGACAAGAACCTCGCTTGCCCGCTCGACGTCGGATTCAAGGGCAACCCCAACATGGGAAGCATCGTGCTCAACGACCCCAAGAACACCGAGGCCATGATACAACTGCTTCAGCATTTCCAGTCCGACGACCAACTGTTCATCATCAGCAGCATCTTCGGAGGGACCGGAGCGGCTGGATTCCCCCTGTTGCAGAAGACCTTCCGGGAGGCGGAAAGACTCAATCTACCCAACTCATCAGCCATCGCAAACGCCCCCATAGGTGCCGTCACAGTGCTGCCCTATTTCGGGCTCAAGGAGAACAAGGAGAGCGAAATCAATATGGAGACCTTCATCTCTAAGACCAAGGCTGCACTCAAATACTACATCGGCAACCTCGACGTCGACAACCTCTATTACATCTGCGACGCCATCAAAAACAGGTATGACAACGTGGAGGGTGCCACCGACCAGCGCAATAAGGCGCATTTCGTTGAACTTGCCGCAGCGCTATCCATCGTCGATTTCGCCAACTCTCACGTGGAGCACAACCGGATACAGACCAGCACCTCATACAAGGAGTTCGGCATCAGGGCCGACCAAAACCCCATCACACTCAACGACCTTTGCTCCGTCACTTTCGGCTCTGTGGGAAAGGAGATGATGAGCTTCTACCTCTTCGCACGATTCATGATGGAGCATTTCCACCAAACACGAGAGTACGCATGGGCGAAAACCCAGCAGATGAAGGGCGCCAGTTTCAACGATGCATTCTTCTCTGACATCAAGCAGTTTGCCGACGCTTACAAGAACCAATGGCTCAAGGAACTCTCCGACAACCAA
This sequence comes from Prevotella sp., assembly GCA_017524385.1. Taxonomy (GTDB): domain Bacteria; phylum Bacteroidota; class Bacteroidia; order Bacteroidales; family Bacteroidaceae; genus Prevotella. The sequence goes on from JAFWSS010000230.1 coordinate 3,518, forward strand.
AGGAGTTTCCAACCCTTCGACCTCTTTGCCAACACCGACGACGTCTTCGACACCATCATGCGCATCGAACCAAAGAAAACCTCTATGATAGGACGACTCCTTGGGAAAAACCTCAACGGATACCCGGCCATAGACACTGAAATATCTGACGTGTCGATGAAAAAACTAAAGGGCCTGGACACCTACAACTTCTTCATCACTGTGCATGAGATGGCCATCAACAACGTCATCAAGAAGAAATACAACATTTAGATAAGGTAACAAATCAAACCGTAACAAGAAATAACAGCACACCACATATATGTCTTACGTATTCAGATTCCACAAGGGGAGCGAAACCATCGAAGGGTGGCAGGAGACAGGACAGATAGGCACCAAGGATGTCGAGGCCATCGAAGACCCCAACGGAGCAAAGGCTTCGCTGCCCATCACATCAATACCAACACCTTTCGCTGGTTTCGAACTGGCAAAGACGGCTTTCGCATACTGTGCCGAGGCCGGGGTGAAAGGCTCTTCCATTTACCACAAACTGGCGGCCAACGCACTCGACGTGCTGGAAATATTCTTCGGATTCAGAACGAAATACGCACGACTATTCCAAATCGTCGTCTGGGACAAGGCCAACGACCTGCAGAGACTCGCTGCCGACGGCGTGCCCGAGCACGCTGCCGTCGCTGCAACACTCCAACTCTTCCTCTCGCAGGACGGAAAGAGCTTCAACTTTTCCCGCATGCAGTTCATCTACATGCTCAACTACATCGGGGAGGGGGCGCAAGGGCAAATCAACATCGTCGGTGGCACATCGCCAACGTCGGTTTGCATGGCATCGGCCAACGACCTGTCATATGTCAGCGACGTCTATCTGAGCAACTACCACCTCGCGTTCCATCCCGATGATGACGGCACATACCGGTCGCTCGTCGGAAGGGACAGGGAGTTCCGGGAGTTTGTATATCTCCTCGCCAAGCAGCCGGAGTTCAACGCACTATATACCGAGTTCCACGCCTATGTCGACGCCTGCTTCAGGGCCGACAACGACACGGAGTTCAAAAACAGGCTCAACGCCATGCAGCCGGGTATGTATGGCTCGCTCTACCAACCGCTTCTCGCTGGCAGTTCGCAGATGATGCTGCCGGGAGACATACCGCTGATGTGCCTCGGGGGGGACCGCATAGACAACGACAGCGACTTCCGCATACTCTCCGAGAGAAGCAACGGCCGACTGCCCCTGGTGCTGCCGGCGGAACCTTATTTCGAGCCGGAGATGCGCTACACCACGTCCTTGTGGAACGCACACCTCATGGCACCGCTTTTCGACAAAAGGCCGATGGAGGAGCGCACCCTGCCTTTCGACTCCACCCAATACCCATATCTCACCACAGACGACATCTTCGAACCCTACCTCATCAAGACGGTGTTCCCCATCAACGAGGCGGCCTTCTTCACCAACCTCTTCAGAGGAAACAACCGCACGGCGGACGAATGCCAGTATCTCCTGCCGCTCAAACCGGAGGTGATGAAATACTTGTCGGTGAAAACACTCACAGGCTATGCCGGAAACACCTCGAAACCGGTGTTCCAACTCAACGACATGCCCGATGGACGCATACAGGCCGTCATCAACATTCCCGTGCAGAAGGGACGCTATGTCACACTGCACCGTGAATACACGGCAGCGCAGGTGGACCCCGACCCCGACCGCCTCATCTGGCCCATCATGGAGTGCCGGTTCGACCTCTTCCTCTTCCCTTCCTACCACGTCGACGATCCGACACTGGAGAAGCCTCAACGCATATACCTCGTCGACGAGGACACCGCAGGATACAAGAAGGAGCAGTTCCAATATTCCGTTTCGGCATACAAGGACAACAGCGCCGAACCTCTCAGGCACACCCTCGTCGACAGGGCAGACAAGAGAAGGCAGTTCCTCACGTCTAAGTATTTCTGCCTCAACGAGGAGTTCGACTACATCGTCGTGTCAAACACCATCGCTAGCGGAATACTCGTGCCGCTCTACAAGAATGTGAGGCAGGGCAGCAAGGTCTTCGACTTCGCCATCGACTTCGGCACCACCAACACTCACGTGGAATACAAGACCGACACCGACCCGGAGCCACAACCGCTCACCATCACACCCGACGAGGTGCAGGTGCTCTCTCTCAACTCCACTTCTCAAAAGGCGGTGGAGATGATAGACCAGGAAGGACTGGAGTCGTTCTTCGGAGGACCGGCGCAGTCGTTCATGCAGGAGTTCGTGCCCGTAACCGTGGGACAGGGCGAAATCGCTCGCTTCCCCATGCGCACCAACCTCTGCTACCGTGCTGGCCACAGCGTGGAGGGAAGGGAAATCTTCCCGCTGGCAGACTATAACATCGGTTTCCATTACGAGAAGGAGGACACCTACGACTACAATGAGACAAGGCCCGACCTGAAATGGGACAGCAGCCGAGGCAACAACCTCCTCGTGGAGGCCTATTTCGAGGAAATTCTCATGCTCATACGCAACAAGGTGCTACTCTCGGGGGGCTTCCTCAACCGCACGAGCATCACATGGTTCTATCCCGTGTGCATGCAACCCTACCAGATTGCCAACCTGGAGAATTCGTGGAACAAACTGTGCCAGAAACTCATCGCTCAGCAGGGCTATCGCCTGCAGAAAGTGGCAGAGTCGCTAGCACCCTATTATTATTACACCAAGAAAGAGGATGTGGATGCCGAAAGCAGACCGGTGGTCTCCATGGACATCGGAGGCGGAACCACCGACTTCGTCGTATACCATACAGGCAACACGGCGGCGCTCATCTCATCCGTGCGTTTCGCTGGAAACAACATCTATGGCGACTTCCTCGGAAGGGGGACGGAATACAACGGCTTCGTCAAGGCCTTCGCCCCTGACTTCGATATGAAACTCAGGGACATCAGCGGTGTCAGCGACGTATATGCCAAGTCGAAGCGCAACAGTGCGGAGTTCATTTCATTCCTTTATTCCCTCGACAGCAACCCGCGCATGGAGGGTAGGGGAGTGTCGTTCTCTGAAGAGTTGAGGGCAAGGCAGGACCTCAGGGTCGTGCTGCTCCTCTTCTATGCCGCAGAGGTGTATTATGCCGCCAAACTCTTGGAGATGCGAAATCTGAAGACACCGGCATACATCACCGTCAGTGGAACGGCATCCAAGGTGCTCGGACTCATAGGAAGCATCGACGCCCTGCAGACGCTCGCCACGCACATCTTCAACGACGTGTTGGGCGACGACGGGAAGGTGGAACTCAAACTGGTGGACAACCCGAAGGAAATCACTTGCAAGGGCGGACTGAACATGAAGCCGCGATACGTGGTGGACGACGTGGAGGAAATCACCAAGTTCAGGACTGGCTCCGATACCCTCGACCAACTCAATGTGCCACGCTACAAGGATGTCACCGCCCAGGTGAGAACGGAGGTGCTCGACAGCTACACGAAGTTTGTTGATTACTTCTTCGCGCTCAACAAGAAATACAGTTTTGCAAAATACCTCGGCGTATCCAACGAGAGGGAGTTCGCCAAGTTCCGCACTGTCCTCACCGAGAAGGCGGAACAGGACTTCAACAAGGCCATCGAGGCTCGCAACGACAGCATGACGGAGGAGGAGAACCCCGAACTGAAGGACTCGCTCTTCTTCATCCCGCTCACCGGCGGAATCTGCCGCCTCGCCCTCTACATCGCCGAAAACCCGGCATAGGGCGGCTCTTGGAACCTATAGGTTATCTATGGCTTATAGTGTTCCTATATCTCCGTTCTCCGTAAGCGACGGCTTTGCCGTCGCTAGAAACCATAAAACAAGACACCCATGGAAGTAGTGATATCGCTTTTTCTTTTCGCGTTGGCCATCGGCTATGTGGAATACAGATTCAGGTCCATCCGACGTGACACCGACAAGGAACAGTCGGGGGCTTTCGATTTCTTCGCCACCAAGGAGGAACTGAAAAAGGCGGTGAAGCAGTTGAAAGAACAGGCTGATGCCGACCGTGTGGCCGCCGACGAGCGGATGGCTTCCATCGAGCAGAAGGCGTTCTATGCCGCTGAAGAGAAGAAAAAGGAGGAGGTGAAGAAACAGCAGGCGCCAGTAGAAGACCCGGACCCTTCCGTGGTCTATTTCAAATGGCCGGCCGACGATGGCACCTTCGTAGATGCGCAGCGTCAGCGCTACCAGACGGAGGACACCTATTATATGTTCCGTCTTGATGACACACGCACCAAGGCGGAGTTCACCTTCGTCACCATGAGCGAGACGCAGCTCAGCAAGGCCAACAACAGTTCGAAGAAATACATCGAAAGGGCTTGCTCTTTCGTCAACGCCAAATCCACCAAATACTCCTGCACGCCGGGCAAAGCCCATCTCGACCGCGGACGATGGGTGGTGGACCTAAAGGCGAGAATAGAATATAAGTAAATTGAAAATTGAAGATTGAATAAAAATTGAAAATTGAAGATTGAAAATTGAAAATTAGGTGCGCACCGCCTTTTGCACACGATAATCTTCAATTTTCAATCTTTTAATTTTGTCAATTTTCAATCTTTGAGCTCACTTTAAAAAGTCCTGTTTGAGCAAATAGCGGTGTTAGTTATCCCCTCCCCTCAAGGGGAGGGGCAG
>JAFWSS010000016.1 GCA_017524385.1 Prevotella sp.
ATCTTCAATTTTCAATCTTCAATTTTCAATCTTCAATTATTATTGTCTGGCTTTATGGGAGCGCCCATCTCAGAGTTTTCGGCATCCTTGTCATCCAGTTTAAACAGCATGAAGTCGGGCTTCGCTGCTGTGCAGGGAGTCCATGCGCCATCCTCCTTGCCGTTGGGGTTGCTGTATTTCGCAAAATTTGTCCAGGCGGTGAGCATCTTCTCGGAGAGGTCCCAGTCGCCTTGTGTCCAAGGTCGCCAACAGTGCTTGAGCGACTTGAAGACGAACCACAGGTCGGAGGAGTGGAAGGCGCCCTTCAGGCGGTCGGTGATTTCAGGATGCTTGCCATCGTCGGGGAGCGGGCGGGCGAACTCATAAGCCCATGCCTTGCCGCCTTGGCTCTCGCGCACCTTGCAGAACTCAGCGATGCCGGGGGCCATGTCTCCCATGTCGTTCAATGTATAGCCTATCATATAGGGCACGTTGGCTATCGAGCCGTCACGGGCAGCCTCGTCGAAGGTCTTTTTGCATACATGGCCATCGACGATGGGCCGGTTGATGAGGTAGACATCATTATGAGTCACGGCATTGTACAGGTCGGCCACGGTGTACATTGTCTCCGTGGAGGCGGCGCGAAGTTTCTCCAGGTCGGTGAGGCCGGCCCAGTCCATCACTTTCTTCGTGTTGGCTTCCGACTCCTCGAGCGACGGGTTGTAGGTGAAGAAACGGTTCATCGGGGTGGCAGGCTTGGCCTCTTCGCCCTCCTTGGCGGGTACGTTGATGCCACCTCCGCTCATGATGACAGCCTTGTGGAACAAGCCTTGCGCAAGGGGAGACTCGCAGAGCGTCTTCACACTGCCTGCACCCGCACTCTGGCCGAAGATGGTCACGTTGTCGGGGTCGCCGCCAAACTGTGCGATGTTTTTCTTGATCCATTGCAGAGACTGTATTTGGTCAAGGATGCCATAGTTGCCAGAGACGTGGTCGGGGCTCTCTTTCGACAATTCCGGATGGGTGAAGAATCCGAAGACGCCCAGGCGGTAGTTGATGGACACCAGTACGACATCCTTGGATGCCCATTCCTGTCCGTCGAACTCAGGTTCGGAACCCCAGCCCTCGCGATATCCTCCGCCGTGAATCCACAATGCCACAGGGAGTTTCTTGTTTACATCACCCGGTGCTTTCGTCCAAACATTCAGGTAGAGGCAGTCCTCGCTGTAGGGAGCCTCGTCGCCATATCCCCATTCCGAGGCATAGAATCCGGGATAGTGCACGGCTTGGTATCCAGGATGGCCGAACTTGTCGCAGATGCGTATGCTATCCCAAGGAACCACCGGCTGTGGTGCTTTCCACCGCAGGTCTCCGATGGGAGGAGCGGCATATGGTATTCCACGATAGACATACACCCCGGGATTGTCGGCCAGAACGCCTTGGATCTTGCCGCCTTCGATTTCCAGTACTGGGTTGTTTGCATTCTCGCTGCAACTGATGAACAGCAGCAGGAGTGGCAGGGCAAATAGGATTTTTTTCATAACAAACAAGGTTTTGGGTTGATAAGACATAGTTGATAATATAGGGCAAATTTAAAGGAAAAAAGCAAGACAAGGAAGCGTCTGTTTTGCTTTGTTCCTACCATGTTACACAGAGTGTGGTTTTTGATACAAATGATGTTTCATCATCAAAACAAATACTTGGTCGGTCGTCGCTACGAACTGTTTGTTGCTGTAGAGCAATTTCCTTTTTTGAAGAGAAATGCTTCAAAAATGGTTTGTATTTGTCCAATATCTGATGAGATTTGTCTTTTTTTGTGCTTTTATCCCGTCTTTTACTTTTTTTTACGTTTTTTCTTCCTACTTTTGCAGGCTAAAACATAATCGGACATCAATGAAAAGAATCTTACTGACCTTCACCCTGGCAGTGTTCACACTCATGGGGTTTGCTCAGTCCGAGAATGGCAAACTGTCGATCACCACGCAGATGTTCTTGGACGAATTGAATGGAAAACTGGATATGAACCCCAGCACCCAGGCTTCACTGCCCATGGGCAAAGTGGTTATAGGCAAAGGGGGACCTTTACCCGACCGTATGTATGCCAAGCCCGACACGATTGACGGCAAGGTGTATATATCATGTTTCGTACGCCTTCAGGACAGCGACGATACACAGGAACTCGAATCCTTGGGCGTGGTGGTGCAAAACAAATTCATCAATGGGCTCATCACGGCACTTGTTCCCATCGACAAGATTGAGGAGGTGTCTGCCATCAGCAATGTGACACGTGTCAATGTCTCGCCATTGATGAAACCGTCTACCGATGCGGCAAGACAGAAGACCAACACCGACGACGTGCTCACTTGTTCCAACGATGCCCGGGCAGAGGGTCTCACCCATGGCTATGATGGTTCCGGCGTGCTGCTCGCTGTCATCGACGATGGCATAGACTTCCAGCATATCGCCTTCAAAGACAAGAATGGCAACAGCCGCATCAAAAGGGCATACGTATATAATGGCTCCTCTGCCAGGGAGTATACGTCGGTTACCAGTAGTTCACCCACTACCGATGACTCCGGGTCTGACCACGGCACCCATACTTCCACCATGGCAGGTGGGTCGAGCGTCATCATCAATGGGAGCAATGTCACCGTCACCGACGACCATGCCAATGCCTCTTACGGAGGGATGGCTCCAGGGGCCGACCTCTATTTGGCAGGTATCAACGGGTTGTCCAACACATACTTGAGCAACGCTTTTGCAAAAATCATCACATACGCCGACCAACAAGGACTTCCTGTCGTGGTGAGCAACAGCTGGGGGTCGCAGTGGGGGGCTCATGATGGCTCTGGCGACTTCGTTGATGTCACCAACACCTATTTTGGCCCCGACCATCCCAATCATATCTGTCTTTTCGCCGCATCCAATGACGCCGGCAATTCCAAGGATAATGAAGGTGGCGGCTATCATGTCTCGGCGACGGCAAGCAGCAGCAACCCTTTGCGGACTATTGTCAGAAGTGCTACCTATAGCAACACCGATGGCGGATATTATTATTATGGACCTATTGCCAATGCCTGGTGTCGTTCGACCAATGTCAGTAGCATGGGATGCAAGGTCTATGTGCTCGAAACCAGCACGGGGAATGTAAAAGCCACTGTCAATGTCAATCCTACGACAAGTGGCGTGACTGTCTCCGGCCTTGGTTCTTATTTCACCGGAACGCTTTATGCATACAAGGATTATGTCAGTTCCAACAAGACCCAGATATTGCTTTATGCCAATGGGTTGGAATCCAAAGGAGTCACCACGACGACACAAAACGGGGAAGACTATTACAAGAGCAAATATACGCTGGCTGTAGAATTCTATCCCACAAGTGGCAGTGCCACCATCGATGTCTGGGGAGGCAACTATTGCTATTTCACCAACCATCTCACCACAAATGGTTACAATTGGAAGGCTGGGTCGGATGACATGTCGGTGAGCGACGAGGCTACATACCCCAATGTCATTTCCATAGGGGCATACGTGTCGAAAAACGTCATCAAAGACTACGCAGGAACGACGCATAACTACAGTAGTTCATTCACCATCGGTGACATCGCCTATTTCTCCAGTTATGCCACTGCCAACGAAAGTCCCACGGGTCAGAGGTATCCATGGATCACCGCCCCCGGGGCACGCATTGTGTCGGGCGTCAACCATTACAGTGCTGATTACACCACTGGTGATTACAAGGAGGACCGTGTGAACACCAATACCACCTATCCTTACGCTGCCATGGATGGGACGTCGATGGCCACACCAGCCGCCGCAGGTATCGTGGCACTATGGCTGCAGGCTGCAAAGGAGGTGAACAAGTCGATGACCAACGAGGACATCAAGGAGGTGATGCGGCAGACGGCCATCAATGATTACTACACCACTTCAGGCCCCAACGCATCGCATTTCGGAAATGGGAAAATCGATGCACTAGCAGGCATCAAGTACATCCTTGGAGCGACCACCAAACCAACCATCAAGGTTGCTCCTGAAACAATCTCTTTCGAAGGATATACCACACAAACCTACACCCAGACCTTCAATGTGAAAGGTTTCAACTTGGAGGGGAACATCGCGCTCGCGCTCAACGACCCCAACCATGTTTACAGCATCGACAAGACAAACATCACCAGGCAAGCGGCTGAAAACGGGGTGGATGTCACCATCACATGGACACCAACCGTGGCTGTACAAACCAATGCCATCATCACACTTTCCAGCCAAGGGGCTGAAAATGTGGTCGTCAAAATCCAAGGCACAGCTCAAACTGCCACACCAACCGTCAAAGCCAGTGTGTCTGAACTCACATTCCGTGAAATGGTCAACCAGGCTTCCACCAAGACTTTCACGGTCACAGGACAGTTCCTCTCTGAAAACGTCTCGGTGACACTCAACGATGCCAACAACGTCTTCAGCGTCAGCACCAACTCCATCCCGGTTTCCGCCATCGAGCAGGGAGTGGAAGTGACCGTGACTTTCAACGCCGGTACGGAAGGTGCATTCACCGGCTCCATCACTTTGGCAAGCACGGGGGCTGAAAGCGTGACCGTCAACCTCAGTGGCGCAGCTTCTGAAGGAGGCACTGCCGCAGACGCCTATCTCAATATCGCCAACTACCAAACCATAGACGACCAGGGATGGCGTACGCAATTGGTGGATAATCTTTACCATTACCAAGAGTACAAGGACGACAAGGTGGCATGGCTCACACTGCCGGTATATGGCGCCTTGGTGGCTGCAAAATACAAACCCGAAAGTTCCACCTTTGGCAGTGGGCATCCACAAGTATGGATGGATACCAATATCACCAACATTTCATCAGGAAATCCTTACTCAGGAGGGACCCAGGCCGACTGGACAACAAGAGTTCCTTCCGGTAGTCCTTTCTGTGGAAATGGAACTTATTTCACCACGGCAGGCGCACGGGTCCTGGGCAATGGCAGCCAATATGGAACCACATTGCATAGTGCCACGTTCTATGTGACCAATACCACTGCCGTGAGGTTGCTTGGATATTTCGGCAAGTCAAACTCTACAAGTTATCCCACCTATCTCAGGGTTTATGAATGTACGTTGAATGACAATGGCTCATTGAAACCTGCCACGTCACCAGTCAAGAATCTTGAATTCTCTTCTTCCAGGAAAACTGCCGACTTGTTGGCTGATGGACTCGATGAAGAGAAGATTTACAAGGTGGAGGCCGGTGTTTATCGTGGATACCTCTATGAGATAGCATTCCAGACACCACTCAAGGAGAAGCTCATCGGAGATATCGTCAGGGATGGAATCGTCAATGTCGCTGATGTGACAGCTCTTGTCAACATCATCTTGTATGATGACCTGGTTCCGCCATTCATCTGGCCATCATATGACCATGACGCTGCAGACGTCAATGGTGATGGCTTCGTCGATATCGCCGATGTGACTGTTCTCGTAAACATCATCCTTGACGAATGACCTCTTTTTGATGTCATCACCCCTATGTGCGACACGGAGCCATGGAGCTTTTCCCTCTTGGTTCCGTGTCGCATATATAAGTATTCAAGGTTCGCATTGCTCAACTTTTTGGAGTTAAAGGGGAGTCTTTTTAGGAGTTAAAGAGGAGTTAAAGGGGAGTCTTTTTAGGAGTTAAAGGGGAGTTAAAGGGGAGTTAAAGAGGAGTTAAAGGGACATATGCTCACTTTCAAAGGCTTTTTGTGACGATAAAAAATTAAATGATTATCCGCATCTTTCCGATAACGCCCCGAAGGGGCAATAAGCCTCCAGCCCAGGGCAACGCCCTGGGAAATTGGGAAGGAGGCAATCGCCCTGTAGGGGCATAAGCCTTTCATCTACAAATGCTTATGCCCC
>JAFWSS010000231.1 GCA_017524385.1 Prevotella sp.
ACCAAGGACACCATGAGTGAGCGGAGTATTGTCATTAACTTCGAGCGAAGCGATAACTTCTTTAACTTCGATAAGTTCAAAAACTTCTCTAACATCCTCGTCGCAAATCCGCCTGAACCTTGGGGATGACAAGCACCCTATTTGAACATCTTGTAATACTCCGCCGCACCTAGCAGGAAGCATCCGGTGCCGTAGGTTCAGTGCTGCAAAAACGCCAAAAATGTTCTGCCGGATTTGAAATCCGGCAGCACTGAATATCAGGATTTGCAATCCGCTAAAATCGTTGTTACCAAGGACACCATGAGTGAGCGGAGTATTGTCATTAACTTCGAGCGAAGCGATAACTTCTTTAACTTCGATAAGTTCAAAAACTTCTCTAACATCCTCGTCGCAAATCCGCCTGAACCTTGGGGGTCTTTGATTAAAAGTCGATACAACAAATTGGGCACCCTACTTGCGAAAGTTGAGTCAACTTACCTAAAGGAGAGATTTATGCTATTTCAGATATTCCTGCATGGTTTCATAGTAGATGTTGCCGTAGTTCTCTTGATTGTAAATCTTGACATGTGAACCTGCTACAGAACGAGCAAGCGAGTAGTAGAGATCACGCAGCGAGATATACGGATTCAGCAAGATGGCTTCTTGGAAGGCATCTGTGAAACAATTGGTCAAATACACACCGATGAGGTCGCTCCAACCGGCAGCATGGCTTTCCTCATAGGGACTGGCCGCAGTAAGGAAGAGAGTGCCTGGCAAGCCTTTGCATTGTTCTCCCAATCCGCCAGCATAGCATGCTTCCAGGCAGACGAGCATTTTGCGATGTGGTGTGTTGGCGAGGATTTCTTTCATCGTAGAGTAACGCATTGACCGTTGGTCACCAAAATCGAGTTTGCCAGGTGAGCCATGACTACTCCAGAAAATATAAATGTTGTCGTTGGGGGATGCGTTGATGACATGACGCAGCCGCTCGCTGGCATTCCCCTGCAAGATGTCGCCGATATCATCTTGCGACACCTCGTCGAGCTGGTAATCGATGGCTGTCGAGTTGTAAAGATTTTCCCCTAACTCACTGATGCGAATGGCACCAGGGTCGTTGGTGTTGTTTGGATTGTTGGCCAGGTCATCATTGGCAATGAATACGATGTGGTCGTCGTCATAGCCGTTGTTGCGCAAAATCTGATACATGGCGAAGGCGTCGGCTTGGAATCTGTAGTTCATCCACCCTGTCGAACCAGCAACAATCAATGCCCATCGGTCGGACAAGGGAGGATAGTCGTACTCGATATCGTCGTCGTCGTCGATGTTGTCAATGATGGAGGGTGTCCATTTCCAGATATCCTGCGACGAGGTGGAATAGCTCGTCTTTTCAGATGTGATGTATCCTATGGTAACAAACTTGCCTTGGAAGAAACGCCAATGACGAAAGGTCGATTGCAAACGGTTGGTATGATATTTGGGGTCGAATTTCCATGGGCCTGAGGCACCATTGATGGCGGGACAGATAAATTGTTGCAACTTGCTGAAGATTTGCCTCATGTCTTCGGTGAAACATCCCCTTGCCGTGCCGTTATCACCATCGACGACAGCACGTACGGCTTGGTTGAGTGACAGTTCGCTGTGTTGCGACAACATGTCGGCATAAGCCACGAGGCACAATGCGTCATAGAATTGCGCCTCACCGTTCATCATGTCGACGTTGAAATGCTGGTGGTAGGCTTGATAGAAGCCCGACTCAGGCCAAGCACAGAGATTCACACCCTCGTATGACAGTTTTGAATTGGGGTTCAGGTTATCGGCCACGGTGGGGGAAACAAAAATGTCGGAACAGTAGACACGCGGATAGTAGTAGTCGCGTGTCTCTTCTGCCTCCAGCATCTTGTTCAATTCGTCGTCGAATGCCAGCGCGTCTTCAATAGTTCCAGGAACGAAGACGATGCTGTTGAGTAATGCGCTGATATCCTCCGTTGGCAGTGAGTGTGCCATTTCTCGCAGTTCGTCGGTGTTGTCATAGTGCAGTATGCCTTGGATGTTCAGGCCATATTCTTCGGCAATGAAGCCAAACCAGTCGGCATATACGCTATGGTCCTCTACCAGACTGTTGGCTTCGGAAGGTGCCAATAGCGTCACGGTGCGCAGCGGTTCCAGGCTTTGCCTGGCAATGGTGGAGACAATGATCTCCAACTGGTAGATGTCGCACTCTGCCATGTTCCAGACATAGTCTTTGCCAGAAAACATGCGTTGGTATTCCACACTGGTGGCTGTAGGTGATATCATGGGCTTGCGTAGGGCCACCGACAAAGGGTTCTGCTCGATGGCCTCGCTCAAGTAGGTGGCCATCTTACGTGCGTTAGGCGACGAACATGGCCCTATGATGGCATGTATTGTCGTGTCGCTGGCTATCTTGCGCATGTATTCGTCGATGTCGGGAGCATCCTGGTCTTTGAATTCCAACTGCAACTGCACACGGTCGTTCAACCCCTGCTGAGCGTCGGCCATGTTTTCAAGTGCCCATTCTGCAGTCTTTTTCCACCATGGGATATCATCTCCCTCAAGGAGCACGGCCACTCGGCAGACGTGGGTGACGGGTGACTTCGTCTCATCATGATCGTCATGGTCGCTGCATGCGCTGATGACCATGGACAAGGCGGCAAGGATGCAGCAAATGGAGCTGGGAATAAAGGAATGGTTGGTCTTATGGTTCATTGTGATTGTCTTGTACTTTTTTCTTTGGCAATTGCCTCCTCCCTGTATTGTTCTGCCTTTTGGGTGAACAGGGTAGTACTATAGTCTTTGTTGTATAACTCTGCTAAAGAACTGAAGACATAGTTTGGAGTGAATTTGATTTCGGTAGCCTGTTCTTCCAATCCTTTGGTTTGCGTGGTTGCCCATGGCTTCCCATTGCGCCATTCCGTGAGGTAGTCGAAAAGGATGTCATCGATGTGTATGACGACAGAGAAGGGAATGCAAGATGATTGGCCGCTGCGGTCGGTATCCATGCCCACCATCAAGCCTCCATTGATTTCGTAGTCGGACATGGCTTTCATGGCCCCTATCCCGCTGCCGCCAAGCAAGGGTAGGACTGTTTCAATATAGACAATGGATGACAGGTCGTCGGAAGTCTGGCTGATGATGCGCTGCTTCATCACATGGTAGGCTGAGTCGGGCATGGCAAACCCTTCCTCCCCGTTGGCCAGATAGTCGACGGCGACAGGATGTTCTGTGGTTTGGTGGGCGGCATGGCCGTCTTTATAGCCCGCGATGGCCCGCTCTATCTCGGGAAATCCTGGTGCTGCCGCCAGGATATAGGATGGCGAGGAACCCAGCAAGACTCCGGCAAGATAGCATGCTCCGTATCTGTCGATGGCCACGGTGTTCACTCCATCGATGGCTGCACTGCTCTCCAACAGCAGCACGCGGCTGCCTTTTCCTTTCAGCCCTGTCGGCACTTGTCTTGCCATCTGCTCGTAAGCCGAACTGCCCAGAATCAGCACCACGGAGTCGGTGTTGGCGTTGGAGGCAAGCCATTCACGGTAGAAGCGCTCTGCGTCGGCCATGTTGGTAGGAGAATGCAGTTGGGCTACAACGCCTGTCTGCTCATAGAACTTGAAAAGTCCGTTGAGTATGCAGTCGTTGTAGCCGTTGTCACCCACTCCGTTGATGGAGGTGAGCAATGTCACTGACGGGCGGCTCCGTTCCATGGGAGCCTGTGATTGGTCATCATCGTCATGGCATGCTGTCAGTGCCAGCACCATTAGCAGCCCGCACCAAAATCTTATCATTTCATTCGTAATTGATTTCATTAGGGTTCCAGTAATATCGGTAGTCTTTATTGCGCACCATCCGTTTGGCTTTTTCGTCATATGACCAATTGGGCAGCCCGTCGATGACGCCTGTTTGTTCGTTTCCTTTCGAGGTGTTGAGCAGGAAGTCGAGTCCTTTTTTCACTACCAAGTAATAGGGACGGCTTGTGTCGGCCTGGCCTTCCTTGTTGATGGAATAGGGAATCTCCACACCAGCGACGTTGTGGCTATGCAAGTATTCGATGTTGTCGTAGTGGGCGGTGCCAGGCGCGCCACAGTTGAGATAGACGGTGGTTTCATCGGTCTCTCCCAAGTCCTGCACGTCGTAGCCGTTTCTTAGGTTGCGCACACGGTATGCATGGCCATTGGCAATGCAGAAGCCGCTGCTTAGGTTCACCTGGCGGTCGTAGATGGGATAGACCACTTTCACATCTTTGCTTGCATCGATGTCGCTGATTCGCTCACGGCAGATGGTTGCCACAAAACGGCCGGCAGCTATGACATTCGTCGTGCGGGGTTGCCAGAACGACACTTGTTTGTTCAGGATGTTGCATTTCACTTCATCCTTCATGTCGATGGCGGTGCATACACCGTTTTGGTAACCCAGTTGGCGTATCAATTCTACAGCCGTGCTCATGATGCGTTGTTTCACACGGTCGGCCACATCTTTGTTGGGGATGAATTCCCAGATAGGTTGTGTCTGCATGTCGGCCATCTCAAGGTTGGACTTGTCCCAATCCTCAGGGTCATAATTGATGCT
This sequence comes from Prevotella sp., assembly GCA_017524385.1. Classification (GTDB taxonomy): domain Bacteria; phylum Bacteroidota; class Bacteroidia; order Bacteroidales; family Bacteroidaceae; genus Prevotella. Next base: position 4,561 of record JAFWSS010000231.1, read on the forward strand.
GGCCATCCACTGTTGGGCATAAGCGTTGATATCGGGCCGTTGTCCGAAAGTGAAGTGGAGCAAGTTGCCGGGGATGAGGCTCAGGTCGCCACCACGGATGGTGATATGGCAGTCGGCATTGTTCATCAGGTTCAGTTCCTTGGAGTAAGCCTCCGAGGAGCCTTTCATTTTCAGGATTTCATCCGCCGACAATTCACCAAGCAGTTTGGTGTCGGTGACATCAAGCAACGAGTCGAGTTGCATCTTCATTTCTATGTCGAGACGGCCACCCATCACGGCGTTGGTCACCACATGCGTACCATAGCGGTTGATGAACGAGTCGACCACCAGGTCGTCGGTATGCTTCTCCATCCATTTGCATGCCTCGAGGAAGTTTTTCGACAATATTTCGCTGTGGCCCCTTTTGATGAAAACAGCCATTGACTTTCCATCGATGGTGACGCTCAATATGGGACTGGTGATACGGGTGACACAATAGAAATGGTTCACTTCGCCACCTTCCCATATGGAAAACGAACCCGTCCCTTTGCCGTGAACCAAGATGAGGTTGGCATTGACATCTGCATTGAAGTTGACGCTCTGCTCATACTCGCTGAGGTTGAAGGTGGAATAGGAATCGATGGTTGTCTTGTTGTCGTAAGATATTCGTATCAACCCCTGGCTGGAACTTTGTTCCAATTCCCTCACCTTGGCCAAGTCGAACACTTGACAGCGGATGTCCTTCATGCTGCATTTCTCACCATGGACGACATCGTAGCTGAAGCCTACACCGTAGGTGCGGCGGAACTGCTCTATCGTAGAGGGTTCCTCCAACTTTTGCATGAAAGGCGACATGTTCGCCATGGAGGTTTGATCCTGGTTGTCTATGTCGGGCAGGTCGAAGTTGTCGCTGCATGCGGCCATGCAAAGCATCAGCACTGTCATGCCCATGATTTTGGTGATTATCTTGTTCATCGCTTGTGCTCCTTTTTTGTTCAACATGATTATTGTTTCTTGGTCAACGTGTTTATTGGTATTTGTAATACGACGACCTGAAGGCCCGTAGAGGATACCAGTTGTCTGTTGCCTTGTTGATGGCGCAGCGCTTCAGGGTGTAGTCGGGGCTGAGCACGAGGGCCTCGCCCGAGTTGCTCACTCCTTCCTTGGAGGCGATGAAGCAGTATTCGCCCACATAGTGCATGCCCATCTTTTCAAATTGCTTCCCTTGGTTCAGGTCGTCGAACTCGCCGTTGTAGCCGGCAAACTGTGCGTCGAAGCCCGATTGCTGATTAGGGAAGAGTGACTTGCAATTCTTGCCTACATAGGTCTCCAGCACGCGGATGTCCTTCACGCGGGGCACATACCAATGTATGCGGTTGTCCATTTCATCGACTTCAGGGTCGAACAGTCCGGGATAGTTCGTCCGGTAACTGAGCGAATTGCCGTAGAAGATATTGGCGTAGAGCATGCCGTTGCGCACCTCCTCATACATGTCGTAGTCGTAGCAGTCTGGGTCGCTGGGGTCGACGGGAGCCCCGAATTGCAACTGGCCTTTGATGTTTTGCCTGGTCCAGTATCCCGGACCGATTTTCACCACAGGATATGTGTAGCCGTCCTTGAGGTCGATTTTGTAGTCGCGCAACGACGCTTTCACTTCAGGCATCCTGATGCCCATGTCGTTTGCGTAGTAGGCTCCATCGATGTAGTAGATGGTGGAAATGATGTCGCCGGCCTTGAAGTCGGAAAGGGGTCTGACATAGCAACCGCCTTCATTGTCGAACATCACTTCTGCTGGCGGGTTCTCTCCATCACCGCGGAAGAAACCGCGCCTGATATTGGTCACGTTCCTGTAGATGGGATAGAAGATGGTCACACGGCGGTCGCCACGTAGTTCAGGCACATATTCGTTGCAGATTTCCATCTTGGGCATGTTGTTCAAGTACACCAGTTTCACCAGGGTGTTGTCGGTGCCGTTTCCCCACTTTTCCATTTCTTTGGTGATGTCGAGTCGGTAGTAATTGTCGAGACTCAACTCTTCCAAGCGTGCCCCCAGCGTGCCGCCTTCCTGACGTGCGAGTACCAGGATGTAACTGATTATTTCGCTTCGTGCAGTAGGATTGGTGAACAATTGCCAGATGGGGAGCAAGAGGCAGTGCACCATGGAGAGGCTCTTGTTGTCGTCTGCTCTGATGCTTTGCAGCCAGCCGTTGAGCAACGAGGGGTCGATCTGGTTGTAGATGTCGCTCGTGCGTGGGCTTGAAGTGAGGTTGCGGATGGCTTCTTCCGAACCGCCGTAGATGTCGTAAGACAGACTTCCGTTGCTATAGACATTGTGGGATGCCTCTTCGGTCTCACGGTTCTCCTTCTGCTTGCCATTCTTGTATTTCATGTATTTCTCTATTGTCTCCCGGCTGGTTTCTTGTGAACGGAAGTTCACCATGTAGTCGAGTCGCCCGCCCAAGTCGGCATAGACCACGAGGTGGGTGCCGAATTTGTTGATCAAATTCTCAATATTCTGCTGTGAGGGTTGGCTGTTCACCATATCGTATTGCTTGCGGAAGTCGGTGGTGAAGATGTCCTTGCCCGAGCGGATGATGCTTTCCAGTTTGCCTTCATCCACATAACGTGAGGCCACGGTTTTGGAGAGTGAACTGAAGCCGAAGCTGCTTTGCGTCTTATCGTACTCGTCTACCCTTTTGAACTTTGTCACTTTCTTGTTGTAGAAAAGTATGTTGACCTCTGTGGTCACCTGTTCGGTGAGCCATGCTGTCATCTCCTCGATGCTGTAGGAACTGCGGATCGACAGGTCTTGCTGACTGCGCCCCTCTTGTGCGATGATGGTGCCCCAGGTTTGCTCGGCCTCCACCATCTTCTGGTAGTCGAGGATGGGCTCTGTCACGCTTTTAGGGTCTATGTAGTCGATAAACATGTTGTAGCCATATCCCACGCGAGAGATCCGGGTCAGTGCCCCTCCTGGCACGGCGTTGGCGTCATCATCTGCCAGACTGCGCTGGTGTATTTTCAGGATGGCTCTTTCCGTGGTTTGTCCGAGCCGGAATGTGATGGTGGCGTCGCGGCTGGCATAGTCTTCGTTGGGTTGTACGTAGAACCTTAGTTTCCCATAGGCCGACAGGCTGTCGGCGTCGAGTTCTATCCACTTGGCATCGGTAGTGGCACGCACATCACCTGTCTGCTTTTCTACAGAGGCAGTCACGCTGTAGTAACGGCCGTCGCTGCCGATTTCCACTTCTTGCTCACTCAAGCGGATGGGACTGTTTGGCTCCGGGTTGAAACTGGGCAGGTCGTCGTTGTGGCAAGATGTCAGAGTGATGACCGCCAGGAGTGTCAGCGCGATATTAAATAAATGATTTCTCATCGTTTTTTATATAAAGGTTGTCAATGATGCAAATTTAGATAAAATTTGGGACTTACAAGCCAATTCGAAAGTTTTTTACTTTTCTTTTGAGGGAAGATACTTTTTTTGAAGATTCAGACTTAATTGTAACCTTATTCACCACGGTTTTTCCTGCCCGCTCCGCCTGGTTGGTAAACTTTCTCCCATTCCGTGTCTTTGCGATCATAATTGAGCGAGAAGTTGATGGAGTTTGAAGGTTTGGCCTGGGGTGGATCGATCTTGAGATAATAAGTCTCATTCACTTTCGAATATTTCTTGTTTTTGAATTTTGCCCGTTGCAGGGATAGGGCTACTACTTTTCCAAAAACAGTTGTAACCCCCCAGTGGCAGTCGAACAAGATTTCGTCGTTTGTACTCCACAATTTGTTCAAGAGGTAGTATGTTGGGTCGTTGCTGTACTTTTTACTGAGTTCTTTGAGCATGGTCTCAAATGATGCTCCTCTGCACTCCATGTTATCAGCCAGGCAGTCGTAAGCTTCCCATGAGGCTGCTTTATCGTATAGGCGTATGTCACTTTGGAAAGCACCACCGAAACTCTTTCCCTGTTTGTAGTCGGCCAATGTAATCATGATGCCATCGCAGCCACAAGGCTCACGCACACATAGGTAGAGTCGATGTGAGGGCAAATGCTTCCAAACGCTCAGGAGGGTGAAGGGGGTGGTGGCTTGTGCATTCTCGGGCCAGGCGGCACGAGTGAGGAACACGATGGCCGTGAGTACGTTGCGAAGACGGGGGCAGTCGATGATGATGCGTGCGGTTTCTCCGGCTTGTGCTCCTTCGACGTATGTCAGGTGAATGTCGCCAACCGTCACGTCATGGCCTGGCGTGGCAGAGTCGGAATTTCCAATCAACGAGCCTATGATGTTCATGTAATGCCGCTCTGCCTCTTCTTTGGTGTTGGCCACAGTGTAGCGTATGGTGGGTGTGGCATTGTCGAGCACCTTGCCCAATCGTGGGGTATAGGTGACTGGACAGGTGTTGGTGTCGACATCGCACAAGGCTTGCATCACCATTTTGTTATGCAATTCTTCTATGATACGTGCCTTTTCTGCTTCACTGAAGACAAGTTCCTCTTGTCCAGCGTTGGATGTCGGCGTTTCAAATGTGTCGTCGCTGTTGCAACTGGTGGTCAGGGTCATGATGATGGCGCATAGGGTGAGCACCAGGCCTGACATTTGGTTTGGAATGTACTTTTTCATTGTGATGTCTTTTTTATAATTGTTAATGTTCTTTTTTTATACTGCAAAACTACATACAAAACGCCCGTGTTATAAACATTTTCCGGGAAAACGCAGGAAGGGCTTGTGACAGTGCGCGTGATGGCTGACAAAGCTGGAAAAACGCCCGGATTCCTGTCAGAAATCCGGGCGTTGCATGGTCAATTTGTCGTGAGCAAAAGGTGTGTGCGCATATCCCCGAGCAAAAGGTGTGCGCGCATATCCCCGCCCCTTGAGGCTAATCTTTATACACATCTTTTTGTGGTGGGTCGCAGTAGGTTCTGGCAAGGTGCCACGTATGGAATACGTCGAGTCCTTTGCTTAGCGTTTTGTAGCCTGGCCTGCCCTGTGCTTTCTCGTATCCGCTCCATCCTCCC
>JAFWSS010000232.1 GCA_017524385.1 Prevotella sp.
GCAAGGACACGGACATCTCGCAGCCATCACCTCCATCGGGGGATTGCGCGGCGAACCGATGGCACCGGCATACAGCGCAACAAAAGCCTACCAAATCAATTATATGGAGTCACTTCGGAAGAAGGCTTTCAAGGCAAGAATCCAGATTCTAGTCACCGACATTCGTCCCGGTCTTGTTGATACGGCTATGGCAAAGGGTGATGGCTTGTTCTGGGTGATGCCCGTGGAGAAGGTTGCCCGCCAGATATGGACAGCCATTCGCAAAAAGAAATCCAAGGTCTATGTCACCAAACGCTGGCATATTCTTGCCGTCATCAACAAGAATTTGCCATACACATTGTATAAAAGAATGTGAGAAGTCATGGTGCGACGAAGATATACCATACAAATCCTGCTTTTGCTGACTCTGCTGTCGGCAACGGCATTTGCAAGAGCACAGGCCTCTTTTGACTCCGAAAGAGGATGCTTGAATGTCGTTGACTTTTCACATGGGCAGAAGTTAGGCGAATATGGCGACAAGTGCATTTCCGCAAGTTACTTGCATGAAGTCTTCATCAATGAGCGGTTTGCCATCGGTGGCGGAATTGGCTATAGTCACCATGAGAAATACATGTTTTCTGCCATCCCCGTCTTTCTAAGTACACATTACTTCTTTCTCGACAAGCGGTTTTCTCCATTTGTCAATCTACGTGTGGGGGGATTCGGAATGTTTGGAGAAAAGAATGTGGATACAAAACAGAAGTTTTCCATATCCAGTAAAAAGCCTGACTTCAACCTGTTTATCTCACCTGGGATTGGTGTCAAAATGCATATTACACCCGACATCGGAATATTGGCTTCCATCAATGATGATGCCTACCTTTTAAATGCGTTTGACACAAACAAGAATGATTATAAGAACAAGTTGGTTCATGATTTGGGAGTCAGCATAGGAGTGCATTTCCAGATAAAAGGATGGTAGGAAATAATAGTATTAAACATTGACCGTTATTATAGAAGAAAACCAAAAATGATATGACCAAGCAAACCCTCATCACCATCTTGCTTTTGCTCACCGTTGTCAACGGATGGGCGCAAAAGGTTTGGACCAATCCAAGCTACCGTAACGAACCGCAAGGATTCCAGTTTGATGTCAACGAGGTGGAGTTTCGTAAGGACGAAACCGTGCTCCACATCACCGTCAGGAACCATCCCAATGCCAAGTTCTCTTTTGGCAGTTGCACCGTGCTCAAGACGGAAGACGGCCAGTCGTACCCCATCGTCAGTGCAAAGAAGACACGCGATGGCGAGACAGACCTTGCGCTCGACACCCATATACCCATTCCCGAATCCGGCAAGACAGACGTGGCGCTCCACTTCCAGCCATTGCCTCAAGACGTCAAGCAGTTTGACCTTATTGAAGGTTATGCACGCAACTTTTTTAAGATATGGGACATCACCGACCCTGACTACAAAAGCCAGACGTTGCTATTCAATTCCTGTTGGCGGGATGTGGGAACAGGTGACTGGATCATCAGTCTTTTCAATGACCACGCCGTATATGCCAACAAGGTGTGGCAGTATGACAGGAAAACGGAGAAAAAAGTGGTGCTTGCCTTAGGAGACGAGAAACTCACCATCGCCATCGGCAAGGAAAAAGACGGTAAGCGCATATTCAACATTGGCAGCAAGAAGCAGACGCTCTCTGCCATCACCACCAACACCATCGCCGACTATCCAATAGCCGACAACACCTCCTTCAACAACGAGTTGAAGGAGGGCAAGGCTGTCGTGAAAGGTTGGCTGAGATACCCCAAGGAAATTCTCAAAGACAAGTTGACAGTTGAGATTGGGTGCAGCAACGTTGCTACCGACGATGATACTCACGTCTCCACCCAAGTTGACTCTCTCGGCCGGTTCGAGTTGAGTGTACCGCTTGTTGGAACGCAAGGGGCTACTCTGTTAATAGAAAACGGACAAAATGATGTTGTTGATGGCGTAGCACTCATACTGACACCTGGCGAGAAGTATTTTATGCTGAAAGACTACAAATCGTCGCAGACGCTCTTCATGGGTAAAGATGCACGACTACAGAACGAGATACAGATAGAGATACCCCACATGCAATATGCTGGATTTATAGATAATCCTGTGAGTGATGATTCCGTTAGGGTCATGGCGCAGAAATGGATACACAACTATGAGCAGAGTGTGGCGCAGGCCAAAGACTTCATGGCACAGCATCCCAACCTAAGCAAGCGCTTTCGCGACTTTATTCGCGAGAGTCAACGCATCGATGTCTGCGACCAGATACTGATGATGCACTACAACACCTATTCCCGCTTGTTGCCTGCCGACATCATGCAATGGGTGGAGGAGCACTCAGCTGTCGACACCTCATTGCCTGTCAACCTCTGCAGAATGTCTTCGATGTTGAGATACAAACGCGAGTGCTATGCTTACGCCGACCCGCGTATAAATGTCTTATGGGGGCGCACCTCTATTCTACCTTGGCTTGAGGAAAAGGGGATGCTTCACTTGAACGGCAAGGAGCATCAAGCCATCAGCCAGATGGAGAAGATGAACAGGGAGATTTTCACGCTCTATACCGAGATTAAAGACCGTAAGACACTCAATGATTCCGTCACAGCGGTGCAGGAGAAATACATGGAGGCGGCAAGTGTGATCAACACGATTCATTCAAGTGAAGACTATCAAAAGGCGTTGAACACGCTCTGCGTGGGTGGCGAGCAGGGCATCACGAATGCCATCATCGACTCTCTTTGCACCGACCCGATGACCAACAGCATCCATCATGCGCAGATACTCAATGAATACATCGACCACGAAAGATGTGCACTTCCAGAGGAATTGGAGCCATATATCGCACTCATCAAGGAACCTTATTTCAGGAAAGTCATTACTGACAAGAATGAGTATTTCAAGAAACTGATGAGGGAGAAGGAAGAGGCTGTGAATGCGGTCATCCATCCGTCATCGGATGTCGAGGGGCTAACCGACGGCAAGGCAATTATCGACAAGATTATAGAGCCCTATCGAGGCAAGATAGTATATCTTGACATCTGGGGAACTTGGTGTGCGCCGTGCAAGCGGAAGTTGAGCGAGTCGCACAAACTCAAGGCCGAACTCAAGGATTACGACATCGTGTACCTCTACCTGGCCAATAGGTCGCCTGAGAAGTCATGGAAGAACGTCATCGCAGAATATGACCTCACCGCGCCCAACTGTGTTCACTACAACCTGCCTTATGACCAGCAGCATGCCGTTGAGCAATATATAGAACTAACAGGCTACCCCACCTACCGCCTCTTCGACAAGCAAGGAGGCCTTCATCACCTCAATTGGCTTGATGACGAAAACCTGTCTGAGTTCAAAAAGAAACTTGATACACTAGAGCACTTGAAATAATAAGTAGGTGTTCAAAATTAAACAGGATTGCATCCTACAATTCTTTCGCTCGGCATAGTTCATGCAAGCATGACTCTGCACTCGCTTAATCGAATTGTTCGTCTGAAAGCAAAATTGCGAGTCAGCGAGTGCTCCATTTCCTCTGTCCTTTGGATGAGGGCGCTTGTCTGGTCTGTTGTTCTTTTGTCAGATGAATTTTGTGGTTCTTTTACAATTCAAGTGTGTTATACGTATAATTTGAAGGTATATTCAAAAGTATCGGATTAATTTTGCACAAGAAAATCGAGAAAGGAGATAAAAAACAGGCGATTGCCGTAGTTATGGCATACTTCGCTTAAAAGATGATCGAACCGAAAGGTGGATGAGAGAGAAAGGCAACTTTTCTGAATCCGAACGATTAAAAGCCATTACGTTTGTTGCATCGCCTTATATAAAACGATTGCCGTAGGAGGGAATTTCTTCGGTCTGGTCTCAATAACAGCTAGAATGTAGGCTTGGAAACAGCCATCATTTAAAGAATGCGTAAAAGCTCACTAGTCGAGGGACCGACGCTCAGGCCTTGTGCCTGGGTGGTCCATATTATTCCTGGCGATTGTAACCAGTCGTAGTCCAACCACAGGTTTTTCTCTTCAAAACTTTTCCACACGGCGAATACGAACCAGTTGTCAGGGTATTCTCCATCGTTAGAATGCCTTACCGAACTGTACCCGTTCTCTATCAGTTCCTTGGTGATTTTGGTCATTTCTCTATCCATATCGATGTAGTTTTTAAATTAGTCCTGCTTTTGGTTTACACGTTTGATTACCCTGCATGGATTGCCCACGGCCACACAGTCAGAAGGGATGTCGCGGACGACTACCGAGCCAGCCCCTATGACGGTCCTGTCACCGATCGTCACACCCGGGCTGTGCCATTTGACTGGAGCTGTCCTGAACCCATTCTTCAAGTAAAACATCTTTTTTCGGACACAAACTGACAGCTGTTCGCTGTCGCTCATCGCCACTTCACTGAGCAGCACATAGGTGCGGTTGGGGTCTTTACAGATATGCTGCAGCAGCATACTCCCCCACCCTTCTCCACGGTGCGCCTCATTGATTTGAAGACACGTGATATAGGTTGCCTGGTAGAAATCAAACGTGATGACATAGCCCATCAACTGCCCTTCCACTGCAATGGCCCATAGCCTTGGGGATGATTTTTGGGTATTCTCGCAATAAAGAAGGTTCCAAAATTTTCTGGCATTAGTACCATTCCCCTCTAATTCTTTTTCTATGGTTTTGTAGAACTGATCATCACCGGCCACCTGCCTGATGGTGACTGAGGGTTTTGAAATGTCATTGTTATTCATTCTTTGTATTATCATATAGTTGGCTTGATTGCTTTTCAAATACGAAGGTATGAAAAAGTATCGAAGCAGACATGTTTTCTATAGGTATAACTCTTTGAGAGTATGATGATAACCTTGAAAGTATAAGAGGGTTATCAAAATAAAAATATGACTGGCACTGTACTAGTGACTATTTCACCTCCTTGCATTCACCGTCTGAGAATTCCCATAGGGAGTCGCATACGTGGAAGGGACTGGCATATCCAGAGTCACCGTTCCACAATTCCGTAGGCGGGTATAAATGGTTGTATCGTCCCGAATCCACCTGGTCGCCGATATTCAGGCCATAGAATTTCATACCTTTCGCTTTCTCCTCTTCAATCATCTTCATCGTATCCTTGTAGATAGGTCCCCACCCGAAATCGGAGATGCACAAGATATCGGTAGTGTCGTAGTTACCTTCATCGGGCAGAATCTCCCCGAACAGCCACTTGAACATCTTGTCCTCGTCGTTGCCGGCTGAGAATGTTTTCTCGGATGTCCACGATACCCTGAAGTCCCTCCATGGCCTTCCGCAGACCGACCGAGGCCGATGCCGGGAATCTGCCCATCTGCAGGAAGCGTGCCATCACGTCGCGCTGAAGGGCATTGACGGTGATGAGCGAATAGTGTCCGTGAGCCACCATCCTCACCACGCGGTGTGGCAGATGCCCTTTGTCGTTCATTCTCACATTGGAGGTGACCTCTATCACAGCCCCATGACCGTGGAAATCGAGATATGGCGGAATCTCTTCGATCACCACCGGCACGGGGTTCTTCTGCAGATGGTCGCCATAGAACAATCGTCCCGTATCCTTGAGAAGAGGTACCAGGATATCGATATCGTATTTCCCGTTGGGATAGTTTTTAAGTTGATATAGTTGGTTGGCTACGGCCATGTCCGTGGCATTCATGCACTCATAGCCCTTGCTCACCATCTGCGAGAGCGAGAGGAGTTGGCCATCGCGCCATGTGCCGTCTTCACGCATCACCTGTTCGGTGGCAGCCTGAAGGTCTGGACCGATTACATACCACGCCACACGCCGGTCACCACTCCCCTTTTCCGTTGCCACCCTGCGGGCCACATCGGTGAGCATCATCTCCCACAACGCTTTCTTGCGGATGGTGGAGACGAGGGGTTTCCCTCCGAACGTTTCCCGCAGTTGCTGCTTGGCTGACGGGCCGATGGGCAGGAAGGCAGACATCTCATGCTGCAGTATGGCAGCGGTGTGGAGCGGCTCATCCAACACACCAGCCTGTATTTCGAAAAAATTCCTGATGAGGAACGCCCATGAGCGGTTAATAGGGTTGTTATTATGGTTGAGCACCAACTGCATGCGTTCTCCTGCATCCTTCTGGGCTATGGTGGGCGATTGGTCGATATATTCCAACAACAGTCGCACGCAGATGCTCTCTTCCGAGTATCGTATTCGGCGGCTTTCTCGAAAGCGGCGCAGGTTCTGCTGCCAGATGGATTCTGCCGGGAATTTCTGTTGCAGCCGCCATAACAAGATACCATAGACATAGTTGACGATGGGCGATGGAAAGGCGAACTCACGGCCAGGCACCATGCGCATGGCATCCTTGAACCTTGAGAATGCTTCCTCCAACTGCCCCTGATAAGTTAGCCGTATGCCTTCAACGATGAGCGACCACATCGTGTCATGGCCGCAGAATCCCTCCATCTTTCCTGTGATGAAGAAACGGTATGCTGCCATCTGGTCGTTGAAATAGTCGTGCATAGGATGGGTGTTGGAGATGGCCTTGGAGAAGAACTGCAATGCGTTCTCATCCAGTTCGTCCTCGGCGAACTGCTCCCCAAGGCTCTCGCCTGCCATCTCTTCCACCTCTTGCTCATTGAGCAACGTGAGGTAGCGGGCATCGCCCTTGGCCAATTTGGAGATATAACTGAACAAGTTGAACTGCTTGGTGCCAAGTCCTGAGAAAGGGCGGCGCAGTTGGGCGGCAGCCTCGAAATCACCTTTCACCACAAGTTGGGCTACTTTCCACAGGAAGTCGGAAGCCGAGGTCTTGCAGTATGGGTGGATATGACGGAACTCATCGCTCCATTTGGGGTAGTGTCGGAACAGGCACACGAGCACGGGCAGATGCCACTCGGCTTTGACGTAACTGGGAGAATGGAGGGCACCTGCTTCAAGGAGACGGTAGGTGGTCTGTTGATACTTCTCCATGCTGATGTTATAACGGCGCCGGTAAGCACTCGCGGGCTTGTCGTTGTTGTACAATTCGCCATAATATGCAGTGAAGCACAGTTGCCTGAACTCATGCAGCTTCAGGTCGGGAAACAATTCGGTATATGGTTCTGTCTTGGCCATTTCAATCAATCAAGGGTGCAAAGATAAATTCGGGTTGTCTCAAATCGTGGCACATGATGCTGTGTTTTTAATAAGTTTTATTCAAGTCTGGCGAGTGGTTGAACAACATAGTCTGAAATCCACCACAAAGTTATAGTGTTGTTATGGGATAAGGAGGTTTTATATACCTATAAAGCAACGGGATTCTCTTCTTACCTGCAATCCGCAATTTATACCTATATACAAAAAGCCTATTTGGATTCTTATTACGACCTTTGCATTTGAAATCTAAATCAATCACATGGCAAGTATCAGGAACATCAAGAAAAGCAACAAGTATTTAACCGTCGATTTTTCCGACTTTTCACATGAGGTGTACCAGGCGCTACTGCACAGCGGCAGCAAAGTGGAGCCAAGGAGAAAGGCATCACAAGTCCTCATCGACTACCTCTGCGACAAATATGGGATTCCACATTGCAAAATCTTTGTGTACGGCCTTTCATACGACATTGCCGTTGGCGGTACCAAGATGGGGCAATATTGCAACAAGAACATCGACCTCTGGAACGACCGGCATCTTAAGGTTCCCTGTGATATCAGGACTTTCATCAACACCCTCCTTCATGAGTTCATGCACCATTATGACTATTATTACCTCAAACTCCCTGATTCCGTTCACTGCAAGGGGTTTGAGGCAAGAATAAGGGATTTAAGGCAGAAGCTTGCGAGTTAGTGACGCTTCACCAAACCCAGTATAATAGTTTGTTGTATAATTTTTTATAATCTTTTGCAAAGTAGTGAATGAAAATAACAAAACACCGTCACCTCTCCAGAGCGTGCCTGCCTGTCGTTCCTCATGCCGATGGCGTCGAATATCTCGAACGGTATCAGACTCCGCTCCAGTTTCTCCATCATCGTCTTGCGCTTCGCGTGTCCGCTCAGCCACTCATCGTAATTGAAAATGTATTTTTCCATTGTTTTTCGTTTGTCCACTTGGGAGTCATGGCTCTCAGGTGGGGATTCAACATCTGTGAACGTCTTGGAGAAGAAAGACTTGTTCTGTCCATAACCAGAATATCGACGGGGCGGTTTGGACACCTGATGTATATCCTTTAAACGAGTCTGCAAAGATAAAGCATCGCTATGCAGCCTATTTGCGTAACTAAGATTTTATGTCATTATTTCCGGGATTCATTCTCTTGGCTGAGGATTTTCCTGACAAAAGGGATGATGACGTCGTGCATCACTTTGTTGTTCATACGATGCTCGCCGTGGAAGTCAAACACATTATCGAAATGTTCGGAGAACTCGCCCTTGTAGTTGACAGTTGTATCACCACCGGCGAAGAAGCCCCAGCACTTTGCCTTGCTCTCGTCCGTAATGCCATCGTACATATGCTGTTCCATCTCCTTGAAATGCTGTATGGTCTCCTCGGTGACGGTGAAGTGCGTCCTGCCGTCCTTTGTCGGATGGAAATACTCGAAGGTGCCGGGTTTCAGGATTTCCTTCTGTTCGGACATCCTCAGAGCCGGGTTCACACAGATGCGTGGATAGTCTGTTTGCTGCATGGCATACATGCCTCCCATGCTTGTCCCGATAATCAGGTCGGGCTTGTTGGCGGCGCAGAAGTCCTTGAGAAAAGGCAGTGCCTCTTCAGGGTCTACGGGAATGTCAGGGGCGATGATTCTGCACTCTGTCATTTCCTTGGTGAAATACGCTATCGTGTTGCTTTGACTGCTTGACGCGAAGCCATGGAAGTAAACTAGTGTTTTCATTGTTATTGTTATTGTTGTTTTTGACATGATTGACATGTCAGGACTGATCGTGGGAGGGAGTCGTTTTCGGAGAGGTCATTGTAATGACCTTTGGAGTAGGCCCCCTACCCTACGATTCATTCCCTTGAATTTCACATATTACATTTAATGATTATCCGCTTGTATCCGAAGGGCGGCCTGAAAGGCCTGCAAGCACATAGCCTAAGGCAACGCCTTGGGTGTCAAGATGTTCATAGTCGCCCTGTAGGGGCATAAGCATTTGTAGATGAAAGGCTTATGCCCCTACAGGGCGATTGCCTCCTTCCCAATTTCCCAGGGCGTTGCCCTGGGCTGGAAGCTTATTGCCCCTTCGGGGCGTTATCGGAAAGATGCGGATAATCATTTTACATTTTGTCTTCCTGCAAGAGATAATCGAGCACACTCTTCCAGTCGGGGAACCGTGATGAGCCAAACTCAATCCACTCTCCATCGAACACTTTGGCGCCGTGTTTTTCACGGTCGTCAATCAGGTAGTCACCCTTGCAGAGGTCTTTGCGGTGGGTGATGAACATTTTCTTGTGGAACACGTCGTCGAGATACTTGGTCACCCACGCCACCTTGTCGGCCCATGCCGTAGGGTTATTCCATGGGGCGGTGGAAAGGATGTATACTTCGTAATGTTTCTCCAACTCGTGTGCTGCCTCTATTGCCCCCGGCATTGGCTTCATCAAAGCAAATATCCCTGGGATATCGTCGTAGTGGGGTTTGCCTGTACCATCGTCTGCATACTGGGCTTTTACTTCTTCACTCACTTGGTCGAGTCCGCTTTGGAAGTCGACCAGTACATTGTCCATGTCAAAAAAAATGCGTTTCATATCCAAAAGTTTATGTTAAAGTTTTGTTACTTGACGGCTACAATATAGTCATTAGACGAGAAAAATCCAAATTTTTACAGATATTTTTTGAAAGGATGGACTATATAGAGGGGAAGGCCTGTCACCGGAATCCGACGACAGACCTTGTGTTGTTGCTCCTTCTTATCATCTCAGCCTTGCAGTACCCCTCGATATCCTCCATCGACACTTGTTTTCCCGACAGGATGTAGTCGATGGCACGCTGGCGTGCTATGTTCTCTATCTGTCCGCCAGAGAAGTTGTAGTTCACTGCCAACAGCCGTGCCTCCTCGTCGGTGATACCCTGCAACATGCTGCTCCACAACAGTTGCTTCACCGACACCTCCGGCATGTGGAACTCCACTTTGAATAGGAACCTCCTCTCAAAGGCATTGTCGAGGTTGGAGGTCAAGTTGGTCGTAGCGATGAGTATGCCCTCCAAATCCTCCAACTCCTGAAGGATGATGTTCTGCATGGCGTTGTCCATCTTGTCTACCGACTTCTCGACGTTCTCCGTACGCTTGTTGAAAATAGCGTCAGCCTCGTTGAAGAAGAGGATGGGCGTCACCTCGCTGCACTTGCATATCCTGCGGTAGGAATCGAACACCGCCTTGATGTTCTTCTCTGTCTCTCCAACGAACTTGTCGCGCATGCCAGCAATGTCCACCTGCAAAATGTCACGTCCCGTGCGTCTTGCCATCTGCAGCACCGTTTCCGTCTTACCAGTGCCCGGTGCACCATAGAAGAGACAGGCGAAGCCCTTGCGCATCCCTTGGTCTGCCAATCGCTGCTGAACGGCAGGAAGGTTCTCCTGGCTCAGCAGGTTGGTCAGACGCTCTATCTGCTGTTGTTCTGCCGGGTTGTAGAACATTGCCTTCTCCTTTATGCTCGTGTGGGATATCACCCCCCGGGCACGTTGACTGAGGTTCAAGTCCCTCTTTCCCTGTGGTACGAACCCCTCGAGCAGTTCTTCCTTGCATTCGCGCGTGAGGACGAATCGTTCTGTGAAGGCCATGCCGTCCACGCATGCATGCTCTATCAGACCATCCTTGAGCAACCTGTGCGTACCTTGGCATAATGTGTACTTCATATTGTCGACAAAGTCATTGTCAGGAAAAACCTGATCCAATTCAACAAGGTTGAGACCTTCATCCTCCGTACCTCCCCATTCGGCATAGTCACAGACAGTCATCATGAAGAACAGCAAATCATGCAAGTTGTTTTGGTATTTGAGGGCTTCCCTGCACAACGGCAGGTGGCTGTTGGCCTCGCACATCATCAGCATCCAGTCCTCATCGTCAGGCAGACTTGTATCCATGCTCTTGACATTGGTTTTGACATATTTCACCACCTTGTTGACAAAGGAACCGAGTTCCAAGCCGTCGATTTTCTCCGGCACGAATGGTCTGTTTTCCCGCAACGCGTCTGCCACTCCTGGTGCCACGCCGAAGCCCTGATAACAGCTACTGAATTCACGCACATTCCTGTGCATGAGCCAGCGTCTCAACACCAAGTCTTCTATCTCATCGGAGTATTTCATGATGGAAAGACGGCTGCACCTTACGCATTTGGCAATCCCTTTCCAAGTCATCGGCTCATCATTCTCCAGAAGTATCGCCAATATGGCTACCTGTATTCCCGTCATGTCCAGCTCCTTCGTCAGGTAATCAATGGGATTCTTGGCTTTCTTCCAGAATTTTTTAGAGAGGCGTTCCTCAAGTACCACGCTCAGCACCCTGTCAAGGGCTGAGATAATGGTCCATGTATCAGGTTTTTCGTACTCGTTGTCGATATCGGGTGTGATATAATCAAAATCGTCGTCAAACATGCTTTTCCTTTTTATGTGAGAATGATATTTTTGTGTATAAAGTTTTAGAGATTCTTTTCAGCGATATGCCGAAAGTCTGTTCGTCATGAGCTCAACAGCGGTTGATGTTTTCGCAGGGTGTTTCAGTATGTCAAAGAGTGCATATTCAATTCACGAGACCGGAATTGTGACACAAAGGTATGTAAAAGAAATAATTTGGGATGTTTTTTTATAGGTATAACCGCAGAGGAAAATGAACGGAATTATCGAACTTCAGATTCACCTTTATGTCGAAGTCCTCGACATAAATCAAGTCATGGAGGCTGAAGCCAAGATAAGTGTATAAGTTATAGAAGACATGTGTCAGATGCATGTCCTTCGACCATTCCAAGTCAAGGCCATGGTTCCAGTTGTTCACGCTATTGCCTAAATACAGCCAATCATTCACGTTATCATAACCATGAGAGAATGATTGGGTAGAGCTTGCCGTCATGGTGGCGGGACACCCTAAGTTGTATATGGAAAAGAATCCCCATTGGGTTAGCATCTCCCAGACATCCATAGCCCGTTCCGTTTGTATTGGGTGTTTCTTGGAATATTCGTGTCCGAGGTATAATCTACCCTCGATATCCAATTTTCCCGCCAAGCCTTTCATTTGGGCGTATTCATCTGCCAGTTTTTCCACACGGTTGTACAGTTCCATACATGCATTGCGGAGCCGCTCGTTGAATGCCACCACCATTGCTCTCATCTCGTCGTCATACACCTGCATCGCTATAGTCCATAGTATATTAACTGAAGTTTCTCTACCCACACAAATTACGTAAAGTTTTATTTATCACGAATTTAAGAATTTGAGAATTCATATACAGATGAAGAGAATATTGAAGAATTATCGTCGCAAGCGACGCGAACCTTACGCATTAGAGTTAGGAAATAACTTGTCATTTCATCTCAAATTCCTAAAAATTCCATCATAATGGAAAATTCTTGAATTCTCAAATTCGTGATAAAATAAGGTGGGCACTTCAGTATATTATTTTGTGCAAATAGTAGGGAAATACCATATACAACCAAATTTCGGCTCCATTAGTTGATCACCATGACAAGATTCCTTTCCCAAAATATTACAATTACAAAGCTACGCTAACAGCTATCATCTGCCAGGATGCTGTTGTAGATGCGGTTGATGCAGCCGAACCATCGCATCCATTGGCGACTGTTCGGGTTGAGTGTTCCTATTCTAGTCATGTACACCCGTTTGTTCACCTCTATCATCAAAGACTTGTAGATAAAGCCTGTCTCTGGGGAGAGAGAGTTGGAATAGGGGTTGTTGAAGACCACCTTGTAGTTGCTTTTCTCGAACAGCCGCTTCACCAGATTGACCAGCCGCTGATCGTAGGTATCATCGGTGTTATGACCGATGCAGATGTCACAGTCGTAGAGTTCGGAAGGGAAAGAATGGCAGTCTATCAACAGGCTGTCAGGTGTCAGTTGGCTTCTCACGGCATCCAGATGCTGCTTGCGTTGAAGGTAAAGGAAGTCCGACTCCTGTGTGGTCAGCATTCCCCTCTTATAGCCGCCGAACTGCCGGTAAATGATACCCTGTCCCTGGTTTTCCATCGGGTCGTTGTCAAGCCGTTCCGCATCGCATACGAAGCGGGAGTATGGAAATACGACGCTGGTCACATTCTCGTTGGAAGTAGCGAAAAGGAAGTCGGTGTACCAGTCCGTCCATTTGATCACACAATCATTGATGAAATGAGGATTACACGGCCACTTGCCGTAAGGACCGAAGATGCCGTTCACACTGGCGTGGGGTATATGCAGCACGATTTTGTTGATGTTTGTCATCTGCTTTGGTTTGGTTCTGATTACAGGTTTTCCTTCCGGTCTGACACCGACAGTGAGGGATGCCATAAAGGTTTCCGCAGTCAATGGGTGGTTTGTTGGAGGTTGCTTTATTCTGAGAGCAAAGTTACGGAGAAAGGATGAATTGAGGCCGGATTTTATAGGTATAAGAACGGTAGGGGAAGAAGGTATAATGGTCCCCATTTTTCAGACAACCGCATAGACTCCCCGTTTTTCGGACAATATGTTTTGCATGTATGATGAAAAATGCTATCTTTGCGGTAGACCCAAAAAAGAAATAGGAAGAATGAGCAAATTCACA
This sequence comes from Prevotella sp., assembly GCA_017524385.1. Lineage (GTDB taxonomy): Bacteria > Bacteroidota > Bacteroidia > Bacteroidales > Bacteroidaceae > Prevotella. Next base: position 13,717 of record JAFWSS010000232.1, read on the forward strand.
GCAGCCTTCAAGGCGAAAGTGGCCATTGAGGCCGAGGTGATGCTTGATTATTTTGACGCTAAAATCTTATTTCATGGTGTTCATACCCCGATTATGCTATGAAAGGCGGAAACCCCGATAAAAACAGGTTCTCCGCCTTTTCTCTTTCCCTTTTGTTCCGCTATTTTCCCGACAATCGACAAAAGAGAGGATAATTTTGAGTGTTCGTTTTTGGGGATGGTGCAAGCAAAAGCCCACCCGGTAAGGTAGTGTTTCAATTAGTGGTGTGTCTGAAAACTTGGCATCGTCACTTTTTTTTATGATATTATTTGAGATTATGAAATGTATTATATAATTTTGCGACATATTAACTGAGCTGTCCCTTCCGGATGCTGTCCAGTCGAAAGGGACAAGTTCGAAAACTATGCTACAACCATGAAAAGAACAGAAAAAACAACCGCAAAACATCTTTCATTTTCATCATCCTCATTGCATTCCTTGCAGAGAAAGGCTGTTGTTCTTCCATCATGCATAGGCAGATGGAGGGGACTTTCTATTGCTCTGTTGTTGGTTGCATCCTTGACTCTGGGCACTTCAGCCGAGGCGAAGTCCATGACTACTTTTTTTTCTCAACCCAATGTGATGGCAGCGGCTGATACGAGTATGGTTGCCTATACTGAAAAGAAGACATGCGCAAAAATACCTTCTGCCTATAAGAACAAAATCGACTCCGTTCTTAAAGAAAACCTTCCCGTAATAGAATTAAATGGTAACAACAGTTGGTCGTTTACTACAGATTTTGTAATAAAAGAGATGGAATCTGACTGGAGCATCAGTAAGGATAACCAACTTCTGTTTATTTGGAATATTATTAGTAAACAGCTTATTGGTGAACATATTTACGATGGAGAAGATGGGGACTCTAATAGATTGGAAGAATATAAAACTGCTGTTAGAACAGCAAGGTCTTGCGGACAAAGATATAAAGAAGGAATCATGCCATTTATAGAGATAAAAATCGCCGAGGCAAGGCAAAGAACAGCTGAGGCTAATAGACAATCCGCCGAGGCAAGGCAAAGAACAGCTGAGGCTAATAGACAATCCGCCGAGGCAAGGCAAAGAACAGCTGAGGCTAATAGA
>JAFWSS010000233.1 GCA_017524385.1 Prevotella sp.
ACCCCACCCCAACCCCTCCCCTGCGAGGGGAGGGGAGATGCGCACCACCCTTTTGCTCCCTGTCCACTTTTTCAAGTGGACTCAAAATTGAAGAAAATTGAAAATTGAAGATTGAAAATTGAAGATTGAAGATTGAAAATTGAAAATTGGGTCTACTTTAAAAGTCCTGTTTGATCAAACAGCGGTATTAGTTATCCCCTCCCCTCAAGGGGAGGGGCAGGGGTGGGGTCTGTAACTTGTTGTTTTTCAAGACTGGTGCACCCCACCCCAACCCCTCCCCTGCGAGGGGAGGGGAGATGCGCACCGCCCTTTTGCTCATTTTCCTCTTTTTAAAGTAGGCTCAAAATTGAAGAAAATTGAAAATTGAAAATTAAAAATTGAAAATTAAAGATTGAAAATTGAATATTACGCCACGGATGGCGGTGCGGCTGTAGGGGCGGGTCTTGTGCCCGCCCGATCAGAGTAATCGGAGGATTCGGATTGTTCGAAGTAATCAGAAAAAAGGTTCAGGTCAAAGGTGAGTCGTAAGTGTTGACGATGTCAAACCATTTCTTGAATTCCTCCACCCTGTCCATCTCGTCACAATGGGTGACTTCCAATTCAAACCTCAACCCGTTGGCGTCATCCCGAACCCTGTCTCTCAAGCGTTCGATGTCCAATGCCCCATACCTGAATTCTCCTTGTCCCTCATTGTAATGGTTGGTCCTATCTTCTGCAATTGCAGTAGAGATGTAAGACCTGTCAGACTCCCCCTCCAATCCCCCGTCGCCATGCCTTGTAAGATATGGCCGGGTGACATAATGGGCAGTGACATCCACGTCGGGGATTTCTTTCAACAATTCCAACGCATACCTCGCTCCCGTGTGGGAAGGAGTGGTGTCGGGGGTGTCCTTACCGGTATCACACAACAGCAGTCCCTGACCATTCTCGAAGATGAGTTCGTCATGATTCAACTGGGATAATTCACACACCGTGGTGTGCGCTGCCATGAAAGCACAATCCCAAAGGAAGTGTTCCACAAGGACTGGCGAGTTCCACACGTCTTTCCATGAGGTTGGAACGTCCAACCCCTTCTCATAATAATTCTTGACGCTGCAGAGATAGGCGAGTTGGCTTTCACGGGTGGAAGCAAGGAATACATCGAAAGGCACGGCAGGCATTTCCTTGTACCTCTTGATGGTGTTCCATATGCCCATGCAGCATGAGCAATGCCTTTTCCTTTGCTGTTCAACAATCAGGTTGGCCATCGAGTCGTAAGGAGTGGTCCATCGACAACGCTTGTCCCTATAAACAAGCGGTTTCACCATCAACGACTCATACTCCTTGACAAACTGCATCGGATTGAGGATGAAGAAGCGGGAATAATAATTGTCTGCCCCGTGGTAACTGCCGGAACCAAAGTGTTGGAAGGTATGCCCGACCATGCGCCCTTCTCCCATATCCGACAAAATGGAGTGCCCTCGCTGAGGGCCTCCATTTGTCAATACGTTAAGGGCATGGGAAGCGTCCCTGGCATACCGGGCCGTCACCGTACCCTTGCCCTCATCACCATAATTGGACCCGATGATGATCCTTGCACGTCTCATTTCACCAACTTATCTCACCAGGGTTGGAAGGCGTTGGACTGGTGACGGCACCTCGATCGTCTTGGATGGCCTCAGAGATGCAATTCACAATGGTCTTGGGCAACTCCTGGATGGTGGAAATTCTGAGTTTGTCTCCCAAGATCTGGCCAAAGCTGTTCTCTATCCTATCCTTATAATAATCAAAACTGCTCTTCGGACTATCGACGGCAATATGGAAAATGTTGAACTTCTTGGATGCCTCCTTGAAAAGCACCGAGGTTTCCACACCCTTGGAATGGTCTTCCTCGTTTCCTTTGATTGCCCGATTCAATTCATAGACGGGGAGATAGGGATTGAGAGGCTCGTCACCCATGGTGATGATGATTCCCTTCCGTCCCTGCAAGTCATAGCAGTCCAACTTGGTCCTGTGAAGCCCCATGTACCAGGCGGAAGTATAGGATTCATAGCCATTTCCACCTCCACCTTTTTCCATATAGACCTTGTCCAACGCTTCTGCAATCCTGACATCAGACTCAAATTGCGACATCTGTATGGGTGCATCGTCGTAGGCAAGGTCGCCAATGCCCATGATACAGAATTCTATGTCCTGGAACTTGTCAAACAAGTCCATCATGATGGTGCCCAAGGCTTCAGCAGTCTCCTGGCAAGCCTCACCCATGGAGCCAGTCACATCCAAGGCCAAGATGACAGGGATGGTGTTGGGATGCTCCTCGCTATTCGCACATTCCCTCTTTTGGAAAAGGCGAGGGTCGAGAGACTTGTCAATCCTGCGAGCGTGGAACACTTGTCCTGACGACCTGCCAGTGCTGGAATCATAAGACCTGCCCATCGACGATGCATAGTCACGATAGGCGCTTGAAGAAAAAGTACCCGATCCCATCATTCATCTTTTTTAGGTTCATCTTCACTCTCTTCATCAAAGGAGAAGTCGAACATCCCCTCAAAGGGGTTCTCCTTGCCCATGAGCATCGACATGGCCATCATCTGGCCTATGCCATTGTTGGAGTTGTTGCCACCCATCATCTGGGAGACCATCATCATCTTCATGACATTGCCCAATCCCTTTCCATTCTTGAAGGCATTGCCAAACATGGAGACAATCTTTCCATAGAAATAAGCACTTCCCATGAAGACATGCCTCTCGGGCACCACCTGTCTGATTTCACTGTTTTCATAGTCAATGACAGTGATGACTTTCTTGTTGATTTCAGTGACGCACTTGGGTTTTCCACCTACGAGGATGATGTCGCCTATCTCCACCTTGCTTGTAGGGATGACAAAGAACATCTCGTCACCCACATTGAAACAGAAATCAGTGACATTGGTGAGAATGCCTTTGGCAACATCGTAAGTTTTGTAGCCATTGCTGCATTTGACGGCAATGCTCCCGTCCATTGTGATACGGCACATACCCGGGGCTATTTTTCCAAACAAGCCATTGAATGATTTTTGGATGTTTTCAAACATAGTTTTAAAATGATTTATTACCAATTAACAATATTACAAATTATAAGCAAAATGCCTCTCTTTCATACCATTCATTCCTCCTTCACATTGTCTCATACAAGACGTTGTTTTCATTGCACAAATATACGAAAAACACCTCATTCGACCAAAAAAAGACAACTATTTTTTGTCAAAAAAACAAAGGCTAAAACAGAGCACTTTTTCTGACAAATCCGGCCAACAAAATTGTTGTTGACATAGTAAAACAGGGTGTCCAATTTGTTGTATCAACTTTTAATCAAAGACCCCACCCCAGCCCCGGGATATGCGCACCAACTGTTGGACGAGACCTTCTGGAATAGAAAGCGAAACGTAATCTTTATGAAAGAACAGGTTGCAAAATGGACACCTTAGTAGTAAAATTACTTTTTCATCACTTTTTTCCCATTTGAGATGGCTACACCCTTGAAACCTTTGGGAGCAGGCTGGCCGTTCAGCATGAACCATTGGTACGACTCCTCACCATTGGTGCTTTCCGTCTGGCGAATACCCGAGGGCACCTGTCGCAGCAGGTAAATCTTGGAAATCCTCACAGTCCCGTTAGCGGCAGCCTGAAGAGCCACCTGAGCGACCTTGCTCATATCGTGGCCGTCAAAAATGCATTCAGCCTTCTCAGCCCCGGCATTCACCCAGACTTTGGCGATTTCTGCATTACCTGCGCCTTGGATGAATATCTGGGTGGCGATGGGGGTAGGCTCGGCAAACTCAAATACCAGTTTGGCATATTCCGACCAGTCAGCTTCACCCAGCCAGCAGGCCAAACCGCCCCATTGCACAGCATTATAGACAAGTATGCCACTGTCAGAGGTAATGGTTTCTGCGGAGTTCCAGCAATAAGTGAAACGGTTGGTTATGTCAATGGGCTGAGAGTAATCGATCGGTGGCACCTCGTCCTCGTCGATATCTGCTTCGATACCCATTGTGGCAAGCATGGTCTTGGCATAGCGACGTCCCAGTTTGCGGTAGCCCTTGGAATCGAAGTGCAAGTTGTCGCTCTGCAGGGTACAACCTACGGAAGACACGACGTGTGCCGTGGGAATGGTCTGTGGCAAGCGGTTGATGATGTTGTTGGCAGAGCTGCAAATACCGTTCTGGTCTTCATTGCCCACCTCTCCAGCAATGAGAGGCACGTCTTTGGCATTGAGGTTAAGTTCCGCGAGCAGGTTTTCGTACACCTTCTTCACTTTCTGCAGCCACACGCTGTTGTAGGCATCGCTCTCCCCCTGATGCAGGAGGATGCCTTTGATGACACCGCTCTTCTGTGCTTCCCTGGCACATTCAAGCAGACGACCCAGAGGATTGCAGCCGTATGCGTTGACCGCATTGATCTGCCAACTCTCGTTCATTGTTGCCACATACGACTGCCAGCCGTCGGGATCATACAAGTCAATCTTGATGCCGCCGATGGCTACCACCACAACCCCCACGCGCTTGCCTTCGTCAAGGTTGGCCACCATGGCGCGACCAAAATAATCGGCAGGACAGAGACGGGTGTCACAGCGGGCCAATGGTGGGACGGCGCGATACCACTGTCCGAGTTTGCGTGTCCCGCAGTCGAGCGTTGACATCATCTGGAAGCGCTCGTCGGGTGAAAGGTCGCAATCTTCGATAACGCCCTGACCTTCCATATTGCTTTGGCCGATACAGAGATAAATGTAGAAATTGGGGTCTGCTTCAGCCCTTGCATTCATGCAGAACAGAGATAGTGCAGTAGCCAAGACTGCGAGATAGATTTTTTTAGTCATCATAATTTTTTACTTTTGATTTGTTATTGCTTGCATTGTTTTATGTTGGTGTAATAAAAGAAGTTTTTCTGATACCATCATCGCATTTCCTGTCTGGTTTCATTGTCGCTACGCCATGATGGAGACGAGGACTTCGTAGCGAAACGCTATTCACCGACCTTCCGAAACTTAAGTTGGAATATTTGTAACATTATTTCAAAGGCGGGATATCCTCCATAGAATAGAGGCCTATCTTTTCACGCATCCATTGGTTGAATTGTCCTTTGCCGATGCCTATCTCATTTTGAAGAAATCTATAAAAATCCACATCATTTTCATCAGTAGCCAATGCTCGTTTCAGTGCTTGACAGCCACCTCTTTTGAATAGTTCATGGCATAGGATCTTTCCAACCAGATACGCTGGAGACGTCTGATTGTCCATTGTGTAGAATTTATCATCCATATCAGTCAAGTCAGCATCAGGGTGAGCATCCAGCCATGCTTTCATTCGTCCGTAATGTGTGCGGTGAGATAAACCGAATTGTTTTTGTGTTGTATTCACATATTCCGCTATTCCTTGTATGAAAAGGAAATGCGCATTAGGATATGTCGGATTGATGAGCCGTGCAATTTCGTGCTGGTAGTTCTCTCCGTGAACGGAATCACCATATATGATGTAATTCCTCCTGTCGAAGGTGCCACCGGAATTTCCTTGTTCATTGCCCATTCCGATGAGATAGTCAAAGCCTTTCATCTTTTGTTGCTCATAGACATTAGGGGCGATATACTGCGTGATATGTTCGGGAATATTCACGCCTAACTTCTCATGCAGCAATCTGATCAGTTCATTGGCAGCATGGGCATTCTCCTCGTTGAATTGAAATTCCGGATAAAAGCAGTAGTCTATCAGCCCGATTGTTTTGTGCTGCCAATTGCGAGTGTGATAATCAATCCAATTATGGATTTTGAATGCACCATTCTTGTCCTTTTTTACGATATGATTGGTAATGGCAAGCACAAATACCGCTTTGTCGTCATTGTAAGGTGTATAAAACATGGATCGGATGACATACGCGCCGTTTTCAGGGCGTATCTCCAACACCTTGTTAAGATAAGCATAAAGATTTACATTCAGAAAGCCTTCACAACTAATCAAATCGGCCTGTTTCCATTTGAGTCTATCCTCCTCATTCCATTGAGGGAAGCATGTGGTAGTGTCATCATGTGCCTCAATAAATGATTTCCACAAGTCATAGACCACCGCCTTGTTGGGGTCGGCATTGTTCTCCACATCCACTTGATTGGAAATCCACTCCCAATTTTGCGCTTGCGCAATTGATGATATCATTAACAAAGCAGCAATTAACACCTGTTTCATACGTAAATCTTCTTCGTAGTCCATCGTTTCATTTTATTAGGAACATTTCGGATAGAAAAACAGGACTTCATGCTATCTCTTTAAGTGAGAGCCCAAAATGTCGATAAGTTGCATATCGTCTAACTTTTTCCTATATGGGTCGAATTTTGTCATTTTCACTGCGTTAGGGTTTAAGACACCAGGTAATTTGCTCTCTTTGTTCATTTGCACACGAGCATTCCATTTCTTTATAAGCGTCAGGATTTCCCGGTCGAAGATGCTACGTTCCACGATTCTATAGTGCGGATGATAAGCCTCACGGTATTCGGGCGAATGACTGATGGCATATTTGCCAACGGAGAGAATGCTGTCGATGAATAGTTTGTCGACTGCATAGTTCGGATAGTTGAGATTCATGGTGTCAATCACTTCCAATATTTCATGCCATCGATCACACCAAGACTTCACCGAAGGGCGCTTGTCAGTATTGGCACTTCGTATGAATGCATCAAGCAAAAGGTCTGCGCCGATGATCCCTTCCTTGACGGTCCTGATACTCACACGCACGTAGTTGCCCTCTGCACCACAGGGTTCATACAACCACGGAAGCAAGTCTTCAAGTGTGGTGGTATTCAACTCTTCATCAAGGTAGGCTTTCACTTGTTGCCGGTCGGTTACCAGATGTTCAGCACCCATATAGTCCTGGAAGCACGACTTATAAATGTCGAGTAGACGAGATTGAGGGTAAGTCTCCATCTGCCTGGAGACAAACCCTGCTATGTCTTGCGCCGATACAGATACCGACACCACCAGGATGATTGACAAAAGAATCAGTTTCTTCATACTTTGGCCTGACATAAATGAAAGAATCACCCACGCTCCTTCGTGGTGTCGAGTATCCTTTTGTTAATGACCTGCTTCACCTGATTGGCAATCTCGTCGTATGAAAGTTTGCTGTCAGGAACGACAGGCTTCAGGAACTCAACCTCTATCTTGTGTGGTGAGACAAAATGCCTGGAGCGTGGCAATGCCTCGAAAGCCCCTCTGATGCACACAGGCAGGATGGGAACCTGCAGCTCGCGGCTGAGGATGGCAAAGGTCTTCTTGAAATCGGTCAGTCTGCCAGTGCGTGTACGTGATCCTTCAGGGAAGATGATCACATTCTTGCCTCGCTTGAGCACCTCAGCCAGTTTGAGGATGGAGTCGCGAAGATTGCCTCGTTCCATGATGATAATGTTGTTGTGGCGTGCATAATACTGTCGGAAAGCCCCCTGCACGTGTTCTTCAGTGGCATAGAAGTAGCTGTCACTGAGTATCTTCATGGGAAGTCCGATAGAGACCAGCACACCGTCGAGGTAGCTTTGATGGTTAGGGGTAATGATCATCGGTCCATGAGCCGGGATGTTTTCAGTACCTTTGAACGAAAGACGGTTGTAGACCTTGAACAGCAGGCGGGATGATTTCAGAAGGAGCGGCATGCCGAGGTTGCCGTGTGGTAGCACCAGGTTGGAAGAGTCGGTGTTCAGGAACTCATGCCAGTCCTCTATCTTCACCTCCATGCGGGTCTTGCTATAGGCCACATGTTCTGCCAATGCCAGGATGTTCTTGAAACCCGGCATGTCGGCAGCATTGACGTTGGTGCCGAAGGTCTGCTGGATAAACCCCTGAAGTGTCACCATGTCCAGCGAGTCGAAGGCCAGGTCGGTTTCGATGTGGTCGGTGGGGTGTAGCTGTATCTGCTTCTCTTCCTCGATATATGTCTTTAGGATGTGGTATTCCTCAAAGGTGGGTTCCTCTTCTTCCTCCATAGGCTTCTCCTGACTGTCGGCCGATGTGCCTGCAGCAAGGATGTCCTTAAGCTTGTAGCGCTGCAGTTTCTCCAGCCTGGTACGAGGCAGCTCACCACGATAGACAAACAGACTCATGAGCTTCTTGTAGTTGGTCACCGTGAGGTTGTAGGGTTCCAGCACCTCGCGTTTCAGTGTCTCTTCCACCTCTTCGTCCGTCAGGTTCCTGGCCCATTCCTCTTGTGGCACGATGATGGCGCGCAGCATGTCGCCATCCTGTACGACGGCTGTTTCCTTGACGTACTCAGTATATTGCTCCAGTTTGTATTCTATCTCGCTGGGCTGCACATTCTTGCCATTTGAGAGTACGATGATTTCCTTGCTGCGGCCAGTGAGATAGAGGCGCCCGTGGTCGTCGAAGTGGCCGAGGTCGCCAGTGTGCAGGAAACCGTCCTTGTCGATGACACTTGCCGTCTCATGAGGTCGGTTGTAGTAACCCTGCATGACGTTGGGTCCCTTGGCGCAGACTTCGCCGTTCTGAATCTTGCAATCCATGGCCGGGAGCGGCTTTCCCACGCAGTTGGGAACCAAGTCGCCGGGCCGGGTGAAGGCTATCATAGGGGCCGCCTCAGTCATGCCATAGCCTTCGAGCAGTTCCAGTCCCAATGTCTGCAATCCCAGTGCTATCTCGCGCTCAAGGGCTGCCCCACCGCTGACCAGATACTTGATGTGCCCGCCCATCTTCTTGTGGACGGCCTTGAAGACGAAGCGGGAGAAAGTCACGCTGTTGATACGGGCACAAAGGCCGAAAAGTCCACGTGTGAGAGCGTTGGCATCAATCTTCTTCTTGATGCCTCCATACAGCGTCTGCCATAGTCGCGGGACACCGATCATGATGGCGATCCTGCCTTTCTGCATGGTGTCCATGATGTCGGGACCTGACATCGACGGGCAGATGGCCACACCTCCACCCACATAGAGCGGCATCACGACTGTTCCCACCAAGGGCAACACATGATGCAGAGGCAACAGGATGAGCGTGCGACGCTCAGGCGTGAAAATCGGCACTTCCTCTGAAACGGCACGGACATTGACCAATATGTTCTGGAACGAGAGCATCACTCCCTTGGGCGCTCCCGTCGTCCCCGAAGTATAGATGATGAGTGCCGTATCTTCCTCCTTGTATGTAATCTCTGCTTTCGTGCCGTCTGTTTCAGCCGTTTCGTAGTCGTCAATCAGATGAATATCCACCGGCTTGCCCGTCTCTTTGACGGCAGCCTTCATCACCTCCATCTTCTCGCGTGAAGTCCATACACACACGGGATTGCAGTCGTTGATGATATAAGCCACGTCGCTGACCGTAGAGGAGGCATCAACAGGAACAGCGATGCCATGGTTAGCCCATACCGAGTAAAAGGCGTATATCCATCCTTCACGGTTTTCCGAGAATATGAGCATCCTTTCACCAGCTTTCACGGGTGACTTCCGGCTGTATAGCGCAATACGCTGAAGGAGTTCGGAGTAAGTGATGTTACGCTCGCCTGAGATGATGGCAATACCTGTAGATTCTTTTATCATTATAGTACTCCCCAAAATTAGGCAGGTTATATGATGTGAGTGCAACAGACATGCGGACTTGCCAGAACGTTCTCTTGCCTCGGTGTTGCAAAGATATGAAATTGAATTTTCACCTGCAAACATCCGGACATTTTTTTTCATTACGCCGTGATTCCAAATGCCATACCTGGCAACAGTTCCTCTGAGGTAGGCCCATTTTTGCTTGATGGTTCTTCAGAAACTAATAATCAAAGCCCCCAGCCCCTTTGCGGTCAGGCACAAGACCTGACCCTACAGGGGAGGGGATATGCGCACCAACTGTTGGACAAGACCTCTTGGCATAGAAAGCGAAACGGAATCTTTATGAAAGAGCAGGTTACAAATTGGACACCTTATTCTATTGGTTTAGGACTCAGGCAGTTTGCCTTTGTCTCTCAGGTGGATTAGCCTGGAGCAGAACTCCCGTTTGGTAAGAACGGTTTCTGTGATTTTGTTCTTGCCTTTGGAATGTTCCAATGAGGCTCCCTTTGTGGCCATCAAGGCCTTGCGGAACCCCTCGTTATCATAGAGCCTGTTGAAGGCTCTGTTGAGAAGGAGCTGGTATTCCTTGGAGTCACGCTTGTAGCTCCTGCCATTCCAATATAGTTCCTGTTTCTGGAACCATTTCTTGTTCAAGCCTTTCGACTTGGCGGCTTTTCCCACCAGCGAGCATACATATCTCTGCATGTCTACAGACTCGAACTTCAGGCTTTGCAGAAAGCCCTGCTGGGGTAGCCGTTTCCACTTGATATTTCCATATTCGTTTCGTTTTATGGTGGTTGATTGTCATTGCCACCGTTGTTGTTCGTTATGAAATGATGACGGCTAAGGGCATTGCACTCTTTCTCCTCAAGGAACGGAGGTCTCCTCCATGGTCCTATTTGCAGCAGAAATTGTATGAGTACAGGCAGATTCTCTTACCGCCATCTTTAGACCTATAGTAGATGTTGATGGTGAATTCACCGTCCTCCCAGGTTGCGGCAACATGTTCTCCGCATTCAGCAGAGGGCACCATCCTCCCGGAGATGGGTATTTCGCTTTTGACCGATGAGCGGTCTAGTTCGAGAACGATGGAGTTGTTGTTGGTCTCCACCACCTTCACGCCGCTACTCCAATCCTCATTGATGATGGGTTGATGATATTCTCCACCCCAGATGTCGCATTCCATCTCCACATAACCTCCTTCAAAGGTTTCGGGAAGGAATGAGAAGGACTGCCCTGTGCTTCGCGGACCACCCCAGCCGGCGAATTTGACGGGATGGAAGAACGAGGGAATGCCAGACAATGCCATGGGTTGCATTCTGCCTTGCTCATGGAGTGAGCGTATGAAGATGGCAAGTTCCTTGTAGCTGTCGTTGTATCTGGCGAGTTTCACCAGCCTGTCCAAATGGGGGCCGCCGTCTTTTCCTGGGTTGATGTGGTATAAATCACCATCTTTCTCAATTGCTTGAATCATCAGTTGGATGATGGTCGCGGAATCGAGGTTCCCGAGAACGAATGCATCGTGGCAAAGGTTCTGGAGTTCCTCCCTGTATATCCTAGCAACAGTCTCATCCACGTCGTTCAGCTCCAACGATGCGACATCGGTGTCGGTTGTTGAAAAGTTGTTGATGGCCGCCTTGTAGCTCCTATCTTTTATATAGATGTAGAGCATGGCCTCTCTGAGCACATTTCTCAAGTTTGGATTTCCTTCCCATTGGTGGAGGATGCGCTCCATGGTTTCGGCATTGCCAGACCATCCATATCTGATGATGGTGGCTGGCTTGAATTTGATTGATAATGGGTGTGTCATAATGCTTGTTATTTTGTTTGATTTTCTTTTCTTGTGTAAATTTTACGCAAAGGTATGCATATTGTCTCAATCTTCCAAATTATTTGCGTAAAAATTACGCAACAAGTGCAAGATTTTCTGTTTTTTTTTACAAAATCACGTTTCTTTGTGCATCATTTGGAGAAATGAGGGAGATTGGCATCGTTTTGTATTGGCAATACGTTTATGAGCATTTGTTGATGGTATTGACCTGAGTTCGGGATAACAATGAAAGCAAAAAAATTTTTATTTGCTTTGCATTGCATTCAATTTTAACTATATTTGCACCAACTATCACAGAGAACCCTTTTATCCATCAGAAATTATGAGAAAAGCCCTTTTCACTATCGCCATGACAACCATCGCCCTTGCAGCGTCAGCACAAAAAATCAACTACCCCACCACCCCACGCGACAACGCCGTGGACGAATATTTTGGCACGAAAGTGCCCGACCCCTATCGATGGCTGGAAAATGACACCAGCGCACAAACCGCGCAATGGGTGGAAGCGGAGAACGCCGTCACCAACAAATACCTGAGCCAGATGCCGCAGCGCAAGAAACTGCTCAACCGCCTGCGCGAGGTGGCCAATTACGAAAGGACGGGCATCCCCTTCGAGAAACACGGCAAATGGTATTTCTACAAGAACGATGGCCTGCAGAACCAAAGCGTGTTGTATGTGATGGATGAGTTGGGCGGCACGCCACGGGTGTTCCTCGACCCCAACCTGCTGAGCAGCGACGGGACGGTGGCCCTTCAGAGCGTCACCTTCTCCCACAACGGCAAATATGTGGCATACAGCATCTCCCGCAGCGGGTCAGACTGGAGGGAAATCTACGTGCTCGACGCCGCCACAGGAAGACTGCTCGACGACCATATCCTCTGGGTGAAGTTCAGCGGTGCTGCCTGGCGGGGCGACGGTTTCTACTACAGTGCCTACGACCCCGTGGAAGGCAACGAGCTGTCGGCAGTGAACGAATGCCACAAGATCTACTACCACCGCATCGGCACGCCACAGAGCGACGACGTGCTGTTTTATATGAACCCCGCCTATCCCAAGCGGTTCTATGGCGTGGGGGTGAACGAGGAGGAAACCATCATGGTGCTTTACGAGAGTGGTGCCGGCTCTGGCAACAACCTGTTTGTCAGAGACCTGAAACAGTCCGACTCGCAGTTCATCCAGATGACCTCCAACATGGACTACACCTATGATTTCATCGATAACATCGGCGACACCATGTATTTGCAAACCAATTTCGAGGCTCCCAAGGGCAAGGTGGTAGCCGTCGACCTGCACAACCCGGGCATCGCCAACTGGCGCACCGTCATCCCCGAAGGAGAAGGTGTGGTGGAGTCCACCGACATCATCGACAACCACCTCTTGCTGACCTACACAAAAGATGCATCGACACATGCCTATCTCCATACGCTGGACGGGAAAATGTTGCGCGAAATCAAGCTCCCCTCGGTGGGCAGCGCCGGCTTCAGCGGGAAGAAGGACCGCAAGGAGTGCTTCTACTCCTTCAGTTCGTTCACCGTTCCCGGCACCATCTACCGCTACGACATCGCCACCGACCAAAGCATGGTGTATTATGCACCAAAGGTGAACTTCCGCGCCAACGACTTCGTCAGCGAACAGGTGTTCTTCACCAGCAAGGATGATACGAAAGTGCCCATGTTCCTCACCTACAAGAAAGGGTTGAAGCGCAACGGCAAGAACCCCGTGCTGGTTTATGGCTACGGCGGATTCAACATCGGCCTCTCACCCTCCTTCTCGGCCATGCGCATCCCTTTCCTCGAGAGTGGAGGAATCTATGTGATGGTGAACCTGCGCGGTGGCAACGAGTATGGCGAGGAATGGCACCTCGCCGGCACAAAGATGAGGAAGCAGAATGTGTTCGACGACTTCATCGCCGCTACGGAATGGCTCATTGCACAACGTTACACCACTGCGCAAAAAGTGGCCATCCAAGGTGGTTCAAACGGCGGTTTGCTGGTGGGTGCCTGCATGACGCAACGTCCCGACCTCTTCGCCGCGGCCATCCCGCAAGTGGGCGTGATGGACATGTTGAGATACCACAAGTTCACCATCGGATGGAACTGGGCTCCCGATTATGGCACGAGCGAAGACAGCCGTGAGATGTTTGAATACCTCCTGGGTTACTCTCCCTTGCACAACCTGCGCCCAGGGACATCCTACCCCGCCACACTCGTCACCACCGCCGACCACGACGACCGCGTAGTGCCGGCGCATTCCTTCAAGTTTGCCGCCACGCTTCAGGCTTGCCAGACCGGCGACGCTCCCGTCCTCATCCGCATCGACTCGAAGGCAGGGCATGGTGGTGGCAAACCCATGGCAAAAGTACTGGATGAGCAGGCCGACATCTACGGCTTCATCATGCACAACCTTAAGATGAAATATTGAAGATTTATTAACTGTTTTTCTTATAGCTCTGCACTGCCCATCCTCCCATGAATAATCCGATGCCGAGGAGGGCGAGCACCTGGTGGGCGATGCTTTGGAAGTCGCCACCCCGGACAAAGACGGTGCGCACCGCCTCGACGAAATAACTCATGGGGTTGACGTAGGTGGTGAGGTATGCCCACGAAGGCATGGAACGCGTGGGGGTGAAGAGTCCGCTGAGCAGCAGCATGACAACCACGAAAAACCACATCACGAAGACGGCCTGCTGCATGGTGTCGGAGTAGTTGGAAATAATCAGTCCGAACGACGAGAAGAACATAGCCAGCAGCATGGCCAACAGATAGACGAGCCACAAAGGACCGGCCGAGGTGATGCCATAGATTCCCCACGCCAGCAAAAGGCACACCGTGATAACAAACATGGCGATGAGCCAGTAAGGGATGAGTTTGGCGAGTATGAACGCCCATTTAGAGACCGGCGTGACGTTGATTTGCTCGATAGTGCCCGTCTCCTTCTCCCCCACGATGTTCAGCGCGGGCAGGAAGCCCGTCATCAGCATCATCACGATGGCGAAGAGTGCAGGAATCATGAAGAGTTTGAAGTTCAGGTTCTTGTTATAGAGGAACAAGGTGGAAATCTTCGACTCTATGGCGCTGGCACCGGGATTGGCTTCAGCCATGACAATCTGTGAGAGATAAGCAGCGCCCATCGACCCCTTGGTGCCATTGACGGCATTAGCCGCGATAAGCACTTGCGGTTGCTGTCCTTGTACCAGATTCTTGCCAAAATCTTGTGGGATGACCACCACGACATCGGCATCGGCGTGCTCGATGTCCTTCAACGCCTCTGCATAAGTTGGTTTCTGCCCGTGGAAGATGAAATAGTTGCTGTGTTCAATGGCGTGGACGAGTCGTTGCGACTGCGTGCCACGGTCAAGGTCAACCACGTCCACCACGACATTCTTCACCTCCATGTTCATCACCCACGGCATGACGCACATGATCATGATGGGGAACATGACGATGAGCCGTGGCAGGAACGAATTGCGGCGTATCTGCGTGAACTCCTTTTGTATGAGAAACCGAATCACAATTGAAGATTGAAAATTGAAGATTGAAGATTGAAAATTGATGACTATTATTCCAAGCGTTTCTTGAAGGTGATGAGAGACAGCGACATCAGGATGACTAGCATACCCGTCAACACAGACAGTTCGAAAAGCACCTGGTCGATGCCGACACCCATGATCATCAGTTTGCGCATGGCCGAGATGTAGTATCTTGGAGGAATGACAGCTGACACCCATTGTAGGATTTCGGGCATCGACTCCACAGGGAATATCATGCCCGACAGCATGACGATGGGCATCAGCAGCACCATGGCGCAGACGAGCAAGGCCACCAACTGGGTCTTCGCCACATTTGACACAAGCAGTCCGAGCGATAGGGCAAGCAGGATGTAAATCACGGAGATGAGGAGGATCCACGCCAGTGAACCTGCGAGCGGGACACCCAGGACAAATTTCGCCATCAGCAGGATGATGGTCAGTATGAGGAAGGCAAGCACGAGATAGGGCACGGCTTTCGCGATGATGATCATCAAGGGTCTCATAGGTGAGACGAGCAGCACCTCCATCGTGCCTTTTTCCTTCTCGCGCACGATGGAGATGGAAGTCATCAATGCACAGACGAGCATCAGCAGCATGCCCATGATGGCAGGCACGAAATTGTAGGCCGACTTGGTCTGCGGGTTGTAGAGCATTTTTGAGTTGACGAGACCGCCGGAGGGGTTGAGCAACACCTGGGTGGCGTAGTTTGTCCACATTTGTGCCATATTGGGGTCGGCGCCATCCACGATGAACTGCACACCGCCCTTCTTCGCTGCGAACTGCTGCGAGAAGACGATGGCGAAGTCGGCCTTCTGGTTGCGAATGAGGTGTTCTGCCTCCTGCGGAGTGGCTACTACGTTGACGATGGAGAAATACTCCGACTGCGAGAGACGCTCCACCGCCTGCCGGGTGGCGTGGTCGGCGTTGGACATCACCACCACTGTGCGCACATTCCTCACATCGGTGGTGATGGCGAAGCCGAAGAGCAGCATCAACACCAAAGGCATGCCGAAAAGCAAGAGCATCGTACGCTTGTCGCGCAGAATGTGCTTGGCCTCCTTGATGACAAATGATGTGAACTGTTTCATCTTTTTCCTGTGTTGATAGTTTTTCCAAGTATCTTAGTCGCTGCTGCGGGTGGCTTGACGGGCCAGATAGGTGAAGACATGGTCCATGTCGGGTTGGTTGAACTTTCTCTTCAATTCCTCGGGGGTGCCTATCGCACTGATTTTGCCGTCTACCATGATGGAGATGCGGTCGCAATACTCGGCCTCGTCCATGTAATGGGTGGTGACAAAGACGGTGATGCCTCGCTCGGAAGCATCGTAGATGAGTTCCCAGAACTGGCGCCTTGTGGCAGGGTCCACACCGCCCGTCGGTTCATCGAGGAACACGATGCCCGGCTCGTGGAAGATGGAGACGGAGAAGGCGAGTTTCTGCTTCCACCCCAATGGCAGCGAAGCCACGAGGGTGTTCTTGTGGTCGGAGAAGTGCAGCCGTTCCAGGAGTTCGTCGGTCTTGCGTTTGATTTCACCGTCCTTCATACCGTAGATGCCGGCAAAGAGACGAATGTTTTCAGCCACGGTCAAATCCTCATAGAGTGAGAATTTCTGACTCATATAGCCGATGTGCTTCTTGATTTGCTCATACTCCGTGCGGATGTCGTAGCCAACCACTC
>JAFWSS010000234.1 GCA_017524385.1 Prevotella sp.
AAGAGACATATAGAAAAAGGGTATTTCATATTAAATTTTGGTATTTTCGCGGCAAAGATACGACTTTTTTCTAAAAATAGCAAATGGGGGAAAAACACGATGAAATGGGGGAAAATTGAAAATGCGTAAAAATTGTGAAGTTTTTGTGAAGTTTTTTTCTTGGTGTTTAGTAAAAAAAGCCGTATCTTTGCATCCGAGTTCGAGAACTCAAAACAAATTTTTAACTAAAAAACAAATAAACCCTAAAATCCAAAACTATTAGTTGCGGATTTTAGGTGAAGGAATCTCAACACAATGAGTACATGATGAAAAGTTTTCTCCTTTCAATATTGGTGTCAAACGAGACCACTATGAAACGACTCGGACTATTTGCATTGATTGCATTATCATTGTCTTTACAGGCGCAGACACTGACGGAGGCTCTTGGATATGGGCTTCCCGTAGTGGTGGTGAACACCGTGAATGGTGAAGAACCGAAAGCAGATAGGATAGATGCCCCTGAAGGGTGTCTGGGAGTCAGCATCACGAACGTGACAAAAGTGCCTGGGCGTGTAAGGATTTACTATCCGGGCGTTGCAGAGAACCCCGTTTTTGACAGCGGAAATTATGATGAGAACAAAAGCGGCATGCTGTTCAAAGTACGTGGAAACACTTCTGCCATTGATGACAAAAGGCCTTTCTGCATTATGCTTCAGAAGGAAGCGGACATGCTGTTGCGCGACGACCAGGGAATGTCCGACAAGGAGTGGGCGCTGTTGAAGCCTAAGGGTTGGCCCCAATATCCATGCCCCATTGCCGCTATGATAGGCAACAAGATAACAGAGATTCTCCGAGTTGCAGACTGGATTCCCGAGGGGAAGTATGTAAACCTTATTGTCAATGACGATTTCCGGGGGTTCTACTATTTGACGGAAACAATAGAACGAAACGAGAAATGCAGAATCAATGTGGACGAACAGACCGGCTACATATCCGAAATAGATCCTTATTGGTGGAACAAGGATGTTTGTGTGGAAAGTCCCCGGCTACTTAGGAATGCCTACAAGTTCACCTTCAAATATCCCGACAGCAGCGACATTACAGAGGAGCAGTTGGATGCCTTCAGAGAATACCTCGATTTGTTTAATGCCTCACTGACCGATGGGACATACCCACTGTATATCGACGTGGAGAGCTGTGCCCGATGGCTCTTGGCACATCAGATTCTTGGCACGTGGGACGCAGCAGGCAGCAACATGTTCATCATCCGCCGGGACAACCATTCGAAACTGCAAATGGGACCGCTGTGGGACTTTGACTCGATTTTAAGAGTTTCAGGCACATGGACGTCAATCATGTCTGTTCACTACTTCGGATATATGCTGACTGGCAGCCCTAACAGAATTTTGGCTCGCAAAATGATACACATCTGGGAATCGGAAAAAGAACGCATCACATCAGATCACTAATTTCTATGAATCACTTTCAGGGACGGATTACGCGCAGGCTATTGACAAATCCATTGATGCAGATCACAAAAGATGGGCCGGCAAGACTTTAGACGACATTAGCACCACTGTCGAGAAGCTTCGCAAGTATTTCCCGGCAAGGGCTGAGGACATAGACAGTCTGCTGCAAACACTTAACACTAAAGATTGTGCCATACAATGGCCCGACGGGACTTTTGTGTTGAGAGGTACGGAACAACCTGTCATTGGGGACAGACTTTCCATATCTTCTTCGCTGAGTGATATGTCTGAATTCTCTTTCAGATGGATCAGGGGCGATGCGCTCGGCAACTTCAACGAGAGCGAAGTGCTGTCAGAAGACTCTGCCTATGTAGTCACAGACAGCGACTATGAGCACTGGCTGCGTGTGACGGTTTGCGACAAGGCGGGCGAGACCGTCTATTCCAAAGACACATGGACAAGCAAGTTGCCCGTCCTGTACATCGATACAGAGGACGGGAATCCCATTACTTCAAAGGAGAACTATGTAAATGCCTCGCTCCGTATTCAAGGGAACAGTGACTTTGAACCACAATACACGGGCAGTACCGAAATCAGGGGACGAGGCAACTCCTCGTGGCGGTATCCGCAGAAAGCATACAAGTTGAAACTTAACAAGAAAACAGGTCTCTTCGGTTTCGGCAAGAGCAAGCACTGGGTGTTGGTTCCCAATTACAACGACAAGACTTGCCTGCGCAACTTCATCGCCAGCCAGTTGGCCCGGCGGCTTGGCATACTTGCCACGGACATGACATGGGTGGATGTGGTGATAAACGGTGAGGTAAAAGGCTGCTACATGCTGAGCCAACACGTCAGGGTCGAGAAACACAGCGTGGACATCTTCGATTGGGAGGATGAGGCAGAGGATGTTGCCGATGCACTGTTCGATTCTGTAAGAGTCGCCGACGCTCTGGCTGACACGGACAAGGAACTGCTTGAAGAGACGATGAAGAAGAATCTGGCATGGATAACAAACGGAATGGTTTCATTCAAAGGGAAGCTGTACAATCTCTCCGACTATGGTCTGAAAAAAGAGTACGACATTACTAAAGGCTATCTGTTTGAAGTGTCACAAAAAACGTCAGGCACACACTTCCTGACACCACAAAACCTGAACATTCAGGTTGCCGCTCCAGAGTACCTCTCCACGAACAGCGAGATGCTGTCATACGTGACCAGATACTGGGAAGAGTTTGAAGCCGCGTACAGCCAAATCCCCAACCCCAGTAAGAACCTGTCCAAATATACCGACATGAAGTCCCTGGTCGCCGTTTGGCTCGTGAACGAAATCATGGGGCAGAATGATTTAATAAACAGCCGCTTTTCCTATATCGCAGACGATGGCAAACTTCATTTCGGACCCGCCTGGGATTTCGATCACGGTAGCGGCTGCATAAGTGCTACCAGAAAAACGGATTTCTTCATTACATTTGATGTGGGAGTCACTACACCAGCCTATTTGCATAGCTACACCTATTACCAAAAGTGGTTTCCCGACCCTGTGCTGTGCCAGATGGCATACTATGCCTACTGGGATGTGGCAAGACCCTTCATCATGGACTTCATATCCGAAGGAGGCGAGCTGGATGCAAGGTATGCCCACGTTGCCGAAGCAGGAAAGACAAATGACATCGTTGGGGGTGACACCCGACGCACATCAGCTCTGGACGTGGACTATCTGCGCAACTACCTCCGGAATCACACCAACTGGCTCGACGAGCAGTTCCAGTCGGTGGAAACACTCATCGAAGCCATGAACAAGATATGCACATATCCCTGCGACCCCAATGCAGTGGGCATCCCGGACATAATGGAGCAAGACAGACAGCCAGCCGCACGCAAGGTCATCCGCGACAAACATCTCTATATCATCAAGGACGGGGAAACCTATTCCATCGACGGGAAGAAGATACATTATTAACTAAAAGGTATTAGCGATGAAACGACAACACCATAAAAAGAATTCACGCTCTCCGCCGGAGGATTGGGAAGCTTTGCAGAGCATGCAAAACGTTTTTTCAAGCGAAAACAAAAATAGCCCGATTTTAAGTTTCTAACTGGGAAAAACTTTTTTCCCAACTGGAAACTTTATTTTTTCCAACTGGGTGCCCAAATTTGTGTGTCTGAAATGGCATGAAAAGTGAACCTATGTTCGTTGCCTCATGAACATATGTTCCCTGTTTAATGAACATATGTTCATCGCCACATCAACCTATGTTCGTAAAAAGGACCTGAAAACAGGGGAACGAAAGGGAGCTGTTTTTCTGTAGGGAATTGCACGAAAATGGTCGCTAACACGACAAAAGCACCCCATCTGCGACCGTTTTCGTGCATTTTTCTTGGTTGTTTGAAGAAAAAGAAGTACCTTTGCAGACGAAGTTCCGAAATAATCAAGAAGATATGAATAAAATTTTCATTGGACGCGAGAAAGAACAACAACAGTTGAAGGAATACCTCAACTCTGAGAAGTCTGAATTCATTGCGGTATATGGACGTAGGCGCGTAGGCAAGACGTTCCTCATACAGAAAGTCATTGGCAGTGACTATGCTTTTTACGTGGCTGGAATGAACAGGGTTTCGATGCGCATTCAGTTGAAGAATTTCATGCAGGGCATCAGGAAGAGCAATCCTGAGGTGCCTCTTGCCAAGACCTGGCTTGATGCATTCATGGCACTTGAGAGCTATTTGGAATCCCTGCCGGAAGGAAAGAAGACGGTCTTTATTGACGAAATGCCTTGGATGGACACCCCTCGCTCCAATTTCATCAGTGGCTTGGAGCATTTCTGGAATTCGTGGGCATCATGGCGCGATGACATCAAACTGATAGTCTGTGGCAGTGCAACGTCATGGATTATCAACAACCTGATTAAGAACAGGGGCGGACTACATAACCGTGTCACTCAC
>JAFWSS010000235.1 GCA_017524385.1 Prevotella sp.
ATGAAAGGCTTATGCCCCTACAGGGCGATTGCCTCCTTCCCAATTTCCCAGGGCGTTGCCCTGGGCTGGAGGCTTATTGCCCCTTCGGGGCGTTATCGGAAAGATGCGGATAATCATTAAAAATTATGTGGAAAAATGACGATAAGTCCACAACTTTTCGTATTTTTGCCGTTGGAAAACATCATCAACCATTTAATCATCAAACAACAATGAAAGAACAAGTATTACAAGCCATGCGCGAGGCAGGAAAGCCCGTGTCGGCAGGAGAAGTGACCAAGATGTTGAACGCCGACCGCAAAGAGGTGGACAAGGCTTTCGCCGCATTGAAGAAAGAGGGTGCCATTGTGTCGCCCGTTCGCTGCAAGTGGGCACCGGCTGAGTAATGTCGTGCCGATGAAAGCAAGTGACATATTGATAAAAAGCATCAAAAGCTTTGAGGGGCTACGATTGGAAGCCTACCAAGACGCGAAAGGGGTATGGACGATAGGATATGGCCATACAGACCAAGTCAAGCCTGGAGATAGGATAACCTGCGAGGAAGCTGAAACATTGTTGAAGCAGGACCTTGCTGCCTTTGAGCGTTTTGTGAATGGTTTGAATGTCTGTGAGGGCAGTCAAGGACGATTCGATGCCCTCACAGACTTCGCCTACAATTGTGGAATTGAAAACTTGAAAAACTCCACCTTGCTGAGATATATCAGGGACAATCGCACTGAAGAGGAAATCCGCCATGAGTTTCTCAGGTGGGTTTATTCGGGCGGCAAGATACTGAATGGACTGAAGAAGCGCAGGATGTGGGAGGCTGACCGTTTCTTTGAAAAGGAGAAATCAAAGAAGAGTTCCAAATTCACACTTTTTAGAGATTGGTTGAAGGCGCTGTTCAACTAACACTTTGGACTAATGGAGTATGAACTGACCGATGCGAAGATGGACGAAATCAACGCTGCAGTTACAAACAGATCCAAATCAACTCAACTATTGCAAGTGGAAAAATCAGAGGTGTGAAAAATATGCAACTTACATCAAATTCCGATAAGATAACAAGGGATTTCTTTGACTCCCTTTTGATAGAGACCCGGTATATGGACGCCGTCATCCCTTCTACACAGATGACGCTGTTTGGTGAGACTTTCCGCACACCGGTCATGACAGCCGCCTTGTCTCATCTTCACAATACCGCACCCGATGGGATGACTGTCTATGCCCGTGCTGCCGCTTTGAGTGGTGCGGTGCATTGGGTGGGGATGGGCAGTGAGAGTGAACTGGAGGAAATCGTGGCTACAGGAGCCAGGACCATCAAGATAATCAAGCCCCATTCCGACAACCGCGTGGTGCTACGCAAAATAGAACACGCCGTCAAGGTTGGGTGCTTGGCAGTGGGTATGGATATTGATCATGCCTTCAACTCTGAAGGTGGCTATGACAATGTGTTCGGACTACCAATGAAAGCTATATCGACAGAGGAACTGACAGATATGGTGCAGGCTGCAGGTGTGCCGTTCATAGCGAAAGGTATACTCAGTCCGCTTGATGCAGAGAAGTGTCTGAAAGCGGGATGCGCAGGACTCGTGGTGTCTCATCATCACGGCATGGTCCAATATGCTGTACCGCCACTGATGGTGCTGCGCGACATCTTGTCGGCCGTTGGTGGAAGCGTTCCTCTGTTCGTGGATTGTGGGATAGTGAGCGGAATGGACGCTTACAAATGTCTTGCACTTGGCGCCAAGGCCGTATCTGTTGGCCGACATCTGATGCCACTGCTCAAGGAGGGACCGGAGGCTGTTGCCAGACGGATTGGTGAGATGACGGCCGAATTGGCGGGGGTGATGGCTCGTACTGGCGTGAGTTCGTTGGAGAAAATGGATCCTACGGTCATTCATAGGAGGACGTTCTGATGTACTTGGGCATTTCATCATCGTTGGAGCATGACTCTCCTGAGGAATGGGCAGCAAAGCACAAGGATCTAGGACTTGATACCGTGGTGTTTCCCCTAAGTTGCAATGACGACGAGGATGCCATCATGGCGTATAAGAAGGCTGCCGATGACGCCGGACTCTCGATAGCGGAAGTTGGGGTGTGGCGCAACACGCTTGCTGCCGATCCCGGGGAACGAAGACGGTGGACCGACTACGCCATCGAACAACTACGCATGGCCGATGCCATTGGTGCCGCTTGCTGTGTGAATGTGGTGGGTACTCCTTATGGTCAGCGATGGGACGGCGGATACCGCGACAATTTCAGTGCCGAACTGTGGGATATGGCTGTCGGGATGATACGGCAGGTCATAGACGCAGTCCACCCTGTTCATTCTAAATTCTGCATTGAGTCCATGCCGTGGATGATTCCGAGCAGTCCTGATGAATACCTGCGTCTGATAGAGGATGTTGACCGTGCGGAGTTTGGCACACACCTTGACGTTGTGAACATGATCACCTCGCCGAGAAGATACTTTTACAATGATGAGTTTCTTGAGGAATGTTTCCGAAAATTGCATGGAACCATCATAAGTTGCCACTTGAAGGACATCATGTTGAAGCAGGAATACACCTTCCAACTCCAGGAATGTGCCTGTGGCGAGGGAACGTTGGATATTGATTTGTATGCACGGTTGGCCAATGATGAGAACCCTCGCATGCCAATGATCATCGAGCACCTTGAAACCGACGAGGACTATGTGGCGAGTGTGAGATATGTCCAAGAGAGGTTGTCAATCAACTAGGGGGGTACTATATGCATATCCCGTTTACACTAAGAATGTCAAGCTTGCAAGAACGACAAGAAACCCTCTCGGCATAAAGAAATGTCTGCCACTGCATGATATTTTGTTGATGGTTTTGAAAGTCATATGCTCGCGACATACATCCAGGTTGCAAACAGGTATGTTGAAGAAACGGTTGAATTTTCAAGGTTAATTGAAAAATATTTGGATATTTCACTTTTTTTCTATTCCTTTGTCACGAAAAACTTATTCATTATTTAATAATTATAGCATTATGAAGAAAACATTTTTGACATTTCTTGCAGCCGTGACCTTGATGTTGTCGAGCTGTATGACAACTGGACTCGGGACAACCAACAGTGCAACAGGCAATGTGCTGAGTAGTGTGCTTGGCAGTGTGTTGAGTAGCGTGTTGTTAGGTGGAACGACTTTTGACCAGTCGGGCATTCTTGGTAGTTGGAACTACAATGCTCCTAGTGCGGCATTTACGACCGAACAGGCTCTGACAAAGGCCGGAGGTACTGCCATGATTGCCAACATGGCTTCGTCGCTGGCAAGTAACTACAGCAACATCGGAATCAATCGTAGCAACACTTCCTTCTCGTTCCTTGACGGCAACAAGTTCTCGGCCAAGGTGAATGGCATCCCTTTCAGCGGGACCTATGCTTACAACTCCCAAAACGGTGAAATCACACTCAAGACAGCTACGGAGACCATTAAGGGCAACGTAACAAAGACAGAGAAAGGAATGGGACTGATGTTTGACTCCACACAGATGGTCAACATCCTTCAGAAAGAAGGCAAGGTCAGCAACACAGCTGCTGTTCAAGCCGTCAGCAAGCTTGCCAAGAGTGCCAACGGTGCTCGTGTAGGCTTTGAACTTACAAGATAAACTTACTTGTTCTTATAAGAACCCACATGTGGAAAGAAAGGGTGGGCGAAAACTGATGCCTAAACATCAACTTTCGCCCACCTTTGATGGATTAATAAAATCTGAATATCAAACTGTCATTTGTACTTCGGCTTTGAAAGCACCCAAAGCTCGGAACGCTGGTAAGGATTCATCAACGTTCCACAAACAGGTCATACAATGTATTTGATAGGTGGACAACACTGGCAACCTCCCTTGCATTTCACGTCGTTGTTACCATATCCAATTGGATGTAGTGTATCTTGTTGTGTATCTTGCTTGCGACAAAGGTTTCTATCATATTTTGGAAGTCCTCTTCATCAGTTTTTGTTATTATTTGGAAGATACAAGAAAGATGTGTTGTTTCCATTTTATGGTATTGGAGTTTGGGTGGTAATTAACAATAGTTTAGCATAATAATATTGAAAATGGGAAAAAATAAAGTTGAACTTAATATTTTAAATTTGGAAGATATATTTAAATTAACCTTAGTAATTCCAGATTATCAGCGTATATATTGCTGGGATAAAGATACTTTGCTGCAATTACTCGATGATTTGATGGATAATCAACAGTTGAAACAATATAGATTAGGAAGTGTAATCTTAAATAAGAAAGATAATAAATTTGAAATTGTTGATGGCCAGCAAAGACTAGTTTCATTGACCCTGCTATTATGTGCATTGAAATACTCTGGCAAACTCCCACTCATTGATGCACATTTTGAGAATATCAAATCTCAAAAGTATATAAGCTATAACTATCACTGCATTCAAACTTACATTCAAAATCAGAATAGCCTTGATGAAAAATCAAAAAGAGAAAAATGGGTTAAGAATCTCTTGTCACAGGTTGAATTTAGTGTTTTGATTATCAGTCCAAATAATCTTGACCTTGCGTTTACGTTCTTTTCAAATACCAATTCTCGTGGTGTTCCTTTGAGTGATTTCGATCTTCTGAAGGCCCATCACCTTAGATTCCTTCCAATCAAAAGTCAACAGAGACATCTTGCCATGCGTTGGAATCAAATGGTTTTAAAAGCTGATAATTCTGTTAATGGAGATGTTGTTGAAGAAAGAGATTATTATCGAACAATAGCTATTTATATCTATGGATTACGTCGTTGGTTAAACAAACGCCCTCTTAAAGAATGGGAAGAGTATCATGTAAAGAAGGAATTTGAATCAGCGTTGGTTATTGATGAGATACCTCCGTTTGGTGAACGTTTCTGGTATAAAGAACCTATCCAAGGAGGTTCACACTTCTTCGCATATGTCGAGCATTTTGTAGAACGATTCAAACAGTTCCGTCGCTTGCCAGAATATTATTATCCCGGAAAAGACATTAATGACAAAGAAAGTAACCTTGATTTGGATGAAAAGCCATATGGTATACATATGCTAACGGGAGAGTCTCATGAATGGTTTCGAGATGCTATTGAAGCTTTGTTGTTTGCTTATTATCTTAAGTTTGGTATTGAATACATTAGTGAAGTTTTAGTTTTAATTACTCGTAGACTTTCTCATTATAGATTCCAACAGGGACGGATTTACTATCATAAGTTTATGGATGAAAGTGTGGGTGAAACAGAAATTGCAATGATTATAGATCGTGCTTCATCACCAACATTTGTTTTAGCAGATCTCCTTAAGAGTGTAAAGCGACTCCCTGCCGTAGAATTCAGTGATACGTCGCCGATCAAGAAGAGATATGCCAACAAAGTTGAGAGATGTGTTCAGCCGCTATTGAAGAAGATGTCATCACGAACAGTAAAAGATTTTTTTAATGACAAGATTTTTAAAATCAAGAAATAATGAAAAAGATAATAGATGAAACCAAAAATGTAAGAAGTTACAGTCCTCAGCGTGTTGCTGAAAGTAATTATAAGTTTTCCATTCCAATTTATCAGCGTTTATTTGAGTGGAATAAGGAGACCATCTACACACTTCTTGATGGAATACTTGTTTCCATGGTTAAGAATAAAACTGAAGACTACTATGTTGGCATGTTAACTTCTACCAAGATTGAGAATAATGAATTAGTCTTGGTTGATGGTCAGCAGCGTTTTACTGTCATGACTCTATTGGCAATTACATTTATGCATAGTAACCTCCAGTCGGAAAAATGGAGAAACTTCCTACTTATAAATGGTGAGGCACGACTTGATTTTGAATCTAGAGATTCTGACATTGAATTTCTCAAAAAGATTGCAAGTGAGAAGAGCTTTTATAAAGATGTTTTAAAATATACGAATACTGATGTGATGGATATTCCCCAAAAGTTGTCTTGCATAAACAAGAAGATGGCAGCAGGATTGAATTATATCAAATCATATCTAAGTTCTATTAATGAGCAATTAAGGCGCCTTGAATATGGAAAAGAATATTCACCTGACATTTGCAATAAAATGTCTTCATTTATTTATGAGCATCTGAAGTTTTTCATAACTCAATTGCCAGATTATGAAACTAAAGATTTGAACTTGTATTTCGAGCGTATGAACTCTGCTGGTAAGAATCTTGAAAGTTATGAGATTCTTAAGGTTAATATGCTTAACAGAATTCACAAAGAGCACCCAAAAGACTATAAGTATTACGTCAAGGCATGGGATGTTGTCGCCGATATGGATACTCGTGTCTTTATTCGTAGGTCAGGCAAGAAAGAAAAGGCAACCACTTTTCGAAAACGTTGTCTTGCTGCATTGGAAATCATAAGAAATCCTATGCCTATCAAGGGTATGTTTAAAAAAGGTGATGATAATTGCGTGATTAATGCTGCTTTTAGTAAGAGTGATGATCAACAAGAGGTAGAGTTTGGAAGTCGAAGAAATACCATAAGAGCAATAATTCGTAGGGAATTAGAAGTGAAGGCTCCTTCTGATGATGACCATAGAGATGTACCTTTCATTTCTTTGCTTACTTTTCCAAGATTTCTTCTTCAGGTTCTTTATTACTTTTCATATTACAAAATTACTGATAACAACTGTAAGAAAAATGTAAAGAATGAAGAAGATTTCAAGGTGAACGAATTCTTCAATGAGAGCAATTTATTATCAACATTTGACCAATATCTCTCAGTGGATCAATATCTTGATTTTGTTGATACCATGTTTGCCCTGCGTGTGCTTTATGATTTCTATGTCATTCGTATCAAGAGCAACGATGATTCATACACTCTCTTGATGTCAAGAGGGTTGAGGGGAGACTTCAGTGATGATGATGATAATGATGATGACAGTAAAATAGATTTTGCTAAACTTCGCGTATTTCAGTCAATGCTCTATGTGAACTCTGTTAATGTAACTTATTATCGTTGGTTACCCGGATTGCTTCATTTTGTTTATAAAGCAATCTCTTGCGGTGCAAATAAAGACCGAGTAGCTCCAATCAAATTGCTAGAGCATCTTAAGGAACTTGATAACAATACCCATATTGAAGATTTGAATGATAAAAGTGATGATAAAAACCTTGATACTTTATCATATAGATTTATTGATCGTTATTGGTTTTGGCGTTTGGACTATTATCTTTGGGAGAGGGTTGTTGAAGATAATATTAAGAACCTCAATAATCAAATCGCCAAGAACTACCGGTTCCGTCGTAACCGTTCCATAGAACATCTTCATCCACAAAATGAGAATAATAATGAGAAATGGAATGATGCACTTAAAGTCAATTCATTCTATAATCTAGCAATGATTTCTTCTTCATTCAACTCCACACAAAGTAATGATTCTGTTCGGATAAAATTCGCTAGAATAGCAGATACAGTCAACGACTTAGAGAGTCTCAAGTTGTATGATATGTATATTAGTGCTAATAAAATGGAAAACCGGTGGACACCTACCTTGGCTCAAAAACATGGTGAACGAATGATGCAAATACTCATAGATTCTTTCCCTGATATTCAAGAGAATAAGGGCATCCGTGAACAACTCGAAAACATCAAAAGAAACAACAATGACCTTATGAACAAAATTGACTAGAAAAATAGCAAGTGAATGTTTCTTATTGAAGAAAATACAATGTGATAAATGTTTAAAAGTAACACACCCAATCTTGCTATCCGGTATGCATATTATCCCAATTAAAATTCCAGTGTAGAAGTGGCTTATTACGGTTTCTTCAGCGATGCGATGTATTTCGAGGGCTGAAGGCCAGCATGTTTCTTGAAAAAACGGGTAAAGTGCTGAGGGTATTCGAAGCCGAGGGTGTCGGAAGCCTGGGTGGCTGTGAGGCCGCCGACCAGCAGGCTCTTGGCGCGGTCGACAAGAAAGCGCTGGATAATCTGTGTGGGACTCTCACCAGAGACACTTCGCACCACATCGCCGAAATAGCTGGGCGACAGGCAGAGTTCGGAGGCACAATATTTCACGGTGGGCAGGCCATGCTGACGTTGCAAGCCGCGCTCGTAATAGCTGGTGAGTACCCGATGGAAACGCGAAAGCAGGTCTCCTTGGCGGCGGGCGGCATCCTGAAATTGTCGTTGATAGAACAGCAGGGCGTAGTCGCACAGCAGCAGGATGTAGTCCTGTAGGATGCGGTCGGTCTGTGGCAACTGCTCGCGGTGCTGGATGAAGCGCCTGATCATCCACATCAGTTGCCACAGCAGCTGTTTCTCGCCCTCAGTGGTGTGCAGCGCCTCGTTCACGTTGTAGGAGAAGTAGTGATAGTCGTGTTGCCGTTGCTCGAATGCCGTACCGCGCATGAACTCCGCTTCGAAGTGCAGCGTCCAGCCGTGGTATACATTGCGTGTGCCGTCGTCTGCCTTGCCGATGACCTGTCCGGGCGAGGCCGCCGTCAGCGAGCCTTTCGACGTGTCATAGCCGCCCATGCCGTAGGTGGCGTCGGCGGGAAAA
Organism: Prevotella sp.; assembly: GCA_017524385.1. GTDB lineage: Bacteria > Bacteroidota > Bacteroidia > Bacteroidales > Bacteroidaceae > Prevotella. Next base: position 8,488 of record JAFWSS010000235.1, read on the forward strand.
TTGTCCTGAACGAAAAAGGCATACACATCTCCCATCTTGTTCAGCGTGTGGGCTATCGGCCCCAGTTCGTCGAAGTGGACGACGCTCACCATCGGGTGATACGTCTCGGCTCCTACACTCTGTGCGTAGTCGTTCGCGTGGTAGAGGTAGAGATAATTCTTTGTTATCATGCCGCAAAGTTACGAATAAGCAAGCAAAAAGCAAAATATATGATTTTGCTTTTTCGAGTAGAAATAACTTCGAAAATCAACTCAAAATTGCTATATTTTACTAGAAAAAGGGTGTTGCCGGCGAAAAAAGGTAAAATTGGTAAGTATTCCATCGATTCGGATAACCACATAATGAGGATTTCATCGTTACTTTGCACCCTGTAAACAGACCGCGATTCCGATGTGCCTCGGAATGGTTCAAGCAAACTTGGCTTTTCACCCGGCATGCGCAGAATTGCAACGGATTTCAAAACAAGCAAAGGAATATGAGGAGACCATACGTGATTTGCCATATGATGGCATCTATTGACGGACGCATAGACTGCGCCATGACGGAGCAGATTGGTGCGGACGAGTACTACGAGGCTTTGGAAATGCTCAGCATCGACACCACCATAGAGGGAAAGACCACAGCCATGAACCACTATGCCGAGAAAGAACTGTTTGTTGCACAAGACGCAACACCTGTCGGACGCGAGGAATTCTACAAGAGCCACGACTCCGAGAGTTGGGAGGCTGTGGTGGACACCCATGGCACCTTGCGCTGGCCGGAGGACGACACGCCGAACCGCATTTGCATCGTCAGCCAGCAGGCTTCACGCGAATATCTGGATTATCTGCGTGAGCGTGGCATCTCCTACATCGCTACGGGCGAGACGAGCATCGACCTAAGCCGTGCGCTCAGCATCCTGCAGTATGAGTTCGGCAGCGAGCGTGTCGGCGTGGTGGGCGGCGGACACATCAACGGTGGTTTCCTGCGCGAAGGACTGCTCGACGAGGTGAGTATGCTCTACGGTGCCGCCATTGATGGTCGTGAAGGCTTCTGTGCCGCCTTCGACGGTATCGAGGCCTGTCATACCTGTCCCTACAAGCTCCACTTGAAGAGTGTTCGTCAGATGGGTGACAACTCCGTTTGGATAAGATACAGTTACATATAAACAGTATGAATCATGAAACATATTCTATTATTTTTGGCAGCCATACTACTGACATGCTGCTCGAAGGACAGCGACATAACGGCACAGACTATGACACAGAAATTATACATCACCATCGGCAATCAGACACAAAGCGTGACGCTGGTCGATAATGCTGCCACGCAGGAACTGGTGAGCCGCTTGCATTCGGGCGACATCACCTTGACACTCGACAGCAACGGAAGTTTCGAGATATGGGGACCGTTGGGTTTCTCATTACCCACAAGCAATGAGCAAATGACAGCGCAGCCCGGCGACGTCATTCTCTATAGCGGTTCGAACATCTGCATCTTCTGTGGAACCAATTCCTGGAGCTACACCCGTCTGGGCAAGATCGACGGGCTGTCGGAAAGCGAGTTGCGTACCTTCCTCAAAATCGGGCAGAATGATATCATGGTGAAGCTTTCATTATCATCTGGTACGACGGCTATCAACAGCGCCTGCAGCACAGTCACTGAAGACGGGGCCTACCATTCGCTGAACGGGCAGAAGGTGGTGAATCCTTCGAAAGGAATATACATCAGAAATGGCAAAAAGGTAATCCTATAAAGTATGAAGAACGTATTAATAGTCACTGTGCTGATGGGTTTGACGCTCATGGCATGCAACGAGAACAAACAAACTACAAACGAGAATATGAAACAGACAACATTGCAATTAACTCTGGAGTGGGACAAGACGTTCCCCAAGAGTGACAAGGTGGACCACAAGAAGGTCACGTTCAAGAACCGTTATGGCATCGAACTTGCTGCCGACATGTACACGCCGAAGGATGCCACAGGCAAACTCCCTGCCATAGCCGTCACCGGCCCGTTTGGAGCCGTGAAGGAGCAGTCGAGCGGACTTTATGCACAGCATATGGCAGAGCGTGGATTTATAACCATCGCCTTCGACCCCTCGTTCACTGGCGAGAGCGGTGGAGAGCCTCGCCGCATGGCTTCGCCCGACATCAACACCGAGGACTTCCTCGCTGCCGTCGACTTCCTCTCCGTTCAAGACAACGTCGATCCTGAGCGCATCGGCATCATCGGCATCTGTGGTTTCGGCGGAATGGCTGTCAACGCTGCCGCCCTCGATCCACGCATCAAAGCCACTGTAGCCTCGACGATGTACGATATGACGAAGGTGAACCGTGAAGGATACTTCATGAGTAGCGACTCAAAGGAACAACGCATGGCAGCTCGCAAGGCGATGGCCGCTCAGCGCACTGAGGACTACAAGGCCGGCACTTATCAGCGTGCCGGTGGGGTCATCGATCCTCTGCCAGAGGACGCCCCCTGGTTTGTGAAAGACTACCACTCATATTACAAGACCAAGCGTGGCTATCACGAGCGCTCAGGCAATTCCACCGACGGTTGGAACGTGACGGGCTGTCAGTCGTTCCTCAATCAACCCATCCTCGACTATGCCAACGAGATTGAGGCTCCCGTGCTGCTCATCCATGGCGAGAAAGCCCACTCGCGCTACTTCTCAGAGTATGCCTTTGAAAAGATGACGGGTAAGAAGCCTTTCGCCTCCTCTGTTGCAGAGTGTGCCATGGCCAACGAGATTCCCACGGGCAAATACGCCGGCAGCTACAAGGAAGGCAACAAGGAACTGCTCATCATCGATGGTGCTTCGCACGTTGACCTCTACGACGATGTGGCAGGCGTTGTCCCCTACGAAAAGATGGAAGCTTTCTTCAAGGCTGCGATGGAGTGAAAGCTGAATGAAGGTCACGGCAATATGATGACGATACAAGAATTTAGAGACCATATGGCTTCGGGCAAGCCCATTGAGGGCGGCTCGGAGCTGCATTTGATGTTTCACAAGCTGTCGCAGGAGGCTCTACAGATAACGGCAGAAATCAATGGGAAATACCATACTCCGGAGCAACTCCATGGACTGTTGGAGCAACTTTGGGGACGTGAGGTCCCCAAGAGTGTAGGCATGTTCCCACCGTTCCATACCGACTGTGGCAAGAACACCATGGTGGGTGAACGTGTATTCATCAACATGGGCTGCAAGTTTCAGGACCAGGGTGGCATCACCATCGACGAGGGGGCTCTCATAGGCCATAATGTGGTGCTGGCAACCCTCAACCACCTGCTCGACCCTAACCACCGTGCAGGAATGACCTACGCCCCCATCCATATCGGCAAGAACGTATGGATAGGGGCCAACGCAACGGTGCTGGCTGGCGTGACCATCGGCGACGGTGCCGTGGTAGCCGCTGGTGCCGTGGTGACGAAAGACGTGGAGCCTAACACCATCGTTGGCGGCGTACCCGCAAAGGTGATCAAGAAGATTGAGGTGTAAACTATTTTAATACGGAAATCCTGCTGAGGAAGAATCATCAACAACAGTACATAAGTTGGTAAAGGAATTGAACAAATTTCTGTAAGTAAAAAATCAGTACATTTGTGTTTATCTTCGATAAATCCGAAAGAAAACTCCTTGAAATGTAAAAAATCTGCAAATTACGGAGTTTTCTTTCGGGTTTTTGATATTTTACAAGAATTGCAATTTTGCTCCTAAGTTCGTTCTTTTGATGGCATATTACTATTAGGCTGTTTATGTTTTATAACAATTTAATTGTGTTGCCAACCATAGTGGTGGAGTTTTTGAATCAAAAATCACATAGCCATTCTTGTTCGCCGATGTACAGTCCTTCCCACTCCACACGGCGCTTGGACAAATTGATCTCATAAATGTATTCCGCGTCACCAGCCATGCATGGGGTGGTGATGCGAAATTCTTTTTCGCTACTGCAAATGTAATTGGCCAATTCCTCCTTTGACACAGTTGAATGATTTTCGGCGCTAAACTTGTGCAGGATGCGGGTCAAATCTTTGCCCACTCCCTCAGGATAGCCGTCGCAATGATGGTATATGACAACTTTTTCATCATCATCGTAGTCGTTTCTTATGAAAATATTAGCACGTGTTGACATTTTTGACAGGTGTTATGTTTTATAGAATCATGGGGTAAGGAGCTTTTGATCCAAATATGAATTACGTAAACAATGTTAGGAAAAAACTTCAAACAGAGTAAAGAGGTCTCAAAGACCTCTTTATTAGGGTGTTATGAAAGAAGGAATGACATTTTTTAATATCTCTCTTTCCTCATATAGCGGAGGAGGAAGCGTACGTCCTGCTCTTTCACCTTTTCTGGATTGTCCTGTATGATGAAACTGTCATTGAGGATGTCGGGCAGATATCCCTTTTCGAGCAAAAAAAGTATGGCACTTGTTTTTATGGAGTTGTCGTTCCACAGCATTTCAATAGCTTCCTTACATGCAATGTTGGCATCATAGAATGGATTGTCGGGAGCCTTGATGCATTCGCAGAATTCGGATGACAAATTCAGGTAGTTCTTGGATTCCTTGTCGATGAACATGATGACACGATGGCCATTTTCGAATTTACCACTCAACTCTTGCTTCCATTCTTTACGGAAATCCATTTCAGAAACCATGAAATCATATAATTCATCCTGTCCATCAAAGAAGAGCATCTGCTTGCCTTTTGTACGTTTTAGGAACCAGTCTGCATCAGCGACGAGATAGTCTTCTGGCTTGTATTCAGGATCTTTCTTGACTAGTTCATCCCATCGTTCAACACAGCCCTCAAATGGAGACATTGCTCCATTCAGGCGCCACTCTCCATGATACGAGACAAAAGATGCTACACATCCGTCAAATTTGTTGAGTTCCTTGTCTTTGAGCGTGATCTCATCGCGCTTGATCGTGATGTTCTTTCCATTTGTGGATAACAGGTCGATGGTCTTGCCATCCTCGCTGACTTTCATTTTGAAAGCATGTGTCGGGAATACCTTCAAGGCCTCCAAGGTGTCTAAGAGAGCACTTTTTCCCTTCACGCGAGCCAATGCGGACAGATAATCTTTCGGATATAATGCCAACGGTCCCACTTTATAGGCAAAGATGCTGAAATTGATGGCCTGGTAAAAACTTAAGGAGATATCGCCCGATATTCGATCGGTGCCTTCAATTTGTTTTTCCAACAAATTTTCGGATGTTTCTGAACGTGTAAGATAACAGTGTGAGAAAAACCATGTCAAAGCAATGCGCATCTTGTAGAAGTCTTCGTCAGCAACATCCATCATGGTTTCGATGTCTTGTGATAACTGCTCGTTGACGGGAGCATTCTCAAATTCATTCACAAGACGTTGGTAAGCCGTATGTGCCATTGTCTCAAGAAGAGGTAGGCCAGGCGTCCACCAGATGTCGTCCATTTCAGTGGCGGAATGCCATATCAAGAATCTGACTGCCATCAAACTCGGCTCATCAGGATAATACTCCTCGGTGGAGTCATGGTATATAGGCACCGGAAAACCGAACATCTGCTGGCATAGGTCGGAGAAAGCCCTCCATTGCCCACTGTCAGCTACGATGTCTTCCATATAGCAAGCCAAATTGATGGAAGCGTAGCGGAAGATGCTGTCTGTGTTCTCTTCGAGATCCAATTCGGTGCTATAAAAATCACCTAAAAGACTGTTTGCCAATTTGGCATAGTAAGAGTCTGTTGCGTATGCCTTTTTTGCCAAGGGATGCGCATGAGTGATATCGGATATCCGTATTCGTTTTGGTTTTGGTTTTGGTTTTGGTTTCGTTTTCATTTTCATTTTATCATTATGCTTTGCCAGAGGATAACACTAATACATCTTTATGATGGTGGCGTTATCAGATGAAATATCTGAAATGGTGATTGTTTGTGATGTGGCTTTTACTTTCCCACGCAAAAATTCTTGAAAATGTTCCCAAGCGTTTCGTCGGGGGTGATGGCGCCACCCACGATGGTGGCGAGGTGGTCGATGCAGGCGCGTAGGTCTTCGCTGAGCAGGTCGCCGCTCAGTCCTTGGGACAACCCTGCGATGACGGCCTCAATGTCGTCATGGGCATTCACCAATGCCTCGTAGTGGCGGGCGTTGGTGACAATGACATCGTTTTGGGTCACTTCAGGGATGTCGGCAGCACGATAGAGGGCCTCTTCCAACGGGGAGAGGTCTTTGTCGTGCTTGGCACTCATCCTCACCACGGGGATTTCGAAACAGGGTAGGGTGGCGGTGGGGTCATAGGCCAATGATGTCAAGTCGGTCTTGTTCACGATGGCGATGACCTTCTTGCCTTCGGTGCGACAAGCAATTTCCTCAGCCTCCTCTGCCGTGGGGGGAGCGTCGGTCAGCCACAGCACTATGGTGGCTTCGTCGAGTTTCTTGTAGGTGCGCTCGATACCCATGCGTTCCACGGTGTCGGTAGTCGAACGGATGCCGGCGGTGTCGATGAAACGAAAGGTGATGCCGTGAATCTGCGTGGTGTCCTCTATCACGTCGCGCGTGGTGCCGTGGACGTCGCTCACGATGGCCTTGTCGTCGTGCAGCAAGCGGTTGAGCAGCGTGCTCTTCCCCACGTTGGTCTTGCCTATGATGGCCACGGCGATGCCTTGGCGCAGGGCGTTGCCAGTCTCAAACGACCGTGCCAGTTCGCGGATGCGGCGCTCGGTAGATTCCGCTATTTGCAGCAACTCGCTGCGGTCGGCAAACTCCAGGTCCTCATGGTCGCTGAAGTCCAACTCCAGTTCCAACAATGAAGTCAGCCTTAACAGTTCTTCGCGGAGCACGCCGAGTTCGTGGCTGAAGTTGCCTCGCAACTGACTCAGCGCCATCTTGTGCGTTGCGCTGTTTGTGGAGTTGATGAGGTCGGCCACAGCCTCTGCCTGGCTGAGGTCTAGTTTACCATTCAAGAAGGCACGCTGTGTGAACTCTCCGGGAAGAGCCTGGCGGCAACCGTGCTTGGTGAGCGCATGGAGGATAAGTGTGATGATGTATCGCGAGCCATGACAACTGATTTCCGCTGTGTCTTCTCCGGTATAGGAACGGGGCGCGCGCATCACCGTGACTACCACGTCGTCGATGACCTCGCCATCGCCTTCACGGAGAGTGCCGTAATGGGCGGTGTGGCTGTGGGAGTCAACAAGTCGATGCCCTGTTGGTGAGACAAACAGGGCATCGGCGATGGAGATTGCTTGGGTGCCTGACACTCTGATAATGGCCATCGCACCGCCGGAGGCGGTGGCGAGGGCGCAAATGGTGTCATCGTTCAGATAGGCCATGGGTTACATCCTGTCAAGCACCTTCTCGATAAGGGTGTCGATGGAATTCTTGTACTCGGTGTTCATCTCCTTGGCATAACGGTTGGCGATGACCATGCAGCAGGTCATGGCGCGGTGGCCGTGGAGTGAGGCGAGGCCGGCGAGAGCCGACGACTCCATCTCGAAGTTGCAGACACGCATGCCATCATATTCAAACGACTCCACCTTCTCGTTCTGACGTGGGTCGGCGATGTCTGCACGAAGCATACGCCCCTGGGGACCATAGAAGCCGCCGCAGGAGATGGTGTAGCCACGCACCATGTCGTCTTTGGCTATCTGGTTGATGAGGTCGGCATCGGCCACAGATACATAGGGTGCACCCTTGATGGGGTTCCAATCCATATGCTTCTTGAAGGCTTCTTCAAGGTCGAGGTCGCAGACCTTGTTGCGGTCAGCATAGAAATTCAGAAGACCGTCGAATCCGATGCTCTTCACAGATGCGACAAAGCATCCCGTGGGGGTGAAGGGTTGCAGTCCGCCGCAGGTGCCGATGCGTACGCATGTCAGTGTGCGGTGCTCATCGAATTCGGTGCGGGTGGAATAGTCGATGTTGGCCAAGGTGTCAAGCTCGTTCATCACGATGTCGATGTTGTCGCAGCCGATGCCATGGCTTTGGCAGGTGATGCGCTTGCCTTTGTAGGTGCCGGTGATGGTGTGGAACTCACGACTCTGTACTTCGCACTCGATACTGTCGAAGTGGTTGGCTACGGTGTTCACTCGGGCGGGGTCGCCAACGAGCACTACGCGGTCGGCCAGTTGTTCTGGACGTAGATGCAGATGGAAGCATGAACCATCAGAATTGATGATCAGTTCGGATGCTGGAAAAGATTTTTTCATAATCGTTTATTTTTGTACAACAAAGGTGGTTGAGTTTCGAAAATACAAATATACGCATTTTTTGCGTAGATTGTTCCTGCGAAATCGTGTTTTAACAATTTTTTACGATGCCACCCCCTGATTTCGTCTCACCTCTGGTAACAGAGGAAGTATTTGCTCACTTTTTTTGACAGGAGCGAGACATTGAGGATTTCAGAAGCGTCGGCGATGTCTTTCATCGAGCCGTCCTTGAAAAGAATGGTGATGTGGTCTTCGTGGATGTCGTACATGTCCTTCTCTATCTTGCTCACATTGTAAAGATATTTTACGTCCTCGCGACTCACTCCGTAGGTTTGCATCAGTTGGTTCTCCAACTCTTCCAGACGTTCATCGTCGATGGGCTGCTCGTGCACTTCCACCTTGAAGGGTCGACGTGCCACCACGTTGTTGGCCAGCAGCGAGAGCACCTTGTCGCTGCTGCACACCCATTCCTTGATGGAGCAGTGGATGTCGGTGTCGTCGAGGCGACTATAATGCTCCAATGCTTCAGGGTGGCAGTTGAAGAAAACCTTGTCAATGGGTTGGGTGAGGAAATATTGGAGGGAGGGAGTGGCGAAAAGAGGAGTTCCCGACTGCATGAGAAGTTTTGCTCGTAGCAGCAGGTTGACAAGCATTTTCTCCGTGGCCACGGTGGTCTTGTGCAGATAGACCTGCCAGTACATCAGTCGGCGGGATGTGAGGTAGTTCTCTATCGAGTAGATGCCTTTCGAGTCCACCACGAGGTTGTCGTCCACCACATTGAGCATTTTGATGATGCGTGCGCTGCCGATGTTTCCTTCTGTCACGCCGGTGAAGAAACTGTCTCGGCGCAAGTAGTCGAGGCGGTCCATGTCGAGTTGGCTGCTGATGAGTTGGTGCAGGAAATGCTTGGAGTAGTGGTCTTTGAAGATGTTCAAGGCGAGGTTGAGGCAGCCGTTCATCTCGGTGTTGATTTTTTCCATCATCATCAGCGACACATCCTCGTGTGACACCCCTTCCATCAGCGTGTGCTCCAACACGTGTGAGAAAGGGCCGTGACCGATGTCGTGCATCAGGATGGCAGCCTTCACCGCTTCCGCCTCACTATCGAAAATAAAGATGCCTTTCTGGCTCAAGGTCACCACGGCCTCGCTCATCAGATGGAACGCCCCCAAGGAGTGCTGGAAACGAGTGTGTTGCGCTCCGGGATACACCACTGAGGCCAAACCCAATTGCTTGATGTTACGAAGACGCTGCATCAAAGGATGGTCCACGATTTCCATCAAGGGACCTCCGGGTACCTTGATGAATCCGAAGACGGGGTCGTTGATGATCTTGCCTACAGACATTACAGTCCTTTCTTCTCCAATTCGACAGCCATTTCCTGCTGCAAGGTCTTGGCACTGGCGGCGGCGGCTTCGGCGAAGTCGGTACCATAGCTGGCATAAATAATGCCACGAGAGGAATTCACCAATAGTCCACAGTCGTTGTTCATCCCGTAGCGGCACACCTCGCTGAGGCTCCCGCCTTGCGCGCCCACGCCGGGCACGAGGAGGAAATGGTCGGGTGCGAGGCGGCGGATGTCCTCGAACATGGCACCTCGTGTTGCTCCCACCACATACATCATCTTGTCGGGACCGGCCCATTGTTGCGACTGGCGTATCACACGCTCAAAGAGCCGCTCACCATCTTTGCTTTCCGTCAGTTGAAAGTCATGACAGCCCTTGTTGCTGGTGAGGACGAGCAGGATGACCCATTTGCCGTCATATTCCAGAAACGGTCCCACGCTGTCTTCACCCATGTAGGGGGCGACGGTGAGCGAATCGATGTCATATTCCTCGAAGAAAGTGCGGGCATACATCGCAGAGGTGTTGCCGATGTCGCCACGTTTAGCGTCGGCAATGATGAAATGGAGGGGGTAGAATTTCTTCAGGTATTTCACAGTCTGCTCGAAAGCGGCAATGCCGCTCACACCGAGGCTCTCGTAGAAGGCGAGGTTGGGCTTGTATGCCACGCAATAGGGTGCAGTAGCGTCGATGATGGCCTTGTTGAATGAGAAGATGGGTGAGGCCTCCTCCTGCAAGTGCTTCGGGATTTTATTGATATCGGTATCAAGACCTACGCACAAGAAACTGCGTTTGGTCTTGATTTGATTGATGAGTTCTTTTCTTGTCATAGCGTAATCTTCAATTTTATCTTCGCTGATTTTTTTTCGCGACTCGGCAGAGTTCAAGCAAGCTGACTCTGCTCTCGCTGCTCCAAAAATTACCTTTGCTGATTTTTGTCGCGACTCGGCAGAGTTCAAGCAAGCTTGACTCTGCTCTCGCTGCTCCAAAAATTATCTTCGCTGATTTTTTTCGCGACTCGGCAGAGTTCAAGCAAGCTTGACTCTGCTCTCGCTGCTCCAAAAATTCAATCTTCAATTTTCAATCTTCTAAAGTTCACTTTCTTTCATGCGTTCAGCGTTCTCGGCCACGGTGAGGGCGTCGATCATCGCTTGGATGTTGCCGCCAAGGAACCCTTGCAGGTCGTGGGTGGTGAACCCGATGCGGTGGTCTGTGACGCGCCCTTGGGGGAAGTTGTATGTGCGGATTTTAGCAGAGCGGTCGCCCGAAGACACCAGGCTCTTGCGGCGGGATGCGATGTCGTCAATGTATTTCTGGTGCTCCTTGTCGTAGATGAAGGTATAGAGGCGTGAGAGAGCTCGCTCCTTGTTCTTCGGCTGGTCACGAGTCTCTGTACATTCGATGAGGATTTCCTCGGTCTCGCCAGTGTTGGGGTTCTTCCACATATATCGCAGGCGTACACCCGACTCCACCTTGTTGACGTTCTGTCCGCCGGCACCGCTAGACCGGAAGGTGTCCCATTTGATTTCGCCCTCGTTGATATTGACCTCGAATTTGTCTGCTTCAGGCAGTACGGCCACCGTGGCAGCCGACGTGTGCATGCGGCCTTGTGTCTCGGTGGCCGGCACGCGTTGAACGCGGTGAACGCCGGACTCGTATTTCAATGTGCCATAGACATCGGTGCCGCTCACTGCGAAGTCTATCTCCTTGTAACCTCCTACGGCACCCTCGCTCACGCTGGTGACGGAGAGTTTCCAACCCTTGGAGTCGCAGAAGCGCTTGTACATCTGGAACAGGTCGCCGGCGAAGAGGCAAGCTTCGTCACCACCGGTGCCCGCACGGATTTCCATCTGCACGTTCTTGGCGTCTTCGGGATCCTTTGGCACGAGGGCTATCTTGATTTCTTCTTCTATCTTCGGTTGCATCTCCTCGTTCAGTGCCAGTTCCTCGCGGGCCATCTCGCGAAGGTCGGGGTCGCTCTCGTTGGCGATGATGTCCTTCGCTTCCTTGATGGTGTTCAGGCATGCGATGTAGCGCTTCCGGGCATCCATGATGTCGCTCAGGTCCTTGTATTCCTTTGTGAGTTTCACAAAACGTTGCTGGTCGCTGATTACGTCGGGATCGGTGATGAGTGTGGAAACCTCTTCGAACCTTGCCTCGAGACCGTCGAGTTTTTGTAATATGCTGTTGTTGTCCATTCTATTTCTTGCGTTTGTAGTGTTTATATGATGAGTATGCAGTGACTGCCATGGCGATACCCAATACGATATGAGTCCAATATGACAGCCCATGACTCCAGCTATAGTATGCCATGAACAGGTTGGTGACCAATAAGATGATGCTGGCAATCAAAATGAAAAGGGTGAAATGTTTCATAACATCTGGATGGATTAATAATTGAACTCTCCATATTCGGAGCGGATGGTGAGGCTTTTGGTGCCTTCCTCGATGTGTCCTACCACCTGGGCATCGATGTTGAACGACTTGGAGATGGCGATGACATCATCGGCCAGCGATGGGTCGACATAGATTTCCATCCGATGTCCCATGTTGAACACTTGGTACATCTCTCGCCAGTCGGTGCCACTCGCCTCTTGGATGAGGTGGAAGAGTGGCGGGGTGGCGAAAAGGTTGTCCTTCACCACATGGCAGTTGTCGCCTACGAAATGAAGCACCTTGGTCTGGGCTCCGCCGGTGCAGTGCACCATGCCGTGGATGTCGGGACGATGGACGTCGAGTAAGCGTTTCACCACAGGAGCGTAGGTGCGGGTGGGAGAAAGCACCAGGCGCCCGGCGTCGAGACAGGTTCCCTCCACGGGGTCGGTGAGGCGGTGACGGCCGCTGTACACCAGTTCGTCGGGGACGGCATGGTCGTAGCTCTCGGGAAATAGTGCGGCGAGGTATTTGGCGAAGACGTCATGGCGGGCGGAGGTGAGACCGTTGCTCCCCATCCCGCCGTTGTAGCAGTGCTCATAGGTGGCTTGGCCAGTTGATGACAACCCCACGATGACGTCGCCGGGACGGATGTTGGCATTGTCCACCACGTCGCTGCGCTTCATACGGCAGGCCACGGTGGAATCGACGATGATGGTGCGCACCAAGTCGCCCACATCGGCCGTCTCGCCGCCTGTGGGGTGGATGCCGATGCCCATCGAGCGCAACTCACCTAGCAGTTCGTCGGTGCCGTTGATGATGGCAGAGACCACTTCACCCGGGATGAGATGCTTGTTGCGGCCTATGGTGCTCGACACCAGGATGTTGTCGGTGGCACCCACGCAGAGCAAGTCGTCGGTGTTCATCACGATGGCATCCTGTGCGATGCCTTTCCACACGCCGAGGTCGCCGGTCTCCTTCCAGTACATGTAGGCCAGCGACGACTTCGTGCCGGCGCCGTCGGCATGCATGATGTTGCAGTATTCGGGATCGCCGCCGAGAATGTCGGGAATGATTTTACAGAACGCACTGGGATAGAGTCCTTTGTCGATGTGCTTGATGGCATTGTGAACATCCTCTTTAGCGGCTGAGACGCCTCGTTGCATATAGCGGTTGGTGCTGTTTTCTTCCATTGGGATTCCTTTATGTTGATGTGTTACAATTCTGCTCTATGGCCTTTCACCTGTTGTGCCAGAACTCCCAACTGGCAAAGGCTTGCAGCAAGAGCATCTCAAGGCCGTTCACCACGGTGGCGCCTTGCTTGGCACCTTTGTGCATGAACATCGTCTCGTCGGGGTTGTAGATAAGGTCGTAGAGCAGGTTATGGCTGTCCATCGCTTCGTAGGGAAGGTCGGGGCATTCGTTGGTATGGGGATACATGCCGCAGGGGGTGCAGTTCACGATGACATTGTATTCACGCACGTCGTCGCCTGTCAATTTATTGTATTGGATGGTGCCGGGGCGCTCGTAGCGACTGACGAAAACCGTCTCCAGCCCCAGGGACTTCAAACCGTAATTGATGGCCTTGGAAGCTCCCCCGGTGCCAAGGATGAGGGCTTTCTTGTGGAAAGGCTCAAGCATGGGCTCAATGCTTTGAGTGAAACCTATCACGTCGCTGTTGTAACCTTTCAGCAAGATGTTTCTTCCTTTGTGGATGACGCTGATGACGTTCACGGCGCCGATGGCCCTGGCTTCAGGACTGATGAAGTCGAGGTAACTCATCACTTTCTCCTTGTAGGGGATGGTGACGTTCAGCCCGAGCAGCTCGGGGTTGGAGGCAATCACTTCTGGCAGCATCTCAATGGACGGAATCTCGAAGTTCACGTATTCCGCATCTATGCCCTCGTTCTCGAACTTCTCGTTGAAATAGCCGATGGAAAACGAGTGGGTGAGGGGATAGCCTATCAGTCCGTATTTGTCCATTTCTTTCCTTTTTTGTTAAGGTGGTATTGTTTACAATATATGGTGAAGATGACTTCACTTTTCCAGCGTGGGATGTTGCCTATTTAGTGGCAAAATACATGGTGCAAATGCCAAAGGTCAGGCGTTTGAAAGAGCACTCACGGAACCCTGCCTTGCCCATGATCTCCATCATCGCTTCACCTTGGGGGAAGGCCTTGATGGTGGCGGTGAGGTAGTCGTAGGCGAGGGTGTCCTTGGACACCAGGCGGCCATAGAGGGGTAGGATGGTGTGGCTGTAGAGCCAGAACAATTGTTTCATCGGGAATCGGGTGGGGTGGGTGAGTTCCACGATGCTCAGGTGTCCGCCGGGGCGCAACACGCGGTGCATCTCGCGTAGGCCGAGGTCGAGGTTGGCGAAGTTGCGGATGCCGAACGCCGAGGTGACGGCGTCAAAACTACCTTCGGCATATGAGAGCGACAGGCAGTCTTCCTTTTCAAAGGTGATGATGTCGGAGAGGCCGGCCTTGGCCACTTTCTCACGACCTATGGCCATCATGCCTTCCGAGATGTCGACACCCTTCAGCGTCTTGGGCGACAGCATCTTCGCTGTCTCGATGGCGAAGTCGCCGGTACCTGTGGCGATGTCGAGGATAGTCTCCGGAAGGAAGGGAGCCAGTTGTCGGATGGCAGCCCTGCGCCACCGCTTGTCGATGTCGAAAGACATCCAGTGGTTGAGCATGTCGTAGCGCGAGGCGATGGTGTCGAACATGCGCTCCACCTGTTCACCTTTGCCGGAACTGCTGTCGTAGGGCTTGATTTCCTCTTGGCCGTACATCTTCTCAACGATTTGCGAGATAAGCGCTCACGTTCCTCTCTATGCGCTCGGCAAGGTCGCCGTCGAACGCCTCTTTCTCAAACTGCTCGCCAGTGATGTGCTCGTATAACTCGATATAACGGTCGCTGACACTCTCGGCATAGGCGTCGGTGATTTCGGGCATCTCCTGGCCAGGCTCGTTCATAAAGCCGTGCTCGATGAGCCATTGGCGCACGAACTCTTTCGACAACTGGCGCTGAGGCTTGCCGCTGGCGAGGTTCTCTTCGTAACCGTCGGCGTAGAAATAACGGCTGCTGTCGGGAGTGTGGATCTCATCGATGAGATAGACCTGTCCGTCGCGCTTGCCGAATTCATATTTCGTGTCGACGAGGATGAGGCCGTGGCGCGCCGCTATTTCTTGACCGCGAGCGAAGAGGCGGCGGGTGTAGTCTTCCATCACTTCATAGTCGGCAGCAGATACCAGACCTTGGCTAATGATTTCGTCCTTGGAGATGTTCATATCATGTCCTTCATCTGCTTTCGTCGTCGGAGTGATGATTGGCTCAGGGAAACGCTGGTTCTCAACCATGCCGTCGGGCAACTCAACGCCGCACAAATCGCGGCAGCCGTCCTTGTAGGCACGCCAGGCAGAACCGGTGAGGATGGAGCGGATGATCATCTCGACACGGAAACCTTCGCATTTCAAACCCACCGTTACCATCGGGTCGGGTGTGCACAATTTCCAGTTTGGACAAATGTCACTGGTCTGGTCGAGAAACTTCGACGCAATCTGGTTGAGCACCTGTCCTTTATAAGGAATTCCCTTGGGAAGGATTACGTCGAAGGCGGAGATGCGGTCG
This sequence comes from Prevotella sp., assembly GCA_017524385.1. Classification (GTDB taxonomy): domain Bacteria; phylum Bacteroidota; class Bacteroidia; order Bacteroidales; family Bacteroidaceae; genus Prevotella. Next base: position 24,012 of record JAFWSS010000235.1, read on the forward strand.
GTAGCTACCATCACCATCAGGTCGTCGTCGATGGTGTAGACGTCACGCACCTTGCCGTGATAAACTCCTGTCTGTCCCGCAAAATGGAATGCGGTCTTTGTCAATGCTTTCATTTTCTTCCTTGATGAATGTTGGCTATTATGAATGTTGCTATTTTTCTTATAATGTTTCCTTTTTGTCGTGGCGGTCCTGACCCTCTTGCCGTTCCTTGGCGGAAGATTTGTCGGCGCGCTCGTAAGCGTTGACGATGCGGGTCACCAGCTTGTGCCTGACGATGTCTTTCTTTTCCATACGCACGAATCCGATGCCTTCGATGCCTTCCAGCAACTCCATCGCCTCCGCCAAACCGCTGCGTTGGCCGCGGGGAAGGTCCACCTGTGTCAGGTCGCCGGTAATCACCATCTTCGTGTTCCACCCCATGCGGGTGAGGAACATCCTGATCTGGGCCGGGGTGGTGTTCTGTGCCTCGTCGAGGATGACGACGGCATCGCTAAGCGTACGGCCGCGCATGAAGGCAAGGGGTGCTATCTGGATAATGCGCTTGTCCATCATCTCTTGCAATTTCGTGGCGGGAATCATGTCTTCCAACGCGTCGTAGAGCGGCTGAAGATAGGGGTCTATCTTGTCTTTCATGTCGCCAGGAAGAAAGCCCAACTTCTCTCCGGCTTCAACAGCGGGACGGCTGAGGATGATCTTCTTCGCACATTTCTCTTTCAATGACTTCACAGCAAGGGCGATGCTCAAGTAGGTCTTGCCTGTGCCGGCAGGACCTTCTGCGAACACCATGTCGGAGTGCTCGAACAAATCAACCAATGTCTGCTGGTTGGCGCTGCGGCTCTTGATGGGACGGCCGGATATGCTGTAAACGATTACATCCTTCACGCTCTCGGCTTTCGTCTGACGACCTTTCACAATGTCGATGATGTCTTCTTCCGTGAGAGTGTTGAAACGCTCCACATGCTTGCGCATCATCTCTATGTTGTCCTCGAAGCGCTCTGTCTCGTCATCGTCGCCCAACACTTTTAGGACGTTGCCTCGTGCAACAATGCGTAACTTGGGAAACAGCGACTTCACCATCTGAAGATGGATGTTGTTGACACCATAGAACACCACGGGGTCGATGTCCTCTAATACTATATGCTTCTCTATCAATGTATGTGTGTTATTTTTGATGCAAAAATACGCAAAAAACATGAAAACACCATCTCTGACAACAGAAATGTGACAGGGAACTCTACTTTTTTGACGCTTTTGTCTTATTGCAACCTTTTTTTGAGGATTTTGTCGTACCTTTGCACATGCATTTTCAGCAAGCGGAGGTCATGCTGCTGCTGAGATGCATCACACTTCAAACACGATATGACAAAAAACAAGTTCTTGCAGGGCTTCGGCATCATCGTCATCATACTGGCACTTGTCAGGTGTGTATTCCCGTCCATTGCCGAGCAGCGTGTACAGACTGCCCAGGTGTCGGATAGCAATGATAGGGAAAATGGTGATTCGCTAAAGATAGGGGAGCCCGCCAAACCAGACAGCATCGACAAGGCAGATGACAAAGATAAGTCAAAGGAAGACAAGCAATTGGCTTTCACACCTTTGCCCAGACCTGACTTCGACATGGTGGAAGGGGGAAACCATCCGGTCATGGGGGTGTACAGTTACTCCAAGGCATTTCCCGACTCCAACGATGTGCAGTTGGAAACAGCAAAACGCATGGGGGTGAATGTGGTGTACGACAGGAAGGAGGCTGAGGCGCGCAAAGGCGAATTGGTCTATGTCGCCGCCAGCCCCTATTACAAGGTTGACCAACTCAAGAACAGCATCCCTTACCTGGTGCCGAGGGCATCGGTGCTGCTCAACGACATCGGGCGTAATTTCTTCGACAGCCTTTTTGTAAAAGGCATTTCATTGCACAAGATGGTGGTTTCCAGCGTACTGAGAAGCCAACTTGACTTGGAGAACCTCAGAAAGAAAAACGGTAACGCATCGGAAAACAGTTGCCATCTCTATGGCACCACTTTTGACATCGCATACAACCGTTATGTCACCGTGCAAGACCCTGACGGGCCGTCAAGGAGGGTGGTGTCAAACGACACTCTCAAGTGGGTGCTGAGCGAGGTGCTACGAGACTTGAGAATGCAACAGAGGTGTTATGTGAAATATGAGGTGAGGCAGGGTTGCTTTCACGTCACGGCAAGGTGAGTCACATCGAGGGCGATGAGACGATAACCTTGGCGTTGCTGTTGTTGTAGCCAACAGGGATGGTGAAGGACACTCCGTCATAGCTGAGGGTGCTTCCGCCCGATACTTTCACCCCAGAGTATTTCTTGTATTTGCACGTGGAGGTGGAGACAGGGGTTACTGCCTTGTTGCCTATGCCCATCAGTGTGGCTCCGTTGGTATATACGCTGAAGTCTGTCTTGAAGGGGTTGCCGCTGTCGCTGGAGGCACAAGAGAGGATGGTGCCGCCTGAAAGGACGATGTTTCCGTCGCTCTTGATGGCTTGTGGCTTGGTGTCATCTGCGCCGTAGGTAAATACCTTGCCCGTGGTGACAACTGTCAAGTTGCCGCCGCTGATGGTCACCGCTCCGGTGGAGTTGATGCCTTTTCCGCCGTCGCCGGTGCTGGTGAGGCTCATGGTGCCACCGCTCATGGTGAAGATGCCGTCGCATTTTGCACAGGCATTGCTGGAGATGTCAGACTCGCTGCTGTCATAGATGGCGCTCCCGGTGGTGGTTGCGGTGACCACGCCTCCGCTCACCAGCATGTCGCTCTCGCATTTCAGTGCTTTCGTCGCATTGCCAGTGGTGGTGACGGCCAGTGTGCCGCCTTCGATGAAGAGTTTACCGTTGTCTTCCTTGTCGGTCTTCTTCTTGCCTACATCGATGCCGTCACCGGTGCAGGTGATGTTCAACGTTCCTCCCTGCTGTTTGAAATATTGGTTGACGTGAAAGCCATCGCCCGGGGCTTGACTTACAGTGATGGTGCCGAGGTTGGAGGTAAGCAGCACGTATTCGTCGCCACTGAAGCCATGCTTTACGTTGCCGGTGATGGTCAGTGTGCCGTTGCCACTCCAGGAGGAATGGCCATCCACATAGAAGGCAGCACTATGTCCGTCGCTGCCATTGTCTGAGACATGGGAAAGGCCGTCGGAAAGGCTGTTGGATGTGCCATCGGCAAGCGTGATGGCTATCAACTTGCCGTTCTGTATGTTGATGGCGGCACTATCTGGATTGGCAAGAGACAGGTTGTTGAGCACCAACCCCATCTCGTAGCTGCCTTCCATATAGAAGGAACCGTCGGTGGATGCACCGCTGAGAGTGTAGGCTACTTGCTGCTCAAGGGTGGATGCGGCCACGACCTTTACATGGGCACCTGTGACTTCGGCTGTGACGTACGGGGCAAGATTGCCGGATATCACCACCTTGGCAGCCGAACCGTCATAAGTCACGGCGACGGTGTTGTCGCTCACATTGCCCTCGTCGATGGTGATGTTGGTCAGGTCGCTGAGCATGTAGCTCTTTCCGTTGATGGTAAGTGTGGTGCCGTCGCTGAACAACATTTCGCCAGCCTGTGCTGCAGGAATGGCATAAGTGACATCACCCTTGTTGACACAAAGGGTCTGGGAGTTGGCGGCAATGCTCAGTAGGAGAGTGGCGCTTAGGATGAATGCTTTTTTCATCTGATGGTGGTTTTTTGTGTGTTGCCTTGATGGTCTTTGATGATGTAAATGCCTTTGGGAAGGCTGACAGGTACCAGGCCGTCTGTGTAGGTTCCGACAAGGATGCCAGAGAGTGTGTAGACCTTCAAGGCTCCGCTTGCAGAACTAGTGGCTGTAGTGATGCCAGACGTCTCTGTGAAATACATCTTGGCAAGACTGCCGAGTGGAATGATGGTGCCGTCGCTGGCTACAAGGTTGCCATCGGAAAAGGTGAGTGTCAAGCCTGTGGCGGCCAAACTGACCTTGCTGCCGTCGGTGTTCTCAAACGTAAGGAATTTGTAGTCGGTGGCGCTTGCCGACAATAGAAGGCAAGTGAAGACCAATGATGAAAGTACCCTTTTCATTGTTATGTTTTTTGATATGTTTAAGTGTCTGCTCTGTCAAAATGACCCTTCAAAAACGGGGTTAGGAGACAGTCGTGGAGTCTCCTTGCCCAAACGTTGGAAAATGGCATGGCGTCTTTCCTCTAAAGCGTTAATGATAGCATCTTTTTTCCAAACAGCCAATTTGATGGTTTCCTCGTTGTTAAGATATATATTCATAAACGTTAGCAACCCTTTCTTATAGCCACAAATTTCACTGATAGGGATAACTTTTTCGGAAGAGTCCCCAAAATTGAATTTGTGAGCTTTAAAAACAGCCACTTCATCTCTGATATACAGAATCCCTCCCAAGGCATTCAAACCTTTAATATAGTTGGCTGTAAATGAAAGTTCTTCGAATTGCGATTGCTCCATATTTTCTTGTAAATGAAATATATAAAAAGGCTTCAAATGACCCAAGGACCAAAAGATGACCTCATTTTGCTTCTTTTGCGTGCAAAATTACAAAAAAAAGAAGAAAAAGAACTCTTGGACTATTTTTTTTACAGTTTTTTATAGGCTACTCAATTGCAAGGCTTACGGGCGCGCTCCTTCTTTGTTGGCGTCGGTGGTTACAGTGCCCTCCAATTCCTTTCATAAGAAACAATCTTCCACCAATTTCACATTTTCTTCATCTTTCGGATTTTGAAAAAGTATTTCAGAATAGAAAAGACAAAACCGTGAAATCACTCGATGCTCTCCACGCGCACCCCGTTGAGTTCTTCCATCAGTCCCATCACTCGCTCTTCATACTTGTCGCGCTTGACGATGACATCCATTTTCACAAGGTATGACAACTTGTCGCCAGAGGAGGTTTCCGACATGTTGTATGTGTCGATGCGCATCCCATTCTTGCGAAGACGTTCAAGCACCTCTGTCACCTCGCTCACGCTGCGTGAAGAAAAACTGATGTAGATGTTACGGGTGCCGAAGCGTTGCATCAACCAGTTGAGCGCTTCAAGGCACAGGAGCACCATGACGGTGGCAGCACCAGCCAGTATATAAAGACCAGCACCGCAAGTCATGCCGATGGCAGCCGTCACCCATAGTCCGGCGGCAGTCGTGAGCCCCTTCACCACATGCTTCTGGAAGATAATCGTGCCAGCGCCGATGAAGCCGATGCCACTCACCACCTGTGAGGCGATGCGCGACGGGTCGAGTCGGATATTCAAAGGCAGTTTCAAGACCTCCTCGAAACCAAACTGAGATATGATCATGAACAAACCGCTGCCCAACGCCACTAAAAAATGGGTGCGGAAACCAGCTTCTTTGGCACGATAGCCTCGTTCAAGACCGATGGCGCCACCAAACAACGCGGCGGCGAAAAGTCGAAGGATGAATTCTGTTGTCATAGGCATAATCAATGAAAAAAGGCGACAGACCATGCGCGATGGACCTGTCGCCTAAAGGGTTATTCGAATGTCAACGACTCTTGGTCGGGAAATTTGTCAATCTTGATGGTGTCACCCTGGCTAATCTCTCCACCCAGGATCTTCTCGCATAAACCATCTTCAATGTAATTCTGGATGGCTCGTTTCAAGGGGCGGGCGCCAAACTGCACGTCGTAGCCTTTAGTGGCAACAAACTCCTTGGCGGCATCGCTGATTTCAATGTGGTAGCCCAATGCTTCCACACGCTTGAAGAGCCCGGACAACTCGATGTCGATAATCTTCTTGATGGCAGCCATGTCGAGTTGGTCGAAGGTGATGATTTCGTCAAGACGGTTCAGGAATTCTGGAGCAAACTGCTTGCTCAGGCTCTTCTGGATGATTGAGCGGGCGTGTTCCTTGTCGCTCTCGTTGAGACTTAAGCCAAGAGTTCCAACGGAATTGAAGCCTACGCCACGCCCAAACTCCTTGAGTTGGCGCGTACCGGCGTTGGAAGTCATGATGATGACGGTGTTGCGGAAGTCAACCAAGCGGCCGTTGCCATCGGTGAGACGGCCTTCGTCGAGCACCTGGAGGAGAATGTTGAACACGTTGCCATGGGCCTTCTCGATTTCGTCGAGCAGGACGATGGAGTAGGGGTGACGGCGCACCTTCTCGGTCAACTGACCTCCCTCCTCGTATCCGACATATCCCGGAGGGGCACCCACCAGGCGAGAGACATTGAAACTCTCCGTATATTCGCTCATGTCGATGCGGATGAGGTCCTCTGCGCTGCCAAACATCTGCTCTGCAAGTTTCTTCGCAAGGTAGGTTTTGCCAACACCGGTGGGTCCCAGGAACATGAACACACCGATGGGATGATTGGGGTCTTTCAAACCCACTCTGTTGCGCTGGATGGCTTTCACCATCTTGTCTATCGCAGCATCCTGGGCAATCACGGCCTTCTTCAATTCGATCCCCATGTTGCGGAGGCGCACTCCTTCAGCCTCGGCCATTCGTTGCACGGGAACGCCACTCATCATCGAAACGACATCGGCAACTTCACTCTCGGTCACCGTCTCTCGCTGTCCGTCGTCACCATTGTTCCATTCCTCGTTCATACGCAGCAACTCCTCTTCCAACTGTGTTTGCTGGTCGCGGTAACGCGCAGCAAGTTCATAATTCTGGTTGGCAACGGCATTGCGTTTCTTCACCTTAACCTCTTCTATCTCCTTTTCCTTCAAGGCGATGCCAGGAGGAATCTGGGCGTGCTGCAGATGGACACGTGCTCCCACTTCGTCCATGGCGTCAATGGCCTTGTCGGGGAACGAACGGTCGGTGATGTATCTCTCGGTAAGACGTACACAGCAGGAGAGGGCATCCTCAGTGTAGTTCACATGGTGGTGCTGCTCGTAACGGTCGCGGATGTTCTGTAATATTTGCAACGTCTCCTCGCTCGTCGTTGGCTCTACCATCACTTTTTGGAAACGACGCTCAAGAGCACCGTCTTTCTCTATACTGTTACGGTATTCGTCCAACGTCGTAGCGCCGATGCACTGGATGGTGCCTCTGGCCAATGCCGGCTTGAGAATGTTGGCGGCGTCCATCGAACCAGGGGTGGACCCCGCTCCGATGATGGTGTGCACCTCGTCGATGAAAACAATGATGTCGGGACTTTGCTCCAACTCCTTGATGAGAGCCTTTATGCGTTCCTCGAATTGTCCGCGATATTTTGTTCCTGCCACAACGGAGGTGAGGTCGAGGCTCACAAGGCGCTTGTTGAACAGTATGGGCGAGGTGCGGTGTTTCACAATCATCTGTGCCAAACCTTCCACTATGGCACTTTTGCCCACACCGGGTTCACCTATCAAGATGGGATTGTTTTTCTTGCGACGGCAGAGGATTTCCATCACCCTCTGCATCTCTTTCTCACGCCCCACAACAGGGTCGAGCTTGCTCTCGGAAGCGGCTTGCGTCAAATCAACGGAAAAGTTGTCGAGGACGGGCGTCTTGCCGGCAGGCTTGCGCGTCTGGGTGGTCGTTCCTTGCCGCTGGCTGTCGGCAGAATTGCCCATATCCATGGCCTCGTCATCTTCTTCCATGTCATCGGGAAGGTCTATGCCGTCTATCGAGCGACCGGCCTTCTGCTGGAAATATCTCAATGTCTCTTCGTAATCCATATTGTTCTCTTCCAATACAATCTTGGCGCCATTGTTGGCCTTGTCGTGAAGGATGGCGAGCAGAAGGTGCTGCACATCAACAGTCTCCGTGCGCTGAAGGCGTGCTTCCAGCACGGCCAACTTCAGGATGTTGCTCGCCTGGTCGTCAAGAAGCAATTCACGAGGATTTGCCACGACGGAACGGCCGTTCTTCCTCACACGCGTCTCCAATGCATCTTTCAACGTGGAGGGACTGATGGAAAAACGCTCCAACAATCGAGTAACATCATTCAGGCGCCCCCTGAGGATTCCCATAAGCAAATGTTCGGGGCTTACACAATCACAGGCAAGACGGGTAGCTTCCTCACGGCTATAGGAGAGTATCTCGGATACTCGTGGTGAAAACTGGCTTGTCATCTTTTTTTATACCTTTCTTCTTAATCAATTACAACCTTAGCTTATCAAACTCCGTGCCAAAATCTCTCAGTCGATAAATAATTTTCTATATTCCTCTTCGAAATTCGGGGTGAGACAGCCTTTCCCCATCATTCCCATGATCTCCTCCCTAGTGAAAAAACGACCGCCCGCCAACTCCTCGGGGTTGGGGCATACCTCTCCGTCATACACTGTGGTAAAGACGTAAACCAACTCTCGCTCCCGTTTGCCATCGAAGATGTAACGTGCCAGAAAGCGAGGCTCGAACTCAGTGACCCCCAACTCTTCCCGAACCTCTCTTAACAAAGCCTCATTTACACTCTCACCATAGTCAATATGACCACCTGTGGCAGTGTCCCACTTGCCGGGTTGGATGTCTTTCCAGTCAGGGCGTTTCTGAAGGTATAGCTCCCCCATTTTATTAAAAAGGTGGAGGTGCACCACGGGGTGAAGCACTTTCGTGCCATCATGGGCTTCGCTTCTTAGGATGCACCCAAGTACGCGTCCTTCTTCATCAACTTTTGGGAATCGTTCTTGCTGATTGTCCATCTTCTGTCGTGAGGGATTTAATATTGTTTTGACTGTGTTACAGCTTCAAAACCTCGGTGATGCAGTCGGGGAAATGCTTGCCAATGGGTAGGGGATTATCCTTGAAGATGCCAAACACGCAACTACCACTACCGCTCATCTGTGCGTAGACCGCCCCCAGTTCATAGAATTTTTCCTTCAGCGCACCTATGGAAGGGTGGAGCGGGAAGATAGACTGCTCGAAGTCGTTAGTCAATTCGGTGCGCCATGTCTCAATAGGTTGCCTGACGATGTCACGGCAGCATTTCAAGGGATGGCGTGGAGTGATCTTGGAAAAGGCTTCACGAGTGGAAACAGCGATGGGTGGCTTGGCAAGGGCCAGGTAGTAACCTTCAAGGTTGCCGTATTCGTTGTCGGCGGGTTCAAGGATTTCTCCAATACCTTGGGCGTAGGCTGTCTCTGAGGTGATGAAGAAAGCGCAGTCGGCACCCAACTGAGCTGCGTAACGCTCCATCTCGGAGATGCCCATATTGAGGTGGAACTCCTCATCGAGAAGACGAATCATATGAGCTGCATCGCTGGAACCACCACCAAGACCGGCTTGGGTGGGGATGCGCTTGAAAAGGTGGGCGTGGACGCGTGGAAGGCGGAAATCTTTGGATATCAGGTTGTAAGCCTTCACCACGAGGTTGCTGTCTTCGTCGCCTTCTATGTCCAGGCCTGTGACCTTCAGGTCGCATGGCTTCTCACTAGGGAAGTCGTGGTCCATTTTGTGTACGCTGAGAACATCGCAGAGTGGGATGGGGTAGAACACCGTCTCAAGGTTGTGGTAACCATCCGGACGACGGGAGACGATGTTCAGCCCCAAGTTGATTTTGGCACAGGGAAAAATGGTCATGATTGATGTTGGCATTGGTTCATGCTACAAAAGTAGCACCTTTTTCTTATTCAGCCAAATTTTGCGGGATGGAATGACATTCTTTTTGTCATGCTGCTTCACTTTCGGCGTCTCATTCCTCACAATCCTGCCCCAGCATTTCCATGTTTTGACGGAAAAGCGTCTTCACCTTGCCGAGGATGTTAAGGCTTTGGCGAAGGTTCAGTTCCAATGCCTCGTCGTTGGCATAGTAAAACTCGAAACTAGAAGACGCATGCTTGAAAGACGGGTCAACATATACTTTGCACAGCTTCAACTCACGCGTCATCTTGTTGCACGTTGCCAGCACCAAGGTTTCCTCGCCTTCGTCGATGTCGTATAAATGAGGGTATAACAATGTTGCGTATGGCTCGTCGTCATCAGACACGATAATGTAAACGCATTTCAACTGGTAATAGAACGAGATGTCTCCATCTTCGTCCAAACAGGATTTTAACCCGATACGGGTCAAGACATCCATGATATTCTCTTTCTTTGTCATAACTTCGTTTTTTCAGGGTTGGTCGTCGAGGGTGTCTGTGGCATCGCTGTCATTGTTGTCGTTGTCAGCATCATCGCCGCTTTCTGTGTCAATGCTCTCGTCAGCGTCGTCATCAGTGTCGGGCATAAATTCCCTCAGGTGTTTATGAAACATGTACAAGGCTCTATCAAGATGGAGAATCATCAAGGGGATGACCTCTTCCAACTTTTCATCTTCCATGACCTCACGTTCGTAGAAGAGCCACAGGCTGCCGCCAGCCTTGTAGCATTTCACGTATTTCAAAGTGGCGTTGAGATAGTCTGTCAACTTGTAAAACGACAAACTCGATTCCTCATCATATTCCAATACGGCTGGAATGCCGATGGTAAGGAAGGAATCGTCGTTCTTTGGATGAATGTACACGTATGTGGTGCCTTCATACTCGAAGTCGTAGCCGAATCCTTCCTGTTCTTCTAATTGGAATCCTTGCGATTGCAAGAATTCCAATACTGTTGCATTCAAAGTCTCTGCTGTCATCTTCTAATAATTGTTTAATGTGGAATATATATGGATAGTAAGTTATATTGCTCTATGATTACATGAAACCGATGGACTGATTATCCTTACGGGCGGTATCGGGACTGAACTCGCGACGGATGCGTTCATATTCCTTCAAGTCTTTCCTGCTGAGGGAAGGCGACTTGGCGGAAATCATCTCTTCGAGTAGCGACTGGCTAATCTTCTTGTAGGGTTTGTCTTTCTCTGCGATACTGGCGTTGAACATCTGGAGGGAAGCCTTCTTGATTACATAGCTGATGTCGCTGCAGGTGTAACCTTCCGTTAGTTCGGCCAGACGGGAAAGGTCGATGTCGTCGGCTGACGGAAGTTTCGAAAGTTCAAGACGGAACAGGCTCTCTCTGACAGACATATCGGGTATGTCGATGTAGATGACCTCGTCGATACGTCCCGTGCGAAGGACCGCCTTGTCGATACGCTCGGGATGATTGGTTGCAGCTAGGACATATATGCCTTTCGAAGAGGCATTGTTCAACATGCATAAGAACTCGTTGGTTTCGCCGTTCTGGTAACTGCGGTCGTCTTGTGAGCGGTGGGGAACCATCGCATCAAACTCGTCGAAGAAAAGTAAAGTGGGTGCTTGGCGCTCAGCCTTGCGGAACAACTCGCCTATCTTCTCTTGTGTGCCATGTACAAGGGTGGAAGCCAAGTCGTCGGGAACCACCTTGATGAAGTTCACACCAACCTCCTCGGCAATCTTTTCTGCGAAATAAGTCTTGCCACACCCCGTGGGGCCATAAAAAAGGAGGCTGGGGGGATGCACACCATAGGCTTTCGCACATTCCCGGTTGTTGAGCACGTTGATGAAGCCCTCCTTCACCATACGTTTCAATTCTTCCATGCCTGCCACGTCTTCCAGTCCATGACGGACAGGTTGTGAGACCTCTTCCTTGGAGCACACCCCCTTCGAAACCGAGGGACTAGAATCGTTGGATTCCACAGGTGGTGTCTTTGAGAGGGCCACCGGGGTGCTCTCCGAGGTTTCGGCGGGTATGTTTCTTCTGCCGACTGCCATCTTGCGAATCCACTCTTTCTCTTCTTTTGACGGATTTATCATTGCATTTCCTCCAATCTTTATGCTGTTTAGTAAATAGATTGGTTTTCCCCCTCATCTTCTATCACCATATTTCATCTTTTTTATATCCATAACATCCATAACTGAAGAAAACATCCCTATAGGAGCTAACAAGAAGTGCGGCGGCAACGTGTTCGCTATAAAACAAAGACAGAGGAAGGGATACATCAGTCCATATTATCTTTCATAATCTATACACAATGTAAAATATTCTAAATTTATACCCTTATTGTCCACATCTTTTGCATATTTCAAAAAAAAATGCCACCTTTGCAGAAATTTTCATTGCTGTCGTGACATCCCAATGATTGGAAGGGGTGGAAGACAGCGAAAAAGTCTCTATCAGAAATGAACAAATCTTTGATTTTTGCACTTCTCTTCGCCGGCACAATTGGATGCCATGCACAGAGTGGTACCAATTCACCATACAGCCAGTTTGGATTTGGAGCGCAAGCAGAGCAGACAAGTGGATTCAACAGGGGTATGAATGGACTGGGACTGGGATTCCGTGACGGGAAGCAAATCAATTTCCTCAACCCGGCTTCCTATTCCGCCATTGACTCGCTCACATTCATTTTCGATGTGGGGATTTCAGGTCAGCTTACCAATTTTGAGGAAAAAGGGAAGAAGGTGAATGCCAGAAACGCTAATTTCGAATATGCCGTTGCAGGATTCAGGGCCTTCAAGCATGTGGGAGTCAGTTTCGGTATACTGCCTTTCACCAACGTGGGATATTCTTACGCCAGCACAAACAACGTTGGAGATGTGGGCAACACCAAATACACCAATACTTATTCCGGTTCAGGAGGAGTGCATCAGGCATACCTGGGAGTAGGCTGGGAACCCTTCAAAGGCTTTGCCCTGGGAGTCAACGGAGCATATCTCTGGGGGGATTACGAGCGGTCTATCGTCAATAGTTACAGCGACAACTCCGTGAACACCTTGTCGAAGTTCTATACCGCTGAAATCACAAGCTACAAAGTGGACTTTGGTGCACAAATCACCATTCCTTTCTCCAAGAAAAACTCTATGACACTCGGTGTGGACTATGGCATGGGGCATAAACTTGGATCAGACCCAGAATGCAAGGTCATCTCAAACAATGTGCAGACAGGGGTTGCCGACACCGTGGCTTTCGTAGTGAAGGACGGATTGAAACTGCCTGCCGTCATCAGTGGGGGAGTCATGCTCAATTTCAACAACAGGCTGAAAGTGGGGGCAGACTATCAATTCCAGAAATGGGCCGAGGTGGGATTCCCTGAATATGTGCAATCCAATGGAAAAGCGGCATATGGCCTCAAGAAGGATTATTTTGACGACAGGCATAAAGTGACATTGGGAGGAGAGTTCTGCAGCAACCCTAATGCAAGAGGTTTTTTCCAACGCATCAAGTACAGGGTGGGAGCTTCTTATGCCACACCTTATTTATATGTCAATGGAAAAGAGGGTCCTAAGGAAATCAGCGTCAGCGCAGGTTTGGGAATACCCATCACCAATGTATGGAACAACCGTTCGACTCTTAATATCAGCGGCCAATGGGTGAGGATGGCTGCAGATGGGCTGCTCAAGGAAAACTCCTTCCGTATCAACTTGGGCATCACGTTCAACGAGAGATGGTTTATGAAATGGAAGGTGGATTGAGAACATGAGACACCATGCCCTTTTATACGTCACATTATTGGCTGTCTTCCTCATGGCATGCAGCGAGGAGCACGAGCATGTCGCACCTGCCATCTATCCAAGGGATTCTGTCTCGGTGATGATTTCCAATGGGGTCAACACACTCATTTCCGACTCTGGCGTGGTCAAATACAGGATTGTCGCAGAGCAATGGGAAGTCAACCAAAACAAAAAGCCATCAAGGTGGATTTTTGAAAAAGGACTCTTTCTTGAGCAATTCGACCTAGCCATGCACGTACAGTCTTTCATACAATGCGACACGGCATACTACTACGACACCGACAGGTTGTGGGAATTGAGAGGAAGGGTGAGAATCCACACAAAAAACGGTGTCAAGTTCAGCAGTGAGGAACTGTTCTGGGATGAAAGGGTCAAAGAATTCTACTCCAACAAGTTCTCGCATGTCATCACACCCGACAAGGAACTGAAAGGAAACAGATTCAGAAGCGATGACAAAATGAACAAATACAGTGTCAAATACACCAACGGATATTTCGACAGGAACGATTTCGCCAACTCACCGAGAAGCAACATGACAAAAACACAGGCAGACTCCGCAAAAATGCAAGGAAGGGGTCAGGCTTCTCCAAGACGAATCAACAAGAACAACTAACATGGGCATTGCAGTAGTCATTGGCATCATCGTCAGCATGGTGTTCTCCGCTTTCTTCTCGGGAATGGAAATCGCTTTCGTCTCGAGCAACAGAATGCTGGCGGAGATGGACAAGGATAAAAACGGATTCTCACAAAAGTGCATCTCTTTCTTCTACAAGCATCCTAACAATTTCGTCAGCACAATGCTCGTGGGAAACAACATTGCACTCGTGGTCTATGGAATCCTTATTGCAAAACTCTTCGATGAAACCATTTTCAAAGGAATGTCGGCAGGCTTCACCGTGCCGGCTGACACCATACTCTCTACGCTCATCGTACTCTTCACTGGGGAGTTCCTGCCAAAAACACTCTTCAAGAACCTACCCAACAAACTACTCACCGTCTTCGCGTTACCAGCTTTCCTTTGCTATGTCATATTATGGCCCGTTTCAAGATTCGCCACTTTCATCGCCAGAGGACTGCTGAGAATCGTTGGAGTGAAAATGCACAAGGAAAACGACGAAGAAGCCTTCACCAAGGTGGACCTGGACTATTTGTTGCAAACCACCATTGAGAACGCAACCGATGAAAACGAAATCAACGAGGAGGTCAAAATATTCCAAAACGCTCTCGACTTCTCTGAGACCAGGGTCAGGGACTGCATGGTGCCAAGAACTGAAATAGATGCCGTGCCCGAAGATTGCACCGCAGCACAACTCAACCAGAAATTCATTGAAAGCGGACATTCTAAAATCATTGTATATAGAGGCGACATCGACCATATCGTTGGCTATATTCACTCTTCAGAGATGTTCAGAAAGCCAGATGACTGGAGAAACGACATCAGAAGCATGCCTTTTGTTCCCGAAACCATGGCCGCTCAGAAAATGATGCAAATCTTCCTGCAACAGAAAAAAAGCCTTGGAGTCGTCATTGATGAGTTTGGAGGAACAAGCGGCATCGTGTCGCTTGAGGACATCGTAGAGGAAATCTTCGGAGACATCGAGGACGAGCACGACAACTCCAATTACATCGCCAAAAAGGTAGGAGAGGGCGAGTATCTGCTTTCTGCCAGACTAGAAATAGACAAAGTCAACGAACTTTTCCAATTACAACTGCCGGAAAGTGATGATTACATGACGATAGGTGGGCTCATTCTCCACTATTATCAAAGTTTCCCCAAACTCAACGAAATCGTAAACATTGGGAACTTCCAATTCAAAATCATCAAGAATACAATGACCAAAATCGAACTCGTGAAATTATTTGTGAAACAATAAGTAGCAATGCGGAATGCATCTACCTCGACGAAGAGCGGCTGGACTCAGAAATAATGGATTATTCGAGATAATTTGCGTTCTTTTTTTATTACTACTTAATTTTTATCGTCTCAAAAGCCATTTTTCACTCCAAAAATTGTGCCGTTTCCCAATTTATTAGTAATTTTGTGCGCATTTTGTAAAAATTTGCCTTTTGTGTCCAAAAAATCGACATTTTCGGCAATTCCAAATGACATATTAATAGAAGACAAATAATTAACATAACTAAAAGTAATGGCAGCAATAGGAAAAATTAGAAGCTGGGGCCCCCTCCTGGTTATCATCATTGGATTGGGTCTGTTTGGATTTATCGCGGGTGACATGTTCCGCTCATGTGAAACTACTGGCAGAATGAGCAGTAACAGAGTAGGACAAATACTTGGTGAAAACATTAACGCCCAGGACTATCAGGAGTATCAGAATGAGTTCGTGGAATTCACCAAAATGAGTGCACAGCAGCAAATGGATGAAGAACAATTGAGACAGATGGCTTGGCAAAGCTTTGTGACAAACAAGATTGTCGAAAACGAAACATCCAAAATTGGACTTTCTGTCACCAATGAAGAAATCAAAAGTCTTATGGAGAAGGGAAGCCCCATGCTGAATGAAATTGCCAATTTGTTTGGCTTTGTCAACGAGCAAACAGGAAAGTTTGACAAGAACAAATATGATACTTTTAACAGTCAGAAAAATGCGGTAAAAGACCCTCAACAGGCTGAAGCTTATGAAAAGGGAGCCAAGCTCTTGGAGTTCAAATTGGAAGAATTAAAAGATCGTCTCTTGGCTCAAAAATACCAAGTGCTGATTCAAAATGCCGTCCTCTCAAATCCTATAGAGGCAAAATTCGCCTTTGATGCTGAAAAGCAAGAGAGTGACATCCAACTTGCATACATAGAATACAAAAGTGTAAAAGACGACGAAATCAAGGTCACGGAAGACGACATCAAGGCTAAGTACAATGAGTTGAAAGAAAGATATGAAACAAGATCTTATAATGGTTCATTGTTTGGTATCAAGATTCCAGAGGAACAGAGAAACGTCAAGTACATTCTTGTTAAGAAAGAAGCGTCACAAGCTGACAGGGATGAGCTTTACAAGGCTTTGGCCAAGTGCGCTGACAGACTCAAGGAGGGAGAAGACCCTGAGAAAGTTACAAGAGAAGGACGGTCTGACTTGTCATACCTTGGAGTGCCTGTAACCAAAAAAGTTTTCAATACCGAAATTGCCAATAAAATCGACTCCATGGCTGTGGGCGAGGTTGTTGGTCCTCTGGAAAGCAAGATAGACAATTCACTTAATGTTGTAAAACTCATTTCCAAGACATCATTGCCCGACTCTGTAGAGTTCCGTGTCATAGGATTGTCAGAAGGAAAGGGTAACATAGATGCCACGGCAGACAGCATTTTCAAGGCCATCGGTTCTGGTGGAGATTTTGAGGCCATCGCCAAAAACTACGGACAAACCGGACAAAAGGAATGGTTTACAACTGCCAGTTATGAGAGGGCTTCAAACATTGGCAAAGACGAGAACGCTGTCATCAACACTCTTAATAACATGGCTGTCAATGAAGTGAAAATCATTCCACAGGCACAAGGTAGACTCGTCGTTCAGGTTACAGACAAAAGGGCTATGACAACGAAGTATGACGTAGCCATTGTCAAACGTGAAATACGTTACTCAACTGCCACTTCCGATGAAATCACCAACAAGTTCAACCAGTTTATCGCTGGTCACAAGACATTGGAGGCGATGGAGAAAGATGCGGCAAAAGCAGGGTATCAAGTGCTTGAGTCCAATAGAATCACCACTTCGGCTGGAATGATTCCCAACATTCCCAATTCAAGAGATGCTCTCAAATGGGTGTTCGAGGCTGATGTAAATGATATTTCAGAGGTCTTCAATTGCGGTGCAAACCGTGACGAACTCCTTGTTCTTGCACTGACCAGCATTGCTCCCAAAGGTTATTTGTCTTTGGACAACCCAGATTTGAAAGAAAAAATCAAGCAAGAAGTCATCAAAGACAAAAAGGCTGAATTGCTTGCAGCAAAACTTAAGGACGTGAAGAGCATCGATGCAGCTAAGGCCAAGGGTGCGCAGGTAGTAGAAGACGGTGTGAAGCAAATTACATTCGCCGCTCCTGTTTTCATCCCTGCAACACAGTCAAGTGAACCTGCTCTTAGCGGTGCTGTCGCTGCTACAGAAAAAGGTAAGTTCTCGGCAAAACCGGTCAAAGGAAACAGCGCTGTTTATGTCTTCTTGGTAGAGGACAGGAGAACACTTGAAGGAAAATACGACGAGAAAGAATACAAGCAAAGAATGGAACAGGACAATCTAGGTGTCTTGATGAACTACTTCTTCACCGACCTGCTCTATAATGCTGAACTTAAAGACAACAGATACCTCTTCTTCTAAAAGCATTTTACATAGGAGAAAAAGAGGGCTTCCCATCAGGAAACCCTCTTTTTCGTAAAACAGTAACAAGCAATCACGAGAAAATGAACAACATCAACTATCGCAAATTCAGACAATTGGTGGTTTGTGTGGCGATAAACAGCATCGTCTTGGCAGCTTTGTTGGCTTGCGGCAGCACATCCACTGTTGATGCCATCCAATCGCCTGCCAAGAGAGAGTTCAGAGCGGCATGGATACAAGCCGTCAACGGGCAATGGGTTGGAATGACAACACAGCAGATGCAGAGTACATTGACATACCAACTCGACGAATTATGGAAAGATGGTGTCAATGCCATCATATTCCAAGTAAGGCCCGAGTGTGATGCTCTCTACAAAAGCGATATCGAACCTTGGAGCCGGTTTCTGACAGGCGAGCAAGGCAAGGCCCCGAGCCCATATTGGGACCCCCTGCAATGGATGGTGGATGAATGTCACAAAAGAGGAATGGAACTACATGCTTGGATCAACCCGTACAGAGCCAGGACGAAAACAACAAAGGCACTCGCATCAAACCACATTGCTGCAAAAAGACCAGATTGGTGTTTCGAATATGACGGACTCCTCATACTCAACCCGGGCATACCTCAAACTAAAGACTACATCTGCAAGGTGGTGGATGACATCGTCAGCAGGTATGACATAGATGGATTGCATATCGACGACTATTTCTATCCTTATCCTGTTGCAGGCCTGCCCATCAATGATGACAGGGAGTTTGAACGATACAACAATGGATTCTCAAGCAAGGCCGACTGGAGGAGAGACAATGTCAACATCTTCATCAAGCAACTCTACAAAACCATACACGACAGAAAACCTTGGGTGAAATTCGGTGTTTCACCATTTGGAATTTACAGGAACAGCAAGTCGGACCCAAGGGTGGGAAGCGCTACAAACGGTACGCAGAATTATGACGACCTCTATGCCGACGTCTTGCTATGGGTGAACAATGGATGGGTGGACTACTGTGTGCCACAACTCTATTGGGAAATTGGAAACAAGGCAGCTGATTACAAGACGCTTATCAACTGGTGGGACAAACATGCTGCCAACCGACCACTGTATATCGGGGAAGATGTGGAGAGGACAGTGAAATACCCTGACCCAGACAATCCCAATTCGCATCAAATGGGGGTGAAATACAAACTTCACAAGCAGATGCCCAATGTCAAGGGGACGGTGTTGTGGTATGCAAAAGCTGCTGTCGACAACGTGGGCAACTACGGTTCGGCTCTCAGAGGAAACTATTGGAGATACAAGGCGTTGCAACCAAACATGCCTTTCATCGACGACAAGGCACCAGGCAAACCAAGGAAAGTAAAGCAGGTGAGGACGGATGATGGATACGTACTCTTCTGGACAGAGCCCAAAGGGGTGGAATGGAAAGACAAGGCTGTCAAATATGTCATTTACAGGTTTGCTGATAAAGAGGACATCAACTTGGCAGACCCTTCAAAAATCGTTGCCATCACTGCCAATAGTTTCTACAAGTTGCCCTACAAGGATGGCAGCACCAAATGGAAATATGTGGTCTCTTCGCTCGACAGAATGAGCAACGAGAGCAAAGGAGTGGTGGTGAAAGTGAAACTATGACGATTTTATACAAATCCTTGCTAAAAAAACAAAAAAAAATTGCCGTATGAAAATTTTGTGCTATTTTTGCAAGCGATAATAGAATATGTTCAACCAAAAAAAACAATCATGAAAAAAACATTCCGTTTCATTTGCATGGCTTTCATTGGCATGTCTTTGTTGATGATGGCTAGTTGCGACAAGACTGCAGCCGTAAAGGAAGCTGCTGAAGCTGCTGCTAAATCATGTCCCATCAAACTCGGGCCTGTTGGCGAAGCCACCTCATTCTCCGTTGATGACGAAGCACTCGTTTGCGACATCACACCAGATTCCGCTTTCATCTCCAATGATAATGTGGACAAGTCGCTTGTGGCAAAGTTCCTGGCAGTTCAACTTTTGCAAAAAGCCCCAGAGCTTTTCATGAAATTGACTGAAAGTGGAATAGGGCTTAAGGGTAATGTAAAACTCGGTTCCGGCAACATTGAGGCTTTCGTCAGTGGTGAGGAACTTTCTCACTTCAGCAAACAGGTCTCTGAAGCTGGAGGAAAATATGCCTCCATCCTGCTGCCGATTGTCAACCAATATCTTAACTCCCAAGCCAAGAAGGAATTGGGCGAAGGTCTTACCTTGAAGAAAGTGCAAGTCAAGGGGACGAAAGAAGAAGTTATGGTGAATGTAGACGAGGAGAAAATCAAGTTCGATGATCTCAAGAACAAACTCTTCCCTATGAAGGATGACGGAAAACAAAAAATTGAATACGTCAAGGATTTTATCAGCATAGCCTTACCTCTTGTCGCTGAAATGGGTTATGACTTGGATTTCAGGTATGCAACAAAATCAGGCAATGAGACATATATTGAAATCACTGCCGATGAAATCAATGCTTATCTGAATGGTGAAAATCAAGAAGAAGTAAAAGAAGAAAAATAACAATTGACAGCTGCCTCCCCTCGACACAGAACTGTAGGACGTGACGAGGGGAGGTTTTTTCATTATATGCGATATGGTGGTTAATGGTATTTTTCATCGGGCCGAACTGCTCTTGGGCCAGGAGGCGATGAGGAGGCTTGGCGAAAAGAAAGTCATCATCTTCGGTGTGGGTGGCGTTGGTTCATGGTGCGTGGAAGCATTGGTGAGAACAGGAGTAGGGCATTTGACCATCGTGGATAATGATTGTGTTTCCATATCCAACATCAATCGGCAGTTGATGGCCACGACGAAAACGGTTGGGCAAGTGAAGGTTGATGCCTTAAAGCAACGCTTGCTCGATATCAATCCTGATGTTGAAGTCACCGCATTGCATCAAGTGTTCACAGAGGATACTGCCGAGAGTTTCAACCTCAGTGACTATGACTATGTCATTGACGCCATCGACTCCCTCAAGGACAAGGCTTTGCTCATAGATATGACTTGCAAGACTAAGGCCAGGCTGTTCTCATCCATGGGAGCGGCATTGAAAATGGATCCAGCAAGAGTGAAAGTCGATGAGTTTTGGAAGGTGAATGGCGATCCTCTGGCAAGAGCTCTGAGAAATCACTTCAAGAAAAGGAAAACATTTCCAAAGAAAAAATTCAAATGTGTCTTCTCAGATGAGTTGCTAAAAAATATGGAGAAGAATGATGATGATGTACTCCATACAAACGGTTCTCTTGTACACATCACTGCCATATTCGGACTCACTCTCGCTGCGCTTGTTATAAAGGATGCGACAGAATTGAAATGACTATTTCAGATTCCCCCGTCTATTCGCCACGCCCTTCGAGGAAATGAGCCTGGCATTTTTCTTAGCTTCGCTGATTTTTGTCGCGACTCGGCAGAGTTCAAGCAAGCTTGACTCTGCTCTCGCTGCTCCAAATTAGCTTCGCTGATTTTTGTCGCGACTCGGCAGAGTTCAAGCAAGCTTGACTCTGCTCTCGCTGCTCCAA
>JAFWSS010000236.1 GCA_017524385.1 Prevotella sp.
ACGAAGAAAGGCGGCATCCTAAATCTCCTTTAACATTTTTTAGACGTGTGTTAAAACCCTTTGTTTATCGGGGAAGTCAAAGTCTTTCGAATTTGATAATCCTCATAAACAATGGGCTGACAAAAGGTGGGAAACTTTAGTGAAAAATAACAGATTTTTTTGCAAATATGATGGATAATTATTACTTTTGCTGCTGAAAGAGTATATCTTAAAACTTATGAATACCGACCAAAGCTTAACACAAGACAACAATGTATGGAAAGGAAATATTGTGTGCCAACACGTTGACCGCGACCTTCGTTTGGACGACAGCCAAATAAATGCATGTGTCAACAGTTATATCTATGCGCTTTTTGAAAAAGGGACAGCCAAGATAAAATATGACAAATATGAATTGACAACCCATCCTGGTGATTTCCTTTTTTTCCCCCCTCACATACCTCCTGCCATCATAGAAGTGACAGAGGACTATGAGGCCATCTGCTTGATTGTGAGTTCGAGCTTCGTCTATCAATGCCCAGTGGCTCGCAACGTGTTCAAAAGTGCAACCTTCACGCTGATGGGCGGCAGCGACCCTGTCATCCATCTTGACGAGATGGCACAGAAGAACTTGCGTAATGCGATGATGATGTTCATAAGCCACATCAACCATCCCCATAACCATACAACAGAAGCTCTTCAGTCTCTTTATGGCCTTTTGCTCGCCGACCTGATGGCTGTTGTTGAAATTGACAAGGAGGCATACATCTCCCAACATTCATACAAATTGTTTATCGAGTTCCAGCAACTGATTCGCGAACATTTCCGTGAACATCACGACATCTCCTTCTATGCAGAGAAATTGAACATCTCCCCTCGCTATTTATCGATGATGACCAAGCAAATCACGCATTCCACGGTGGCTGCATTCATCAATCGGCACCTCATGCTTGAAGCCTGTTGGTTGCTAAAGACAACCGACTATAGCATACAACGCATCAGCGAGATACTCCACTTTGCCGACCAAGCCTCATTCTCCAAGTTCTTCAAGCGTGTGAATGGGCACAACCCATTGCAATACAGGCGCGGTCAATAGACTGTAATCAGTCAAGACCTCTTTGCCCACAAAGGTGATTTGATGCCAACTGACGGGCTTCAACCTTGATTGTGGCCTGGCATCCTTCGGGCGACATTTCCCCATGCAAATATAGTGAAAAAAAAGGATTCATCTGTCTTGTT
Source organism: Prevotella sp. (assembly GCA_017524385.1). Taxonomy (GTDB): domain Bacteria; phylum Bacteroidota; class Bacteroidia; order Bacteroidales; family Bacteroidaceae; genus Prevotella. Next base: position 1,219 of record JAFWSS010000236.1, read on the forward strand.
TCACTAAAAAAACATGGCGAGGACCTCCCCTTGCTTCGCACGCAGCTTTGATGTCTTTTGTCAGACATTCACCAGCAGGACGAAAAAAGGAATAACGACTACAAAAAAACCAGTTATCCCCACTAACACAAACTTCTTACTCCATATTTTCTTGAAAAAATTGGAGATTTGACATATTATTTATATTTTTGCATGTTCAGACTAGTTTACGATTATTCACACCACCATGGAAACAATAAAAAAATACCTGACGAGCAGGAATAAGCAAGAGCGAGAAGCGTGCCTGCTGTGGCTCACCGCATTTGGCATCCAGTCGGTTGTTGACTTGAAGCCTAGTGCCGATTTGCTACGCATCATCATCAATCATATAGAAGGCAAATACGACATAGAGCGCACACGTAGCGAAGTCCGGGCTTTTTACCATGAGCAGCACAAGCAAAGCCACGGCGGTGGGCATCACCACCGTTTTGAAGAGGCAGACAAAGTGGCTGTGCGCATAGTCGACTATTTTGAGAGAGGCGAATTCGAACTTACCCCCGAATCATTCAGTTTCGCACACCGATCCATGTTTCACAACCTATACCATAACTCTGGCCAGCTGCGAGAGGCTGCCGCCAGCAAGAAAGAATGGGTTTTGGGCAACACCGCCGTACTCTATCCGAAGCACGAGGAAATCAAGCCATACCTCAACTACCTGTTCTCCAATGAGCGAAGTATCGACCTCTCCAAACTAACCCCGCAGCATCGTCTTCGCCATTTGAGCGAATTCATTGCCAAGTTGTTCATGATCAATGCTTTCCAATATGCAAACAGCCGTGCCACATTCGTCTATTCAATGAAATACTTCTTGTCTCTCGGATATCATTTCCAAAACGACACCTTCTTCCGGGAAGCATGGTTTTTCCGAAATGCCATTATCCGTGCATGCTACACCAACATGCATCAAGGGGTGTATCCCACGACGATGCATATGGAGATGTTCTTGGGCAATCTTTTCCTCAACGAGGAAAATGAATTGCGCAACCACCGCATGGTGATCAGGGGCGAATGACCTTCTTTTCCACCAAACCCGACGCCACCCATTCCTGAAGCAAACTGCTGCAGTCGTCATATGCCGTCTGCATGTCGATGTCGTATTCGGCAGTGACGATTTCAACCATCTTCTGAAGCGTGAAGTCTTCCAACTTTTCTATTTCATCCCAGATGGTCTTTGCCGTCTCATTGAAAGTGACAATGCGATGCATGTCGACCATATGGCCGACAGTGTCCACCTTGATGATTGCCGCTCCCTTCGTGTCCAAACGGAGGGATGAGTTTTTGCAGTAGGTGTCTGTGGCTTCCAGTTGCCCACTGGTGTCGATGCCTCTCACCTTCGCTCCCCCCTTGTTGATGCCGACGACCTTGGCCAGGACATCAGCCTGCATGGCATGCTCTGTCCCTGGGTTGTTGTCACCTTTCAACGTAACACCCGCACCTTCCTTACTCACAACGCGGTGCATGATGTAATGGTCTTTTTCTATCTCAGCCAGCACGATGTCGCCGGGAACCACTTCTTTTGTTTCCTTCAACAACACCACGTCTTCTCGATCATGGATGACGGGCAGCATGCTAATGCCTGAAGGAACCATCTTCACCGTATATCCTTCACTCAGATAAGGTTTCATCACTTCGAAGAAACGCGGGTTGTCCACCCTCGCCACATCCGTGGAATCCTCACTAGGGATTTGTTTCGTAGCAGAAGTTCCCCTGCACGCGCAGAAGCATGATACCAAGACGCATGCCAAACACAAAATGCATGTTCTTCTCATTTTATATCGAATGTTGAAAGAAATGATTGTACAAAAAAAGCCAGGCTAGAAGCCTGGCTTGTTGCTCTTTTCTGTGAATTAGAAGAGGGGAGCCTCTGTTGTGGTGTTGGAGTCATCCTCAGGAGACTTGGTGTCGATCTGCACTTCGCAGATGTCCTTAACATTCACAGTCACGACCTTTGTGATCGGTTCAGAATAAATCTTCATAACAGTAAATTTTAGTTGTTAAACAATAAATTATCAAAAACGATACAAAGATAGGCATTTTTTTCTACCTACCAAAAAAAATCTAGTATTTTTTCATTTATGCACCGATTATTTGACAAAAATGCCTACGATGCATATGAATGGTACTCCAACAGCCAGAAATAGCCAGGCATTCTGCCTGTATGAAAGGTGGCCCATAGACAAAAAAAGGCCAGGCAACTCATGCCTGGCCAATAGCTCTTTTCTGCAATTTAGAAGAGAGGAGCCTCTGTGGTTGTGTTGGAGTCATCCTCAGGAGACTTTGTGTCGATCTGCACTTCGCAGATGTCCTTCACATTCACGGTCACAACCTTGGTTGCAGGCATGAAATAGTTCTTTTTCATAATGGTAAATTTTTTTGTATTAATACAGTTAAAAACTACATGTGTTAAAAACACGTTGCAAAGATATGTTTTTTTTCTTTTTCGACAAATAGTTTCAAGGAATAATTAACAGTAATTAACATAAATTCAATAAATATTGATTATTTTTCAATATTCATGCAAAACAGAGAAAAGAACGCATATGGATTCATTTCATTTGTTCCACTGCCATGATACTACAACAGCACCTATGGTAGAACCACCTATTTGTCCTGGTGCCTTCCCATTGGATATGGAGCAACAGGAAGAGTCATCCCTTCGCGCTTCCTCCAACGACACCAAGAATGAGGTATTGCAAGCATCCTTTCTCTTGTCGGGAAGTCAACCTTGATGTGATGTTGCCGGCAACGACACCAACGATGATGGAATATCATCAATACGACATACGATATTATACATATAAGGTTATTCTATTGGGTCTTCTCTGCTTTCTGCAGCCAAACCTTCGCTTTGACCGTCTTCCTCAAGGTCGCGATAACCGACGGAGTGGTCTTTAAGGTAGATGGCATTGAGCGTATATTCCAGCGCAGTGAGTGTTTGCAATCTGATGGAAGGCTTGAGTTGACACTCCCAAACGACGATGGTGTGCCATCCCATCTTGGACAGTTGCACCAATCCCTCCTTATCCCTTGTTTTGTTCCGTTCTATTTTGTTTTTCCAAAACTCGGTATTGGTTTTCGGCATTTTAAAAGCCTTGCAGTTGTCATGCCCGTGCCAGAAACAACCGTTGACGAAGATGCAGGTTCGGTATTTTCTCATGACTAGGTCTGGGTGTCCAGGCAGCCTTTTATGGTATAACCTGTAACGGAACCCCCTTGAGAAGAGGTATTTCCTGACGATGATCTCTGGCTTGGTGTTTTTCGCCCTGATAGCCGACATCACCTTGTGTCTTTTTTCCTTGTCGAAAACATCCATAGGCGATAGACGTTAGACTTATAAGACTTATAGGACCTTAGACCTTATGCATTGAAATGTCGATTATTCTTTTTCCTAGATGCCGAGTCCACCGTTGAAAGAGACATCGACAGCCTTGCTTTGCAAGATTCTCGACCCTGGAGGCACACTATGCGTCAGCCATATGTTACCTCCTATGACGGTGTCGCTCCCTATGGTGATTCTTCCGAGGATGGTGGAGTTGGCATAGACGGTGACATGGTCGCCTATGATGGGATGCCTTGGCACATTGACAGGTCTTCCATTGTCATCCACTTGGAAATTCTTGGCACCCAGCGTGACGCCTTGGTAAAGTGTGACATGGTTGCCAATGATGCATGTCTCTCCGATGACGACTCCGGTGCCATGGTCTATGGCGAAATATTCGCCGATTTTCGCTCCTGGGTGGATGTCGATGCCTGTTGCGGAATGCGCCATTTCTGTGAGAATCCTTGGCAGTATGGGCACTCCCATGGCATAGAGTTGGTGTGCCACCCTGTAGTGAAGCATGGTTTGCACTACGGGATAGCAGAAAATCACCTCGCTGTAGTTTTTTACTGCCGGGTCGTTGTCGTAGATGGCACTAACGTCGGTGTAGAGCATCCTTTTCACCTCGGGCAATGTCTCTATGAAATGGACCATCTTCTCTCGTGCCTGGTCTTGGATGTCGTCATCACACTCTTTTTCAAATCTGAGTGCCAATGCGATTTGCTCATTCAGGAGCAGGCTGAGCCTCTCCACGTTGACCCCGACATGGTATTTCTTGAAGAGCGGGTCTCCCTGCTTGTCGTCGAAATAGGCGGGGAACACGATGTCTCTCACGAGTGCCACGATTTCTTTCAAAGCCTCTACCGATGGTAGTTGCTTGATGTGGCATGTGCATGGCATGACAGCCTTTTCTTCCACCGACATGGCGGTGAGTTGTTTGATGACTTGTTTGAAATCTTCTGTTTGCATTTGCGGATGGAGTGGAAGTGAAGTCGGTTATTTTCTTTTTCTCTTTTGCCCTTTCATAGGTGCGGGCCGTGGGGACAGTATGGCGTCGGCCACCATTTTGGCGATGGCTCCAGCCCCTTTGGCATTGGGATGTATCCCGTCGGAGGTCATCATGTCCTGCCTGTCGATGGCTTTGTGCAGGTCGATGGTTTCCAAATGGTTTTTCTCAGCCACCCGTGCTATTTCAGGTATGACCTCCTCGGCGATGACCTTTTCCGTGATGGTCCATTGGTCTTGGAAAGCCTTGATGGGAAAGGCGAGGAAGATGCGCGGTTTTGTCTGTAGTGCATTCAAGGCGTCTATCATCATTTGATAATCTCCCGCAAACTCCTCCTTGTGGTTCCAATTCGCAGTCTTGCTGTCGTTGGTGCCCAGTTTGACCACCACGACGTGAGGTTGGAAGGCGAGGACGTCTCTCCATGCCAATTCGTTCATATAGGGTCTGTCGCCATTGTTGAGCAGCGTCCTTGCCCCCACTCCGAAATTCCTTACATGATAGTTGTCTCCCAGGATTTGTTGCAGTTGGGCGGGATATCCCTTCGTTTCGGCCATATCGATACCCGACCCGTCGGTGATGCTGTTGCCGATGCATGCCACCCTGATGGCTGTTGGCGAAGGTGCCTTGAGACTGTCGAGCCATACGGAGAGGTCATAGAGCATTTGTTGGTGATAGGGAAAGGTCTTTCTGATGCCGAAACCATGGCCTCCTTGTGGATAGACATGCAACGCACACGGATTGCCGGCATTTCGCATGGCGGTGTAATAAGCGATGCCATTGGCCACGGGAGGCACGCCGGTGTCGTCGTTGGCGAGCAGCACGATGGTTTCAGGGGTGAGATGCCTTCTGACCTGGGTGTCGTTGCTGAAGGACTTGCATATGGCTTCGTCATCCCTGTCGCTCCCAAGGAAGTTGCGGCACGACCCTTCATGCTGGCCCCGCTTGCCCATGGTGATGACAGGATAGAAAAGGATGGAGAAGTCGGGTCTTTCAGCAAATTCCGAATGGGTGGAGATGGTGGATGCGAGATGGCCTCCAGCAGAGAATCCCATGATGCCCACGTCGTAAGGATTGATGTTCCATTGTTGTGCACTATCCCTGATGATTTTCATGGCATCTCGTGCGTCACTCATCGGCACATTCCTGTCGCCTTTTGGCATGCGGTATTGCAGCACGAAGAATGCGATGCCTTTCTGGCAGAAGAATTCAGACCAGTCTGTGCCTTCGTTCTGCATGGACAGATGGCTGTACCCTCCTCCCGGGCAGTCAAGGACGGCCCTTCCTGTTGCCTTGGCCTTCTCTGGAAGGAAGACATGGAGTTTGGTGGTGTCATTCTGATGGGGCAGTTCCAAGATGAAAGACCTTTCCACACCCTGTGCGAGCATAACCGCATGGGTGAGCCACAAGACAAGGGCTAAGGTCGAACCCCGGAGAAGACTTTGTCGGATATGAGTCATAAGCAAATGAATAACGATGATTGCAGAAAAATGACAGGTCCTGAGGCTATTCCCGTCACTCGATGACTTTGAATTTGGCGAATTTGACCAACAATATTTTCTGTCCTCCATATCGGAACTGGACGGTGATCTTGAGGTTCTCCCCCCTACCCTCCATTTTCACCACATTTCCTATTCCGAAGCGCTGGTGCTCTATGACACACCCCTCACGGAGTCCGCTCGGAGGTGGAGACGAGGTGCCTGAGGATGATGAATCGGGGGTGGCTGAGGATGATGGCTTTGGAGAGACTGGAGATGTCGTCCCCCAGCCACGTTTTTTCTTCTCCACATTAAAAGGTCGAGGGTCGACAGTGACTCGCGGTCTCCAAGCATCCTTCTCCCCCCTGCCCCATTGGCTGCCACCTCTCGTCATCGAGGGACCAGAAGAACCCACCACGTCCACGAACTTGAAATCAATGTCGTTGATGAAACGGCTTCTCGAATTGAATTCCGGCCTTCCGTATCTCAACCTATGTTGGGCACTGGTGATGATGCAATGCTTCTCCGCCCTTGTGATGGCGACATAGAAGAGTCGTCTTTCCTCTTCTATTTCCTTTTTTGAAGTAGATGCCATGCTGTTGGGGAAGATGTTCTCCTCCATGCCAACAATGAACACGGTGGAAAACTCCAATCCCTTGGCGCTGTGGACGGTCATGAGAGCCACCCTGCCCTTTTCTTCCTCCTCGTCGCCACCGTCGAGGTCGGTGAGGAGCGACACTTCCTGCAGGAAGTCGGCAAGGAACACACCGTTGTTTCCCTCTTCCCTTCTTGAGTCCACGAAGTCCTTCATGCCATTGAGCAGTTCGTCGATGTTCTCCTTTCTAGCCATTCCCTCGGGTGATGTGTCAAGGGCGATGTCGTTGGCTATGCCTGTCTGCTTGATGATGTTCGTTCCCAAAGTGAACACGTCATCGGTAGTCAACTGATGCCTGAATTGTTCTATGAGTTGGCGGAAGCGGTCTATCTTGCCCGACGTGGCTTTCGACAACCCCGCATCCTCCGGATGGCAAACCACTTGCCAGAGGCTGGAGCCTTGTGACCTTGCCTTCTGCGTGATTTTCTCGTAAGTGACGTTTCCGATGCCTCTGGTGGGATAGTTGATGACCCTTCTCAGCGCTTCCTCGTCATCGGGATTGACCACAAGTCGGAAATAGGCGATGACATCCTTGATTTCCTTCCTTTGATAGAAACTGAGACCTCCGAAGATGCGGTAAGGGATGCCTTCCTTCCTGAGTTGCTCCTCGAAAGGCCTGCTTTGCGCATTGGTGCGATAAAGGATGGCGAAATCATCGTATCCGCAATTCTCCTCTCGCATGATGCTCTTGATATACTTGGCGACGACAATCACTTCTTCCTTGTCGCTGTAAAGGGGTTGGTAGATGACAGCGTCGCCCACCTCTTTCTTGCTGTAAACATCCTTTTTTATCTGTCGCTCGTTATGCTTGATGAGGCTGTTTGCCGCATTGACGATTTGCTGGGTCGACCTGTAATTCCTTTCCAGTTTGAAAAGCCTTGTGTCATCGTAAAGTTTTTGAAAACCAAGGATATTCTCAATATTGGCACCTCTGAAAGAATAGATGCTCTGGGCATCGTCGCCTACGACGCACACCCGCTGCCTCTCCTTGGTGAGCAGGTAAACGATTTGCTGTTGGGCATAGTTGGTGTCTTGATACTCATCTACGAGCACGAATTCAAACCTGTCCACATATTTTCTTCTGACATCTTCATTGGTATTGAAGAGGATGTAGGTGTTGAGCAAGAGGTCGTCGAAATCCATTGCGTTGGCCTGCCTGCATCGAAGTGCATATTCGATGTAAACCTGATAGAGCAGCGGTCGGTTTTCGGAGTTGTCCCTATCCCTTGCCTCCCTGTCTTTCTCATACATCTCTGGTGTGATGAGCCGGTTTTTCGCGAGGGATATGACATTGTGTACGGCAGCAGGTTTGTATTTGGTGTCATCAAGTTTCATTTCCTTGATGATGTTCTTGAGAAGTGCCCTTGAGTCCGTCTCGTCGTAAATGGTATAGTTGCCACCATAGCCTACATGCCCTGCTTCCGTTCTTAATATCCTGGCGAAGATGCTGTGGAAAGTGCCCATGTTGAGGTATGCGGCAAGTTTCTCGCCCACGATGTTGGCGATTCGTTGCTTCATCTCTCCTGCCGCCTTGTTGGTGAAAGTGAGGGCGAGCAAACTCCAAGGCTTGTATCCCAACTGCAACAGATATGCGACTTTATAGGTGAGGACGCGAGTCTTGCCAGAACCTGCACCTGCTATGACGAGCGATGGTCCGTCGCAATATTCCACTGCCTGTCGTTGGCTGTCGTTGAGTTGCTCAAGGAAATTTTGTGTGTCCATATGGTTTTGCTAGGAGGTATTTATCCGGGGCGGTTACTGATACAATGTCCCATCGGCGGTCTCTGGGTCGAAATTCTCCCCTTCCTTCGGAAAGGTGGGAATGAACCGCATCTCATTCTCTATCTTTCCCTGCCTCTTGAGCAGGTATCTGCCAGGTCTTTTCGAGTCATATTTGATGGGGTTGGGCAGGGAACCTGCTATAAGTGCGCATTCAGAGCGTGTGAGCGCTTCCGCCGATTTGTTGAAATGCTGCTGTGCCACCGCCTCTGCACCGAAGACCCCGTCACCCATCTCGATGGAGTTGAGATACACCTCCATGATGCGATGCTTGCTCCAGAAAAATTCGATGAGAACGGTGAAATAGGCTTCTAGACCTTTCCTCACCCATGAGCGCCCCGGCCATAGGAAAACATTCTTGGCGGTCTGCTGGGTGATGGTGCTGCCTCCGATGATTTTCTTGCTTTTTTTATTGTGTTCGGCTGCCTTTTTGATGGCATCTGTGTCAAAACCGTTGTGTAGAAGGAATTTGACATCTTCACTCGCCATGACTGCCACAGGGAGGTGCTTGGACATCTTGTCAAGAGGTTTCCAAGAATGGTGCACCCAGCCACCTTCCTTATGATGAATCCTTTCCACACTCCTGATGACCATGAGGGGGGTGGCGGGAACAGGCACAAACCGATATGCCACCACTGCAAGAATGGTGGATACAAAGAAGAAGACGACTATCCTCTTCAGCATTTTGAAAACCCATTTGAACAACCGCATGGCTCTTTCTCCTACAATTGGATGGGGGGATGATTGATGGTAAAAAGGGCGGATGAATCATCCGCCCTCTCTATAGCAATAATAACTTTGATTTTTGTTCTTATTGGAGGGTACCAGCATTGGCAGCGTCGATCATGGCCTGGCTGGCGTACATGTAGATTTCCACGCGGCGGTTCTGTGCACGACCGGTTGCTGTGGAGTTGTCAGCGATGGGTTGGTGTGAACCGAAGCCGGAAACGTTCTTGAACTGAGTTGCCGACACGCCCTGGCTCACCAGATATTGGGCAACAGCTTGTGCACGGTTTTGTGAAAGCGGGTCGTTCACTTTGTCTGAACCTGTGCTGTCGGTATGTCCCTGGATGTCGATTTGAATGTAAGGCTCGCTCTTGAGCAGGGTGGCCAATTCGTTGAGAGACATCTTGGCATTGTTCTTGAGGTTGTACTTGGCAGTGTCGAAGAGGATGTCGCCGAAGGCAACCTTCACGCCCTTGAGGCCGTTGGCATCGGTGATTTCTGTCACTTGTGCATTATCCACGGCAGCAGCCTTAGCCCTCACCTTGTCCATATGCTTGCCAATGAGTGCGCCGGCGCCAGTGCCAACAGCAGTACCAATTGCTGCGCCAATGACAGTGCTCTTAGTGTCGTGGCCAATGATTTGTCCGAGCAGTGCTCCAAGAGCGCCACCACCACCAGCACCAAGAAGTGTACCTGTACCTGCAGCAGTGGAGCATCCCACCACCATCAATGCACACATAACGTATGCGATAAAATTAGTCTTTTTCATCATTAAAAAAATTATAATGTTAATAAATCAAGTCTTCTTTGCTCTATGGCATTTTGCCCTTTCATGAGCATTAAGATGTTGCAAAGATAGTACAAAATCATTTTGATAACAAAAGAAAAATGTTATTTTTTGAAAAAAACCACCTTTTTTAAGCAATATGATGCAATGTTGATACACAAAAACACACTTTCCATCATAATAAATGAAAAATAATAAAAAGGTGTAGAGGTGTTTTTGATTATTATTTGGTAATTTTGCAGTCAAAATTCATCCATTTCCTTCATAATGGCAAGAACGCTGATAAATGCTGTCCTGTCATGGTAAATATGATGGAATAAAACAATTATAAACAGATCAATGGCAAAAGAACTAAAAGAAATGACAAAGCGGTCGGTGAACTACAGCCAGTGGTACAACGACTTGGTAATGAAAGCCGACTTGGCAGAGCAGTCTGCCGTTCGCGGATGCATGGTCATCAAGCCCTATGGCTATGCCATCTGGGAGAAGATGCAACAGGAATTGGACAAGATGTTCAAGGAGACGGGGGCACAGAATGCCTATTTCCCCTTGCTGATTCCAAAATCATTCTTGTCTCGCGAGGCAGAGCACGTGGAAGGCTTTGCCAAGGAATGCGCCGTGGTGACACATTACCGCCTTCGTGCTAAAGAGGACAAAAGCGGTGTGGAGGTTGACCCTGCCGCCAAGTTGGAAGAGGAGTTGATCGTCCGTCCTACATCGGAAACCATCATTTGGAACACTTATAAGAATTGGATACAGTCCTGGAGAGACCTTCCATTGATGTGCAATCAGTGGTGCAACGTGATGCGTTGGGAAATGCGCACACGCCCCTTCCTGCGCACCTCAGAATTCCTATGGCAGGAAGGACATACCGCCCATGCCACTCGTGAGGAGGCTGAAGAGGAAGCTCGCAAGATGCTTAAGGTATATGCACGTTTTGCTGAAGAATGGATGGCCATGCCTGTCGTCCAGGGTGTGAAGAGCGAGACGGAACGTTTTGCTGGCGCACTCGACACCTACACCATTGAGGCTATGATGCAGGACGGAAAGGCTTTGCAAAGCGGCACATCACATTTCCTTGGACAGAATTTCGCCAAGGCATTCGAAGTGACCTATCTGAACAAAGAGAACAAGCCGGAATATGTATGGGCCACCTCATGGGGCGTTTCCACACGCTTGATTGGCGCCCTCATCATGACCCACTCCGACGACAATGGCTTGGTGCTCCCTCCGAAACTCGCTCCCATACAAGTGGTCATCGTACCCATCACAAAGGGAGCGGAGCAATTGGCCGCCATCAGCGAACGACTGTCTCCGGTCATCGGTGCCTTACGCGACGCCGGCATCTCGGTGAAATATGATGACTCAGACAACAAACGTCCCGGATTCAAGTTTGCCGACTATGAACTGAAAGGCGTTCCCGTACGTTTGGTGATGGGTGGCCGCGACCTGGAAAATGGCACCATCGAGGTGATGCGCCGTGACACACTCGAGAAGGAGACGCACTCAATAGATGGCATTGTGGAACATGTGGAGCAACTGTTGAAAGACATACAAACGTCAATGCTTGAGAAGGCTCGGCAATGGCGTGACTCACGCATCTATGAGTGCGACAACTACGAAGAGTTCAAGGAGCGCGTGAAAGATGGTGGTTTCTTCCTTTGCCATTGGGACGGAACGGCAGAAACCGAAGCACGCATCAAAGAGGAGACGCAAGCCACCATTCGTTGCGTACCGTTCGGACTAGAGCAAACACCCGGTGTTGACATGGTAAGCGGGAAACCTTCCGTGGCAAGAGTCATCATTGCAAGAAGTTATTAATGCATGTGAGATGCCCAATTGGGCATCTCACATCTTAAACAATAACGATTATATGCGACAAGGCGGTTTCTTTCGAAACCGCCTTGTTGCATATGTGTATCCTTAACGAAGATAACTCATCACTTTTTCAAAATAACGCTGTGTCTTGCTCACCTTATACCTTATTCCTCCTTGCCACATGCGAATGGCACGCTCCACATTGTTGGAGGGATTGTAATAAGACTGGATGATGACAAACATCTCCTTTGACTTTTCCTTACTAAAACGGTCGTTGAGAGAATATCTCTTCGTGCTGTTGCGACGCTTGAGAATATTGTTTACTTCATTCACAAGACAGGGTGCAATTTGGAGAGGTCCACAATAGATACCATTACGAGCGTTGCAATTTCCCCTGCTTTCAACCATTATGATGGCATCGACCACTGAACTCCAGTCATAATTTGAAGTTTGAGCAGACGAATGGCTGGCAAACATAAGAAATGCAATCACAACAAAACAATTTTTCAATGCAGTCTTCATTCAATATTTATTTTATGGAGCCTGGAAAAAAAACAAAATGTGCTGGCTGAAATGTCAACGCCAAGCAAAAAGCTCCTGTTAATACTTTGAACGCCCCTTGACATCAAGAAGATAAGTATGCGTTCTTTAATTATCTCGATGCAAAGGTACAAAAAAATGTCATAAAACCACCAACAAATAGCAACTATTGACCTATTTTAAGATTTCATAAGACTTTTAAGGTGGATTTTAAAATATTTTATTGTGTGCGCACACAAATAAAAATCAAATACTAATTTTTTTGGAACAGGGAGGCAAACAGGAGATTTACCTCCAGAAACGAAAAAAACCCCGCCGCTCATCGAGCGACGGGGCTGTCCTTTAAAGGAGGCGGCGACCTACTCTCCCGCATTGCATTGCAGTACCATCGGCGCAGGCGGGCTTAACTTCTCTGTTCGGGATGGGAAGAGGTGGGACCCCGCCGCAAAAA
>JAFWSS010000237.1 GCA_017524385.1 Prevotella sp.
ATGCCGAAGGGATGAAGACCGCCTACGAAGGGGAGATTGTCTTCAATGGCAGGCGATATGTCGTCCGTCCCGAAGACTGCTACGGCTACGCCGACAAGAACTGGGGACAGGATTTCATCTCCCCGTGGGTATGGCTCTCGTCGTGCAACATGACAAGTGAGTTGACGGGGCGAAAGCTAACCGACAGTGTCTTTGATATTGGGGGCGGCAGACCCAAGATTGGACCGGTCGCCTTACCGCGGCAGTTGCTCTCCGCCTTCTGGTATGAGGGGAAAGCCTTCGAGTTCAATTTCTCGAAGTTCTGGACAGGATGCCGCACCAAGTTCAAGTGCTACGAGACCGACACGCAGATTGTCTGGCATGTGGAACAGCGGACATGGCGCAACCGCATGGTGACGGACATCGTGTGCGACAAGAGCGACATGCTGCTGGTGAACTACGAGGCTCCCAATGGCCTCAAACGACACAACCGCCTATGGAACGGCGGCAACGGGCGAGGCACAGTCTGCCTATATGTCGACGGCAAACTGCTCGACCGAATCCACGTGGAAAACGTAGGCTGCGAGTATGGCGAATACGATACCGCACAGCCGTACAAGGCGGAAATAGTTGAGAATTGAGGCGTTTATCTGAAATAAGGGTGTCCTGATGTCTCCTCGCTGTAGGTTCAGTGTGGGTTCAGTGTGGCTTCGCTCCGTAAGCGAACCTACAGCGAAGGTACAGCGAACCTACATTGGACCTACTACGACATCAGGAAAAAGGCAAAAAAACTGTCAACCAAAATCAGGAAAAGACAATAGCGTTTCCAACGTAGGTTGCGTTTCAATCCATAGTAAAAATTGAAACCGTCAACAGATACTATGACTCTTTGTTGTATCTTGAAAGGTGGAAATTTCAAATTAATGAGACAGAGCCGGAAAGCAAGGAGTAGAAAAAGAGAGCCACGGCAAGCGTGGTGTGCTTGCCGTGGCGATAAATCAATAGAGTTGATGGGTCAGACTTGCAAACGAATACATAGCAACTATCAGTTGGAAGGTTTCTTCTTCCTGATTTCCTCTGATTTGGTTTTCCTGTATTCAATAGGGGTGGCGCCCGTCAGTTTTTTAAACACCCTTATCATCTGTGATGAGGAAGAGAAATTCAAGCGTTCGGCGATTTGGTCTACCGTTAGATTGTCTGGGTCAAAAAGTAGTAGTTTTATCTGTGTCACGGTTCTTATGTCCACCCACTCCATGACTGTGTGATCTGACCTTTCTTTAACCACGACACTAAGATAGTTGGCCGAAACGCCAAGTTTATCGGCATAGTAGGCTATGGAACGCGGAGCAGGACCGTTTGCGTTGAGGAGTTGCATGAATTTTGAAACAATTGCCTGTTTTCGGTCACCCATAGCTGGAGCCTGAAATCCGTTCTGTGCAGAGTTGAGGCCCTGAATGCGGAAAAGCATGGAGATAACGAGATGCTCAAAATCGCGTTTGCCCGCCGTGGGCGATTTGAGTACTTGGTTCATCATTTGGAAGAAATTCTCGAATACCTGCTCCTCGCTGTAGCCGAGTCGTAGCTTCACGGCATCGTATCCCACCAGACCGGCATCGGCCATGTTTGCAAAACGGAAAGAGAGAACACGTGCGTTAAAGTCGCGCGAATGACCGTTAATATTGATAATATAGTTGGCAGGTATCATCAGCACTTCGCCCTCCGAAGTATGGAAGTCCACATAATTCAACGTATGGTCGACAGAGCCTTTCTTAACCAGCATTATACGGTGTTCGGGAGTACGCAGAGGCGCATCAATGACAGCATATTTCACTATTGCCGAATTGTCCATAACAAGGCAGAAATCCTTCTCGATAATATTTGCTCCGGTATTGTCGATAGCGCGGAGTTCGGCCTTCGTCGAATCGTCAATTACTTTTATCTTCTGAGACATATTCTTAACTGTTGTAATTTAAGTATTTTCAATTTGCAAATATACAAATACTTTTTCACATATCGGCAAAAGCGTGTGTCATCGTAGAGAAATTGAGCAAAACCCGCAAGGAATCGGCAATTTTATTTGACAGAATGACAGTACTTTTGCATCAGAAAACAAAGACAAGAAAGTTTTCAACAAGTGACTAAGAAATCAAGCAATTAAGGCAAAATAAATGATAACAAGAAAGGAGAAAAAATGAAAATGATGCAGAACGAATGTGTAAATGTGTGAATGTGTTAACGTGTTAATGTGTTAGTCATTGGCGCATCGAAGATTAACGAATTAACACATTAATGAATTAACGAATTCAATCACACATTAACGAATTCACGAGTTAACACATTCATCAGGAACATCCTGGCAATAATACTGACAAAGTAAGTTTAGTCAAATATTGTGCAACCTTTAAAATTTAAACACAATGAAAACATTTAGAAATATCTCAAGCATTCTATTTTTGGCAGCCACAATGATGATGGCAGCCTGCGACCCCAACGACGACCAATTCCCCACCCCATGAGTACATCAACGACGTGAATCAGACCTCGTGGCTGTATGAAGAGAGAGACACCTACGAGGACGAAAACGGAGTGATGCAGGAATCGGTAGAGACGGACATTAATATACCGGTATGATCCAGAATGGAATGAAATACTTCGTTTCAAGAACATCAATTTGAATGTACATGCTGCATCTGTAGAACAGACAATTGTGATAAACGGCTAAAAATAAGTGAATAACAAATAATTTTTATATCATGAAAAAAGCAACAATGTTATTATGTATCCTGCTGGGCGCGCACATGGCCATGGCTCAGCATGCCGATGTGCAGAATCCGGTGACACGGAAAAACAACATCAAGGTCGAGTACAACTACCACCTGGTAGGCCTCAGCCAGCAGTCCGACGCCTTCTCCAAGACCGTCGGCAACGAAATCGGCATCGAGTACAACCGCTCCCTGTCCCAGTCCTTCGATGTCGGTGCGCGGCTCGCCGTGCGCGACGTCACCTACGCGACGCTGAACCCCCAGACACTGCGTGCCGATGGGTCGGGCTCCGACCTGGCCTTCGCGTTCGGAGCCAACGCCTACTACCACTTCCTGCCCGTCCCCGATGCTGGGCGCACAGGCTGGAACGGCTATGCCGCGGCGAGAGCCGGCCTTGGCATTGCCGACAAGGTCCGCTTCGAATACAGCCTCGGCATCGGGACGGAGTATTTCATAACCCCCATGTGGGGCCTGTTTGTAGAGACGGGCTGGGGCAACCCCTTCTTCATGCGAATCGGTGTGGCCGACAATCCCGCCCACCTGCAACTGCACGGTGGCGTGACCGTGCGCTTCTGACCGCAGCAGGTCGGCATGGAAGCCGGGGCTGCACCGAGACGGGACCTTCCCCCCGGTGCAGCCCCAGTGTTTCGGATGGCTGGCGCTGTCTTAGATGCCCCATCAGCACAGAGTCGGCTATCTGCTGGAGCCTGACAAGCACGGGCGTAATGGGGGATTATTGCCACATGCTTCCACTGCATTTCAGCGCGGGTTGTCCCGTGGCGGCAGACTGCGACGAGGGGACATCGTACACGGCAGAGTACTCCTGTGACGAAGACGGACGCCCCGTCAGTGGCACCCTGCGGTATGGCAACATCCGCACAGAAATCGCTGTTGCCTACTTCTGACGAGAAGGGGATGGAAGAGGTTGACAAGCCCCTTCGCGCGGTTACCGCGCGAAGGGGACTACTTTATTTTCTTAGAAGCTGTTTGAATTTAACCCAAATAGGTCATTGGGATTTATGCCAGATTAGTATTTGTTTCGAGCAGATTGGCCGCATCGCTGTCGAACGTTGCGTAAAGCGAGAGCAGAGAAAGCTCGCTTGCTCTGCCGAGCCATAGCAACGTCAACGAAGTTAAGGCGTAGCGGGCTACGGCGAGACAGGGATGTGGACAAGATGCCGAAAGAAATGCTGATATGGCATAAAGAGACCTGAA